>NZ_JBSICA010000011.1:0-184307 GCF_058245595.1 Pseudomonas sp. UF-293 | reverse complement strand
TGTGGGAGCGGGCTTGCCCGCGAAAGCGGCGGCATATTCAACATCCATGTCAGCTGACGAACCGCAATCGCGAGCAGCCTCACTTCCACAGAACAATGCATTTTTCCTGACAAAACACCGTCAACTGTAGGAGCGAGCCTGCTCGCGATAGCATTGGACCAGTCAATGAAGATGCTGGATGTTCCGACGCCTTCGCGAGCAAGCCCGCTCCCACATTGGTTATGTGCTACACCACAAATTCCAAGCCGATCCCGAATCCCCTGTAGGAGCGAGACTGCTGGCGATTGCGGTACACCAGTCTAAGAAAATGTCGAATGTGCCTGCGCTTTCGTGAGCAAGCTCACTCCCACATTGGCTATGCGTTGCGCTACATGTCCCAAGCCAATCCCAATCCCCTGTGGGAGCGGGCTTGCCCGCGAAAGCGGCGGCATATTCAACATCCATGTCAGCTGACGAACCGCAATCGCGAGCAGGCTCACTTCTACAGGACAATGCATTTTTCCTGAAAAAACACCGTCAACTGTAGGAGCGAGCCTGCTCGCGATAGCATTGGACCAGTCAATGAAGATGCTGGATGTTCCGCCGCTTTCGCGAGCAAGCCCGCTCCCACATTGGTTATGTGCTACACCACAAATTCCAAGCCGATCCCGAATCCCCTGTGGGAGCGAGCCTGCTGGCGATTGCGGTACACCCGTCAATGAAGATGCTGGATGTTCCGACGCTTTCGCGAGCAAGCCCGCTCCCACATTGGTTATGTGCCACACCACAAATTCCAAGCCGATCCCGAATCCCCTGTGGGAGCGAGCCTGCTCGCGAAGAGGTCGGCACAGTCACCCGAGCAATTCGTTGATCCACTGCATTTCTTGCCTCAGCGCCCGAATTTTGTCCTCCGGCAACGCCTGTTGCGCGCGCGTGAACTGCCCCAAGGTCTTCTGCCGCTGACTCAGCCTGCGTTGCCACTTGTGCAGAAAGGCAGGGCTGCGCGTCTGCAGATGCAGCGGTCCGAAAAACAATTCCCTGGTGTTGTAAGTCAGCGGTTCAACGGCTGGCTCGGCCACGATGATTTCGTAGTCGAAGCGGTTCTCGTGCAGCACCTCCTCACCGAGGATCCGATAGCCGTTGTCCATCAGCCACTGGCGCAACGGTTGTTCGCCACCGTTGGGTTGCAGGATCAATCGTTCGTTGCCGTTGAGGTGGACTTTGCCGTTTTCGAAGATGTCGCGAATGGTTTCGCCACCCATGCCGCACAGGGTGATGGCGCTGATCGCATCGTCAGGTTTGATTGCCGCCAGGCCATCGGCCAGGCGCACGCTGATCTGGCCGTGCAGGTCGTTGTCCTTAACGGTGCGTTGCGCCGAGTGAAATGGCGTCAACGTGACCTCGCCAGCCACCGCCGCTGTAATAAGTCCGCGGCGCATCAGGGCAACGGGCAGATAGGCGTGATCGGAGCCGATATCGGCCAGTCGTGCGCCGACCGGCACGTGAGCGGCGACGCGTTCAAGGCGCATGGACAATGTCTGTTGGTTCAACGGCGACCCCTGTTCACCCAACGGTGGAAAAAGGGGTGCGACTCTGGCGAGCAACGCGGGCGCTGTCAAATCGCGCCGATGGAATCTCTAAAGCCATCGGCAGCACTTCGCTGCCGATGGACATTGGCGCTTAGCCGGCGAGGGTTGCGTTGTCGATGACGAAACGGTATTTCACATCGCCCTTGAGCATGCGCTCGTAGGACTCATTGATCTGGTCGGCACGGATCAATTCGATGTCGGAAACGATGCCGTGCTCGGCGCAGAAATCCAGCATTTCCTGGGTTTCAGGGATGCCGCCGATCATCGAACCGGCGATGGTGCGGCGCTTCATGAGCAGGTTGAACACGTTCGGCGACGGATGCGGCGAGGCGGGCGCGCCGACCAGGGTCAAGGCGCCGTCGCGCTTGAGCAGCACGAGGAAGGCGTCGAGATCGTGCGGCGCTGCGACGGTATTGAGGATGAAGTCGAAGCTCTTGGTGTGTGCCGCCATTTCCTCGGCATTGCGCGACACCACCACTTCATCCGCCCCCAGAGCCTTGGCCGCTTCACGCTTGGATTCGGAGGTGGTGAACGCGACCACGTGGGCGCCCATGGCGTGGGCCAGTTTGATGCCCATGTGACCCAGGCCACCGATGCCAACCACGCCGACTTTCTTGCCGGGTCCGGCGTGCCATTGGCGCAGCGGCGAGTAGGTGGTAATGCCGGCGCAGAGCAGTGGCGCGACGGCGGCCAGTTGCGCCTCGGGATGACGGATGCGCAACACATAGCGCTCGTGCACGACGATGTTTTGCGAGTAACCGCCGAGGGTCCAGCCCGGTGCGTCCGGGGTCGGAAAATTGTAGGTGCCGATCATGCCGTCGCAGTAATTTTCCAGACCGGATTCGCAGTCATCGCAGTGCTGGCAGCTGTCGACGATGCAGCCGACACCGACCAGATCGCCGACCTTGTAGCTTTTGACGTGATCGCCAACCGCCGAGACGCGGCCGACGATTTCATGGCCGGGAACGCAGGGGAATTGCGTGCCAGCCCATTCCGCGCGCACCTGGTGCAGGTCGGAATGGCAGATGCCGCAAAAGGCGATATCGATTTGTACGTCGTGCGCCGCCGGAGCACGGCGGTTGATCTGCATTGGCTCAAGAGGTTTGTCGCCAGCGTGGGCGCCGTAAGCGTTTACAAGCATGTGAGCATCCTCCATGGGTAGTCGGACGCTCATTGTTGCGCCTGGAGCTGGGCGCGAAGTAGTGCATTTCTGTGCCATGCTTGCCTGATTCTGCCGTTGACCGCACAAGCCAAAGGCAGCCGAATGTCACGGCTGCCTTTCCAGGCTCAGCGCGGATTGGGCTGATTGTCCATCTCGGCGTTATCGGTTTCCTGACGTACGCGCTCCGGGTCCAGGCCGGTATCGTCATCATCCAGCGGGATTTCGCCTTCGTTGTCGGGCAGTTCGTCGATGCCGCGCTCCTTCATCGGATCGACCTCGGTACGCCCCGGACTCAGCGGGTCGGGGGTAGTTGGGAGCGGATCGTCACCTTGCTTGCCTTGATCGTTGTCCATTTCACACCTCGTCATGGCCGTTTTCTACGGCTTGTGCAGGTTGGAGGTGCGAGCGATTTTCGCCGTTCGATTTTTTTGCCTGCCTTCGGTCGCCTCGCAAAGAAAGCGGAATTTCTGCGACGCGCGCGGCTCCATAAACCAACAAGCCAGAGGCGAGGACGCAGTGATGAGCAGTTCATTCAAAGTCGGCGACGCGGTGCGCTGGAATTCCGAGGCCGGCGAGATCCACGGCAAAGTGGTCAAGGTGCACACCCGCGACACTGAGTTCATGGGCCGCCACCGCCCGGCCTCGAAAGACGCGCCGCAGTACGAGGTCAAGAGCGACAAGACCGGCCATCTGGCCATGCATCACGGCGACGCGCTGAAGCACGTTTAGAAACGTGCCAGTCGGTAGGGCTCGGTATTGGGCAACGCGAGGGTGGCGCCTGAAACCATTTTCCCGATCATTTCAGCTGTGACCGCCGCTTGAGTCAGACCCAGATGCTGATGACCGAAGGCAAGCAAGACCTTGCCGTCGCAGACCTGGTCGATCACTGGCAGCGAATCCGGCAGCGACGGGCGAAAGCCCATCCATGGAGTTGCGTTATCAGCGTTCAGATCCTTGCGAAAAAGGCCTTGGCTCAAACGCTGCAACTGCCAGGCGCGCGCCATGTTCGCTGGCCGCTCCAATCCGGCGAACTCGACCGTGCCGGCCAGGCGCAGGCCCTCGCGCATCGGCGTCATGATGAATTTGCGTTCCAGCGAGGTGACGGGGAAGGGCAGGCGATCATGCTCATGCGGCAGCATCAGGTGATAGCCACGTTCGGTGTCCAGCGGTACTTGCTTGCCAGTCAGCGCGGCGGTGAGTTTCGCCGAATGCGCACCGCAGGCCAGTAACACGCGGCTGGCCGTCACACCGCTGTTGCCCGTCACCAGTAAAACGCCGTTTTCCTGCACGTAGCCGCCCTGAACCTGCTGCTGGAGAAAACTCACACCGCTGCTCCGAGCCGCTTCAACCAGTGCACAAACCACCCGATAGGGATCAAGGAAATGCCCGGTGCGCGGGAAGAACAGTCCGCCCTGAAGCTGCTCACTGAGTTGCGGCGCGGTCTGGCGGATCGCCCCGGCCTGCCAGTAATCCACCGGCACCTGCTGCTGATGCAGTCGTGCCTGCAAGGCTTCGATGGCCTGCCGGGATTCAGGTTTTTCGAACACCAGTAACGAGCCGTCAACCTTGAGCAGATCCGCGCGCTGGATTTCGCTAAGCAAGCGCTGCCACGCGTCGAGACTGCTTTCATTGAGCGCGCGCAGGCCGGCGACGGTTTTCTGAAAAGGCTCGGGCCGCAGATTCAGCAGCAGCCGGGTGAACCACGGTAGGGCGCGCGGCAGGTATTTCCAGTCCAGGCGCAGCGGCCCCATCGGGTCCATGAGCATGGCCGGCAAACGCTTGAGGATCGACACATCAGCAATCGGAAACACCTGCTCGGTGGCCAGATGCCCGGCATTGCCGAACGAAGCGCCATGCCCCGGTGCCTGTTGATCGATGACCACCACGCGCAAACCCTGACGCGCCAGGCGCAGTGCGCAAGCCACACCGATAATCCCGGCGCCAACCACAGCGATGTCGTGCGAAGGGTTATTTGCCATGGTGTGTCGCTTCCCGCTGGCCATCGAGCAGGCGCCGAAGGTTGAGCGGATTGGCCTGTTGCAGCGCCGTCGGCAGCAAGCTGTCGGAGAAATCCTGATAGCACACCGGCCGCAGAAAACGCAGGATCGCCGCAGTGCCCACAGAGGTGCTGCGCGCATCCGAAGTTGCCGGGTAAGGCCCGCCATGCACCATCGCCTCGCAGACTTCCACGCCGGTCGGCCAGCCGTTGACCAGCAGGCGCCCGGCCTTGCGCTCCAGGGTTGGCAGCAACGCACGCGCCAAAGCAAGGTCAGCGTCATCCATGTGCAGAGTCGCGGTCAGTTGGCCTTCCAGATGTTCGCAGATCTGACGGACTTCCTCGTTACTGCTGCATTGCACGATCAGCGATGCAGCGCCGAAGACCTCGGCTTGCAAGCGATGATCGGCAAGAAAATCCGCTGCCTCGGTACTGAAGACCTGCGCCTGACACTGATTCAGGCCGCTGCCGGGTTCGCCAGTTGCTACCGCGCGTGCACGGGAATTGTCTTGCAAAGCCGTCACACCCGCTTGATAGGCGCCGAAGATGCCGGGCGTGAGCATGGTTTGCGCCGCACTTTTTGAGGTCAGTTTCGCTACCGCGCCGAGAAACCCGTCGAGCGCCGGGCCTTTGCGGGCAATCAACAATCCCGGGTTGGTGCAGAACTGCCCGGCGCCCAGTGTCAGCGACGCGACAAATCCTTCGGCCAACGCCTGCGTCCGATTTTCCAGCGCGGCAGGAAACAGCAATACCGGGTTGATCGAACTCATTTCCGCATACACCGCAATCGGCTCCGGCCGCGCTTGCGCTGCTTTCATCAAGGCCTGCCCGCCAGTGCGCGAACCAGTGAAACCAGCGGCTTTGATGCGCCAGTCGCTGACCAGCGCGATACCGACTTCGTACCCTGAATCGAACAACAAGGAAAACACGCCCTCGGGCAGACCGCAGGCCTTGACCGCTTGCGCGACTGCGCGGCCGATCAGTTCGCTGGTACCCGGATGGGCGGTGTGAGCCTTGACGATTACCGGGCAACCGGCCGCCAGTGCTGCGGCGGTGTCGCCACCGGCCACGGAAAATGCCAGCGGAAAGTTGCTCGCACCAAACACCGCGACCGGCCCCAGGGCAATCTGCCGCTGGCGCAAGTCGGAGCGCGGCAGTGGCTGGCGTTCCGGTTGCGCATTATCGACGCGCACGTCCAGCCATTCACCGGCGCGTACCGTGCGGGCGAACAGGCGCAATTGCTGGCAAGTACGCCCGCGTTCACCCTCGAGGCGGGCGCGCGGCAAACCGGTTTCGGCGTGGGCGCGTTCGATCAGTTCATTGCCGAGGTTTTCGATGTGCTCGGCAATGCTTTCCAGAAATGCCGCACGGGTGCTCAGGCTGGTTTCGCGATAGGCGTCTTGTGCTGTCCACGCCAGCGCGCAGGCCTGTTGCACCTGTTCGGCCGACGCGCCGGTGTATTCCGGAGCAAGTGCCTCGTTGGTCGCCGGATTGATCCCGCGAAAGGCCGGACGATTGCCCGCCACGGCTTGTTGGCCGATCAGCATGTTGCCCGTCAGAGTCATGGTGTCTTCCTGTGAGATGAGCGAGGCCTGCCGCGAATCGTGATGACTCGCGGCAGGTGGCGGTCAGGCGAAGTTCTGCTCGGCCGACCAGTTTTCGTACCAGTGCCGGAACAGCGAATATTGCTTCTCGGCATAGCGCCGTTGCGAGTCGCTCAGCACATCGGTTTCGTTGAAGTGGAGGGTGTATTCCTTGTCGCCGTTGAGCACCATCAGGTGTTTGTAATACAGCACCAGATCGCAACCTTCGTCGAACGATGACAGCACCGCCAGCGCCGACTCCAACTCCCGCGCCTGACGCCGGGCCTTGGCATCGCCTTGCGCGGCCTGCTTGCTCAGCGCGACCAGTTGCAGCACTTCGCGCGGCAGGGCGTTGCCGATGCCGGTGATCGCGCCGGTGGCGTTGCAATTGACGAAACCGTGCACCACTTGCGTGTCGACACCGACCATCAGGGTCACGTCGTCATCCTTGGAGGTGATGTTCTCGGCTGCGTAGCGCAGGTCCGCGCCGCCGCCGAATTCCTTGAAACCGATCAGGTTCGGGTATTCGCGGCGCAGTTCGAAAAACAGATCGGCGCGGGTGGCGAAGCCGTAGTAGGGGCTGTTGTAGATCACCGCCGGCAAATTCGGTGCGGCTTGCAGGATCGCGGCGAAGTGGGCCCTTTGCGCCGTCGCCGAAGCTCCACGTGAAAGCACGCGCGGGATGACCATCAAGCCTTGCGCGCCGACTTTCGCCGCATGCGCTGCATGGGAGACCGCTTCACGGGTATTCACCGCGCCGGTGCCGACGATGGTAGGCACCCCGGCAGCGACCAGGCGCGACACGCCTTCCTGACGCTCGGCTTCGGTGAGCAGCGGCCAGTCGCCCATTGAGCCGCAATAGACCACGGCGCTCATGCCGGCATCGATCAGCTCGCGACCCTTGGCCACCAGCGCATCGAAATCAGGTTTGCGCTGGGCGGTGCACGGGGTCATCAGGGCTGGCATGCAGCCGGTGAAGATGTTGTCGCTCATGGTTCAACTCCTTGGCATTTCGTTGGATTCGAGGTGGAAAGTCGGCGTGGCGGCTCAGATGCCCCACGCGAACGGGTCGGTTTCGTCGATCAGCAAGGTACTGTCGGCGGTCATGTAGGCGCGGCCGGTGATGAACGGGCGAATCCGCTCGCCTTGCCATTCAAAGCGGCCTTCGAACTGGCTGCCGGTAATGCTCGCCTGGATCCACGGCGCGCCCGCTTGCAGCTTGTCGTCGGCGGCCAGGCAGGCAAGTTTGGCGCTGGTGCCGGTGCCGCACGGTGAGCGGTCGTAGGCTTTGCCGGGGCACATGACGAAGTTGCGGCTGTCGGCCTGATCGTCATCGGCGAACAGTTCGATGTGGTCGATAGCGGCGCCGTCTTCGCCAGAGATGCCCTGATCTTCCAGCGCTTTGAGCATGGCCCAGGTGTACGCGGTCAGGTGCTCGACGTTGTCCATGGTCAGTGTCTGGCCATGCTCGGAGACGAGGTAAAACCAGTTGCCGCCGTAGGCGATATCACCGACCACCCGACCAAAACCGGGCACCTCCACCGGCACCTGTTTGCGATAACGGTAAGCGGGCACGTTGCCCAGAGTGACCGAACCATCGTCGTGCAGCGTCGCGCTGACTTGCCCCACCGGTGTGTCGATCTTGTGCACGCCCGGCTGGATTTTCCCCAGATGCTGTAACGAATTGATCAGGCCGATGGTGCCGTGGCCGCACATGCCCAGGTATCCGGCGTTGTTGAAGAAGATCACCCCGCAGGTGGCATCAGGCGATAGCGGCGGGCAATACAGCGCGCCGACCAGCACATCGTTACCGCGTGGCTCCAGCAGACAGGCGCGGCGCCATTGATCATGCTGGCTGCGCAGGGCGTCGCGTTTCTCTGCCATGGTGTTGCCGGGCAGCTCTGGGAAGCCGCTCATGACCAGCCGCGTCGGCTCGCCGCCGGTGTGGGAATCAATGACGTGTACTCGTTTCATGAAGAGATCCCGTTGGATGATTTCAGTAGGCGCCGGCAGGGCGGGCGTTGACGGTGGGCGAGGGCGCAGGGCTTTCGCTTTCTTCGTCCTCGTCGTCCAGGCGCAGCAGATGGGCAGGCACGCCGGTCGCCGCGCCCCAGTAGTAAATGCCGGTGGCGCAAGCGGCGACGACGATGGTGTCGAACGGATGCGCGAGGATGCCCAGGCCACCGAAGGTGCCGAGTTTCGACAGCACGATGGTCACCGCGTAGAAGGCGATCAGCCACGCCGATGAACGCACCTGACGCGCCAGGCTCAGGTGAGCGGTGGGCACAAAGCGGCCACAGAACAGGTAGATGACAAACATCAGGATTTGCAGGCCGAGCAGCCACGACACGGTGTTCCAGCCCGACCAGTAAACGATCAGCGCGGCGATGATGAACGACACCGGCCCGAGCAGGCCCATGCTCTTGACCCGGAACGGGCGCGGCATGTCCGGCGCATTGCGCCGCAGCGCCGCAACCGACACTGGCGCCACCGCATAGCTCAACACCAGCGCGGCGGAGACCACGTTGATCAGCGCTTCCCACGACGGGAATGGCAGGGTCCAGAACACCGACAGGGCGAAGGTCAGCCACAGCGCCGGACGCGGGATGCCGGACTTTTCATCGATGTGGGTGAAAACCTTGAAGAAGGTGCCGGTCTGCGCCCAGCCGTAGATCACTCGCGGCGTAGCATTCATGTAGATGTTGCCGCAGCCGCTCGGCGAGATCACCGCATCGGCGACCACCAGATAGGCCAGCCAGCCGACACCGAGCGCCAGGGCGATGTCGCGATAGGGCAGGGCGAACTCCTTGCTGATGCCGGCCCAGCCGTTGGCGAGCATTTCCGTCGGGATGCTGCCGAGAAAGGCCATTTGCAGCAGCACGTATATCAAGGTCGACAGCAGTACAGAGAGAATCAGCGCGATGGGAATGGTGCGCTGTGGATTTTTCACTTCGCTGGCCACGGAAATGATCGGCGTCAGGCCCAGATAGGCAAAGATGATCCCGCCAGCGGAGACCGCCATCTCCACGCCGGACAGTCCGAATGGAGCGAATCCCTGAACCTGGAAGTTCTCCGGTTTGAAGAAAGTAAACAGCACGCCGATCACCAGCAGCGGCACGATGAATTTGAACACGCTGACCAGATTGTTGGCCTTGGCGAAGGTCTTCACGCTGCGGTAGTTGAGCAGGAAAAACACGCAGAGCAGGCCGAACTGCACCAGCCAGCCGAGGATCGTCGGATCGCCGCTGCCAGACTTGGTGAGGCCGGGAAACCACGCCGCCGCGTATTGGCGCGAGGCGACCACTTCGATAGCCACCAGACTGGAAAACGCGATCAGCGTAATGAAACCCATCAGGTAGCCAAGCAGCGGCCCGTGGGAATAAACCGGGTAGCGCACCACGCCGCCAGCGCGGGGCAATGCCGCGCCCAGTTCGCAGTAGACGATGCCCAGCAGCAACACGGCGAAACCGCCCAGCAACCAGGAAAATATCCCCGCCGGCCCGGCAATCGCCGAGACATGGCTGGCGGCGAACAACCAGCCGGAACCGAAGATCGCGCCGAGTCCGATAAAGGTGAGGTCGATCAATGAAAGCTGTTTTTTGAACTTGCCTTGGCCTGACATGGCATCGCCTTCTTGTGAGTTATTGGATAGGCAGTTGTGTCACGTGGACGAGCAGACTTTGCACCGGTCGACGCCAGCGGCGATTGATGTTTTACGGCGGGATCAATGACGAATTCAGCACAATGGCGCCGGTGAATGCGCGGCCTCGACAGGGCCGCGACGTTGCTGCAATCTGCTCGCGAGTGGCATTTGTGGTGGTTCAGCTCGAGGGGAATTCTTTGATGCAGTCAGCGTTTTCGATCCTGTGCCAGGGTACTGACGACCTGCGTCCGCATACTCTTGA
Organism: Pseudomonas sp. UF-293; assembly: GCF_058245595.1. NCBI lineage: Bacteria > Pseudomonadati > Pseudomonadota > Gammaproteobacteria > Pseudomonadales > Pseudomonadaceae > Pseudomonas > Pseudomonas sp. UF-293. The sequence goes on along the minus strand of NZ_JBSICA010000011.1, from coordinate 174,093 downwards.
AGAGATGGTCGTCGGTGCCGCGCAGCTGTTGCCGATACTCGATGTGATCCCCAATGCGGCGATCTTCATCAAGGATCTGCAAGCGCGCTATGTGCTTGCCAACCGCACGCTGGTGCAGCGTTGTGGCTTGAAGGACCTGCGCCCGTTGCTCGGCAAGACCAGTGCGCAGGTGTTCCCGGCGCAGTTGGGTCCGGGTTACACCGAGCAGGATCGCAAGGTGCTGGAGGAGGGTTTCGTGTTGGAGGATCAGCTCGAACTGCACCTGTATGGCAGTCGCGAACCGGGCTGGTGCCTGACCCACAAGAGGCCGATCTACAACCGTGACGGGACGATCATCGGCCTGGTGGGGATCTCGGTGGATCTGCAATCAGCCAGCGAGACGCACCCGGCGTTCGAGCGTTTGGCGGCGGTCGATGAATACATTCGCGGCAACTTCAATCGGCGGGTGACGCTGGGTGAACTGACGCGCATAGCCGGAATTTCCGTGGCGCAACTGGAGCGCTACTGCAAGCGGGTTTTTCACCTGACGCCACGGCAGATGATCCAGAAAGTCCGCCTGGAACACGCGCATCGACTGTTGCACAGCGACTTGCCGATCACTGAGGTTGCGCTGCTATGCGGCTACACCGATCACAGCGCTTTCACCCGTCAGTTCAAGGCCTCGACCGGGTTTACACCGCGCGAATATCGGCAAGCCACAGGGCATTAGACCAACACGGCCAGCCAGGCCGAGAGCAGCAGAAGAAGGGCCAGTGCCGCGTTCATTCGCTTGAACGCTTGTGCTGAGCTGAGCAGCCGCGCGCTGCCGACGCCGAGCAGCGCCCAGAGCGTCATGCACGGCAGCGAGACCAGCAGAAATGCCAGCGACAACACCAGCAGGCGCAGCGTCTTGTCGCCGCCGCCGACGAATACACTGACCACCGCCACGGCCATCATCCACACCTTCGGGTTGACCAGTTGCAGCAGCGCCGCGCCGAATACGCTCAAGCCTTGTTCCTGCGCAGCATTTGGGTCCAGCGACGGCGGCGAACTACGAAAGATCTGCCACGCCAGCCAGCTCAACCAGAGCACACCGCCCCAAGCCATCGCTTGTTGCACGCGGGGAAAGCGCAGCAGGGTTTCACCAGCACCCAGCCCGACCACCAGCACAATCAGCGCTGCCGCCGCACAGGCACCAAAAATGATCGGCAACGTAGCGATCAGCCCGCGCCGCGAACTGTGGCTCAGCACCAGAATATTGGTCGGTCCCGGGGTAATCGAGGCAACGAAAGCGAACAGCAGAAAGGGCAGTAGAGAAGCCATGGTGCAGATTCCTGAAAGACGAAACAGGACACCATGATCGTCAGCGGGCGGGCCTCAGTCTGGAAGATTTGAGCAGCGTTTGCGGTAGTCCGCAGGGGTCAATTGATAGGCGCGGCGGAACCAGCGACCGAGATGACTTTGATCGGCAAAACCGAGCACGCTGGCGACCTGCGCTGGCGTCTCACCGCGCGCGAGCAATTGTCGCGCCTTGGCCAGGCGCAACTGGATCAGGTAAGCGTGCGGTGCCAGACCGAACGCCGCCTTGAACGCGCGGGTCAGGCGAAAGCGATCGACGCCGCACGCTTTGGCGAGGTCGTCCAGACCGATGTCTTCATAGCTGTGGGCATGCAGATAGTCCCGCGCAACCTGCGCAACCAGTGGCAGGCGCGGATCGAAGTCCTGACGCTTGCGCCAGTCGAGATGGCGGGTGAGAGACGCCAGCAGGCCATCCAGCGCAGTCTGCCGGACGATGCGCAGATCGCCGTCATGTAACGCGTGGAAGGCTTGCACGATCGCGGTCGACAGGCGCGGGTCGTGGCTCAGGGTGTCGGCAAAGCCTGGCTGGCTGTCGGCGGGCGCCTCTTCGAACAGCGCGTGCAGTTCGCGCTCCAGCCAGTGCGGATCGAGGTACAGCATCGAGTAGGTGAAGCCATCCTCGGTCGGCGCATGGCCATCGTGGATTTCACCCGGCTCCAGCAGGAACACATGCCCCGGCGTACTGCGATGACGTACACGACGGCAATTGAACTGCTGCACGCCTTGCTCGGTGATCCCGACGAGAAAACTGTCATGCCAGTGTGGATCGTAAGCATGCCCACGGAAATGCGCACGAATCGACTCGATCCCGGTATCGACATCCTGGGAGAGAGAGATCCAGTTGCGTTTGTCCATGGGAGGATTCCATAGGGGGGGTGAGCAGGGGCGTTTCTAAAATACAGCGTGGGGGAGAAGAGTGTTTAGAAGATTTGTGCAGGGGGCGCAGGGGGATCGAGTCAGGCAATGTGTCCTGGATGGGGTGGGACCACAAAACGCAGACGAAAAAAAACCGCCTTCGCGGGGCGGTTTTTTAGTAGGCCTCGATTTGCGATCGAAGCCAGGTGCTTCACCAGCCACCCTAACCAGGATTGCCATGGTATGGAGTTATACCGTTCCTTGCAACGGTTGAACAGGCGTTCGAAACAAGTGCGTCTTCGGCCCTGCGAAGAATTTATATGTTTATGTTTGTTGAAATTTGTCTGGCAGAAATAACATTTAACAAAGGCGTGGCGGCGTTTGATGAATAACGGTGTGAGCGGCGCTTTTGTCCTGGAGTTTTCAGGTTAATATGCCCGCGCTCAACTGATAGAGCGGCGGAGAGGTTTGGCTGGGGGCGCAAAAGGTTTTACGCCCTTCGACGCGGATTCGCACCCGTGCCGGAATGATGTCTCGAAGGGATTTCAACCGGCCGCCTCACCAGCCACCCTAGCCAGTCGGCTGAAGGCACGCATGGTCCGGTAAGTTTGCTGGAGGTTTGGCCGCCAGCCCTGGAGGCCAAAACGTATGAAGCTTTTGCTGCGTACGCTGAGCCTTGTATGGAGATTGTTGAAAGCCTTGCGCTTTTACGGGTTCCTGCGAGATCACTTTGATGACTTGAAATAAGGTCGTCTAAGTGGGGAAAGACCCGTTTCGGTTTCGACTGATACGGGTCTTTTTTTTGTGCGAAAAAAACTGTCAAAAACGAGATTGTCGGTTTTATGCTTTCGACTTTGTAGGGCGTTTCGCTTAATGACGTAAGCAACAGCATGAAGATCGATCCAATAGCGGCTCATGCTTGATCAGTCATTGATTGCGTCAATAACAACCATTAAGTCAATGAAATTCTCATATTCATAGCGCAGCGTAAGATCGGCTCCATACCCAACCACTGCAACTCGGAGCACATCATCATGAAACGCCAGACTATCCTCGGTATCGCTTTCTCGGTTTTTGCACTGAATGCCTTCGCCGCCACCGAAACCGACCCGCTGTTCAGCGATGCAGTCGCTGCGACCGAAACTGATCCACTGTTCAGCGATGCAGTAGCCTCTGATGGCTCCGATCATCTGCAAGGCAATCGGGTCGCCGAAGGTGGCGCTGACCGCCTGCTCGAACGCCGCAACGCTTGAGCGCAACGATGAGCATCGATAACGAATGCCACCTCAACCACAGGCGGCATTCGTTCTTTTCATGCATTACAACGCTGCTCTAAACCGCACTCGGCAGCACTGCCTTGTCGCGATCGCGGCTCTTGAATGTCGCCCAGAAACACAGCAGCACCGCCACGGAAAAACCGGCTGGAGATAGCCAGATACTTCTCCAGTCATGGCCCGCACTCGAAGTGAAGTGGTCAGTAATCCGTCCCGCAATCCAGAAACCAATCAACATGCCCAACCCGTACGTAGCCAAGGTGATCAAACCTTGCGCCGAACTGCGGAAGCGTTCTGGTGCTTTGGCATCGGTGTAGATCTGCCCGGACACGAAGAAGAAGTCATAGCACACGCCGTGCAGGGCAATGCCGATCAGCAGCATGAATGCCTGATCGTCGTTATTGCCGAAGGCAAACAGCACGTAGCGCAACGCCCAGGCAGCCATGCCGACCAGCAGGGCGATCTTGATGCCGAAGCGATGAATGAACAGCGGCAACAGCAACATGAACAGCACTTCCGACACCTGACCGATGGCCATTTTCGCCGTCGGATTGGTCACGCCGATCTCGGCCAGAAACGGATTGGCATTCTGGTAATAGAACGCCAGCGGAATGCAGATCAGGACCGAGGCGAGGAAGAACACCAGATAGCTGCGTTCCTTGAGCAAACCCAAGGCATCGACGCCGAGCATCTGCTTGAGGCTTGATGAGCCTGCTGCGCTTTTCAGCGGTGCAGTGTTCGGTAGACTGAAGCTGTAAAGCCCCAACAGCAGCGACGCGACGGCGGACATCAGGAACGTATTGCGCAAGCCCCCGGCCGCGATGCTTTGCTGCGAGTCCCAGGCGAACACGAAGCTGATCACTACCCCTGCAACAATCCAGCCCACCGTGCCCCACACGCGAATGCGCGAAAACTCCAGCGCCGGATCTTTGATCTGGCGGAACGCCACGGCGTTGACCAGTGCCAACGTCGGCATGTAGACCATCATGTAGGCGAGTACATAGGGATAAAACGCGCTGAAGTCTGCCGCGCGATAGAGCTGATAGAGCAGCACCGCGCCGAGCAGATGCAGCACCGCCAGAATGCGTTCGGCATTGAAGAACCGGTCGGCAATCAAGCCAATGACAAACGGCGCCAGAATCGCGCCCCAGGATTGCGTGGCGAAGGCCATGCCGACTTGGCCGCCGCTGGCAGCGAGCGTGGTTGCCAGAAAAGTGCCGAGGGTGACGAACCAGCCGCCCCAGATAAAGAACTGCAAAAACATCATCACGCTGAGTCGCGCATTCATTACGTTCATTTCAGATCACCGTATTGTTGTTATGTCGGTAACGCGGATGAATCAGTCGTCAGTCAGGCCGAGCAAGCGCCGGTTGGAAGCAGCGTCAGCGCTGACTCCGGCGAAATCGTCGAAGGCCTTGGCGGTCTTGCGGATCATGTGCCGCTCGATAAACGCCGCGCCTTCGGCCGCACCCTGTGCGGAGTCTTTCAGGCAGCATTCCCATTCCAGTACCGCCCAGCCGTTGAAGTCGTATTGGCACAATTTGCTGAAGATCGATTTGAAATCGATCTGGCCGTCGCCCAGCGAGCGAAAGCGTCCGGGACGCTCGACCCAGCCCTGATACCCGCCGTAGACGCCGGAGCGCGCATCGGGGCGGAACTCGGCATCCTTGACGTGAAACATGCGGATGCGTTGGTGGTAACGGTCGATGAAGCCGAGGTAGTCCATCTGCTGCAGCAGCAGATGACTCGGGTCATACAGAATTGCCGCGCGGGGGTGATGATTCACCGCTTCGAGAAACTGCTCGAATGACGCACCGTCATGCAGGTCTTCGCCAGGGTGGATTTCGTAACACAGATCTACGCCAGCCTCCTCGAAGCAGTCGAGAATCGGCAGCCAGCGCTTGCCCAGTTCGGCGAAACCTTGCTCGACCAAACCGGCCGGACGCTGTGGCCATGGATAGACGTAGGGCCAGAGGAGGGCGCCGGAGAAGGTTGCGTGGGCGGTGAGTCCCAGGCGCTGGCTGGCGCGGGCAGCCAGTTTCAGCTGCTCAATGGCCCACGCGGTGCGCTCCTGCGGCTTGCCGCGCAGCGCGGGCGGGGCGAAGTCGTCGAACAGGCTGTCGAACGCCGGATGAACCGCGACCAATTGCCCTTGCAGGTGCGTCGATAACTCGCTGATCACCACACCGGCGCGGGCGCAGACGGCGATGAGTTCGTCGCAGTAATTCTGACTTTCAGCAGCGCGCTGCAAATCGATGAACCTCGTGCCCAGGGTCGGTACCTGGATGGCTTTGTAGCCTTGCGAAGCGGCCCATGTGGCGATGTTGGCGAGCGAGTCGAACGGCGCTTCGTCAGCGATGAACTGAGCGAGGAAGATGCCGGGGCCCTTCATACCTGTAGCGGTTTGCTGATCATTCGTCATGGTTGGCGGCTCCTGTCAGTTGGCCGGGGATCTCGCTCCACTTTTCATTGCCAAAGTGGTTGGCAATGGCGGTTTCAATAAACGCCATACCGCGCAGGCCGGTCTCTACGCCCGGGACGCCCGGTGCCTGATGGCCTTCCACGCCATCCGCAATCGCCTGGGCGAGATCGCCGTACAGGTTGGCCATGGCTTCCAGATAACCTTCGGGATGCCCCGCAGGCAGGCGCATGCGTTGGGTTGCGGCGGCACACAGCCACGGCTGACCGACTCCGGAGCGCAGAACGCGCATCGGCTCGTTCAACGGTCGATGAATCAGGCTGGCCGGTTCCTCTTGGCGCCACTCCAGCCCACCCTTGTCACCGTAGACGCGGATCTTCAGCGGGTTTTCCTCACCGGCGCAGACCTGGCTGGCAAGCAATACACCACTGGCGCCGTCGCGCATTTTGAACAGCATCGCCACATCGTCATCCAGTTGCCGACCCTCGACATGCGAGCCGAGCATCGCGCTGATTAACTGAATCGACTGACCGGCGACAAACTCCGCCAGGGAAAACGCATGGGTGCCGATATCGCCGATGCAGCCGCCGATCCCTGACTGCGCCGGGTCATCGCGCCAGCCGGCCTGCTTGTTGCCTTGCCCGGCGACATCGCTGCTGAGCCAGCCTTGCGGGTATTCAACTAGGACTTTGCGCACGCGCCCGAGCACGCCGCTGGCGACCATTTCGCGGGCCTGCCAGACCATCGCGTAGCCGAGGTAGGTGTGCGCCAGAGCGTAAATGCGCTGGCTGTTGATGACCACCGAGTGCAGCGCCTGCACCTCGGCGAGGTTCAGCGCTGCGGGTTTCTCGCTGAACACGTGAAAACCGGCGCTCAATGCCTCGCGGGCAATCGGGGCGTGCAAATGATTGGGGGTGACGATGACCAGCAGTTGCATGCGCTGCTCGGCGGGCAGGGCGGCCTCGCGGGCGAGCAGGGCTTGCCAATCGTCGTAACAACGCTCGGCGGCCACACCCAGCGTGGCAGCGGTGCGCTGATTATTCTCCGGGTCGCGGCTGAACGCACCGCAGACCAGTTCGAAGCGTCCGTCGAGGCCGGCGGCTTGCCGGTGGGCGCGGGCAATGAATGAACCTTCACCGCCTCCAACAAAACCCATTCTTATTTTTACGGCAGCGTACATGGCAGTCGTCTCGGTAGCTGGATGCAATGTTGATGAGTGATGTAACCGGTTACATCGTCGGCGAAATCTAGGCGTGAAATACTCCGGTGTCAAATGCCAGCGGATGATCGACAGCGTTTCGATCGCTCGTCGCCTGCGGTAAGCTCCGCGCCTGATCGACATGAAACAACGAGGTGGTTTTGTCCAATATTCGCGAAGTGGCTCGGCTGGCAGGTGTTTCCGTGGCGACGGTTTCGAGGACTTTGAAATCACCCGAGCGCGTCCTCGCACCCACTCGTGAGCGCGTCATGGCTGCGGTGGAACAGGCGGGCTATCGGCCTAACCTGATGGCCGTGCAATTCCGTTCACGGCGCACCGGCAATCTGGTGATTCTGGTGCCGACCATCGCCAACACCTTTTTTGCCCGGGTCATCAGCGGCGCGCAGCAAGCGGCGCAGGCAGCCGGCTATCGCTTGCTGCTCTGCGACACCCAGGGCCGGGAAGAACTGGAGCGGCAATTCGCCGAGCTCGTGTACGCCTATCAGGCCGACGGGGTGATCCAGTTGCGCGCCTACGATCCGTTCGAAAACGCTCCGGCCGACGCCGATGTGCCGCCGATCGTTAACGCCTGCGAAGTGATCAAGGCCGGGCGTTATCCAACCATCAGCCTCGACAACGTCGCCGCCGCCCAAGCCATGACCGAACATCTGATCGCATTGGGGCACCGACGCATCGGCCTGATCAAGGGCTCGAAAAACAGTCCGCTGACCCGCGATCGATTGGCAGGCTACGAAGCGGCATTGCGCGAGGCCCAGATCGCCTTTGACGAGGCACTGATTTGCCATGGCAACTTCACCCTTGAAGCCGGCTTCGTGGGAGCGCAAAGGATGCTGGCAATGGTCAACAGACCCACCGCGCTGTTCTGTGAAAACGATGAAATGGCCATCGGCGCGCTCAAGCGCATCCGGCAGGCGGGGCTGCGTGTGCCCGAGGATATTTCACTGGTGGGTTTCGACGATATTCCCATGGCCGCGTACTGCGATCCGCCGCTGACCACCATCTCGCAACCTGCCGAGGCCTTCGGGACCAAAGCGGTCGAAATGTTGATTGCCCTGATCGAGAAACAGCCTTTGCCAGAGAGGCACGTCATACTGCCGTTCGAGCTGACGCCACGCAGCAGCACGGCCAGCATCGACAACTCGGGCAAGCGCTAACCGGATCACGCCGCTGGCGGCTTCGCCAGCGCAATCTCCGCCGCGCCCAAACGCTTCAGCACCTCAAACAACAAATCACTTTTGGTCAGTCCGACAATCCTCGGGCTGCCCACATAACCGGTGACCGTGAGGGTTATGCCGTCCGGCGACAATTTGCTGAAACGCACGAACGGCGCCGGTTTATCGAGGATGGTTTCATTCTCGTGGAAGGCATCGAGCAGCAGTTGTTTGACCTCCTCAGGATCAATATCCAACGGAAACACCAACTCCAGCGACGCCACGCCCTGTGCGCTGCCGCCGAGGGTAACGTTGCGCAGGTTCTGCGAGATCAGCTGCGAGTTGGGCACGATCACGATCGAGCGGTCGCTGAGCTGGATTTCCGTAGCACGCACATTGATCCGGCGGATATCCCCCTCGACGCCGCTGATGCTGATCAGGTCGCCGACTTTGACCGGGCGCTCGGTGAGCAGGATCAGGCCGGAGACGAAGTTCTTGACGATCTCCTGCAAGCCAAAGCCGATGCCCACCGACAGTGCACTGACGATCCACGCCAGATTCGTCCACTGCACGCCCAGCGACGACAGCGTCAACAGAATCACAAAGGCGTAGCCGATATTGGAAAACAGCGTGCTCAGTGACGCGCACATCCCTGGGTCCATGTCGGTCTTGGGCAGGAATTCGTTGTCGAGCCAGCGGCTCAATGCGCGGATCAGCCAGATCCCGATCAGCAGCGCCAGCAGTGCGTTGAGCAGATGTGCCGGGACGATATTCAGCTTGCGCAAGCCGGCACCGCCGAGGATCGACATGATGTTGGTGACCAGTTGGCCGAGCGTGGTGCCGATGCCGCCGACAAACAACGAAATCAGCGCCATCAGCATCAGGCCGGCGCGGCTGACGCCGGACAACAGGATCGACGTCTGCTCAAGGCGCCGATCGCTGACGCCGAGCAATTGCTTGAGCGCTTGGCCGCTCGCGTGTTTCGGCGAAAACAGGTGCTCACAGGCGTCCTTGACCAGCTGAATCAGCAAGTAGAAGCCCGACAGCACGACATAGCCCCACACCAGTTCATAACTGATGAACCGCGCCAGCGAGACATAGCCGGCAAGCAGGGCAATGGCCGTCACCAACATCGAGAGACTGGCGACGCTGTAGATCAGCCCGGCGAACACGCTGTTGGTCGCCGAGGGGTCATTGGCCGCGACCAGCGCCTTGCGCACTTTGCCGACGCGCAACAGCATCGTGCCGATGATCGCCAGTACCACCATCGAAATCACACCGCGTCCGGCCATAACGATATCGCTGCTCATGCCCGTGGCATTGGCGACCTGCACCAGCGTCACCAACACCAGCAACGTGCAGGCAAGAATCCGCGGATAAGGTTTGAGCGCCATCGCCACCGGATCGGCAATCGCCGGCAGGCGCCACGATGGATGCTCGGTCGACAGCAATGCACGGCTGAGCCCGGTGATCAGTACGCAGGCGTACACGACTTTTTCGAACTCTTCGGAAAACGTCTCCAGCACCGGCGGCAGGGCGTCGTGGCGGGTACAGGCGTAGAACAGCAGTTTCAGGGCGATGGCAGTGGTTATGAACGTCGCGATGGCTGAAGCGAAGGCCAAGGCACTGCGGCGCAGTCGGCCCTCCGCCACGCGGTGAATGCAGAACCAGGTCAGCCCGCGCTCAGCCAGACGGCGGCCGAAGGTCCAGACCAGCAGCGCCAACAGCACCAGCACGCAAGTGTAAAAACGCTCGCCCGGCGCCCAGACCGTGGCCCAGACGTCAGCCACCTGCGCCACGAACAGTCGCAGTCGCTGGCGGTCGTCCTCGCTTGGATCGACCAGCGGTGCCCAGAAATGCGGAGTCAAAACGCTGCGGGTGCTCAGGGTCAGTTCGCTTTCCAGCAGCGTGCGGCGGATGCTGGCAATCTGCGTGATCAGATCGGCGGCGTTCTGCTTCAGTGCGGCGAGGCTTTTCAGCGTGCCGTCGACCTTGCTTTTCTGCTCCGCCAGCGCGGCCCGCTGCGCGACGATATCGGCTTGCTCGGCGGCCACCTCGGCGTCGGGCGCCGTGCCGAGCACGCCCAATTGCACCGCCAGTTGCGCCTGTTGCGGCAACAGCGCAGCCGACAATCGATCGACATCGAGAATGAATGCCTGCACCCGATCCTGCGGGCCTTCGAGCTGGTTGTAATTGTTCGCCGCCGAAATCTGCTGCTTGAGCCCGTCGAGGCGTTGTTGCAAGGCTTGCAGATCGCTTTGCGAAATCACCGGCAGCGGCGCTGCGCTTGAGTTCGCCGGCGTCGGAAGGTCGGCCGCCCACAGCGCCGCGCTGCCCGGTATCAGCAGCAGGAACAGGACGAAAAACAACGACTTGAATGAACAGCGCATGGGGGCGGCAGGCTCGAGTGGATCACACAGTCTATGAGGGTAGGTGATCGTGCCGAATGGGGCGGAAAACTTTCTCGGCAAGAGGCGCTTACACGCTCATCCAATTCAGCGGAATGATCAGCGTAGCGAGCGGTCAACCGGCAATAACAGCTTCGAGAGCGTGCCATGTCCATCGCCAAGGAAACGATTGAATACCTGCGCCAACATTCGCTGATCATCACCACCGCCGAATCCTGCACGGCCGGGGAAATCGTCATGTTGCTGTCGGAAGTCCCCGGTAGCGGCGAGTTGATCGAATGCGGCTATGTGGTCTACTCGCCGCAGGCCAAGCAGCGCTTGCTCCACGTCAGCCCGGCGACCATGGACACCTTCAACCTGACCAGCGTTGAAGTCGCCAGTGAAATGGCCATCGGCGCGCTGCGTGACAGCACCGCCAACGTCGCGGTCGCCACGACCGGCATTCTTGGCCCCGACGACATGGATGGGATAAAAGCCGGAACCGTGTGTTTCGCCTGGGCGTTCCAGTTCGATGACCGACATTTTCTGTTCAGCACCCGGCAGTGGTTTCCCGGCTCGCGCAGCGAAGTGCAGACCCGTGCTTCGGAATTCGCCTTGCAGCAGTTGGCGGATCTTCATCGCCGCGCGTTGCAGGGTGAAGGGCGGTCGAGCCGATGAAACCTGACGCTGAGCATCCCGATTTGAAAAGCCGACAATTCCCGGTGCAGGAGGACATGGCCTATCAGTTGAAGGTCTGGCGCTTCGAGCACATCGGTTGGTATCTGCTCGTCGTGTGCATGCTGCTGGGTCTGTTGGGGCTGTTTTCCCGTGGCGTGCTCAGTGCCCAGGATGCGCGCAGCGACGATGGCAAAGTCCAGGTCGAATACGAGATGTTCCACCGCAACGGCTCGACCAACCCGCTGAAACTCAGCGTGCATTCGACCCCTGAAGCCACCGTCGAACTTGACATCGGTGGCGAGATGCTTGACGGCTTCAGCATCGAAACCATGCAACCGGCGCCGGTGCGTATGCGCAGCTCAGCGCAGGGTATGCGCTTGTGGTTGCAGGCGGATGCCCAGGGTCAGGCAACGCTTTATCTGACGTTGCGCGGCGACGGACTGGGCCTGTTTCGCAGTCATATCCGCGCGCCGGGTTCGAGCGAAGTCAAGCTCACTCAATTCATTTATCCATAGGTGACCCATGGACTCGGTCTTGCGCGCGCTCGTGATGTATCTGGCACTGATGGTGCTGTTCAAAATTGCCGGCCGCCGTTCGCTGGCCGAGCTGACCACGTTCGATTTCGTGCTGCTGATGATCATCGGCGAAGCTACACAGCAGGCGTTGCTGGGCGATGATTTCTCCTTGACCAATGCGTTTCTGGTGATCATCACCCTGATCGCCATCGACGTTGGATTTTCCTTGCTCAAGCAGCGTTCCAGCTGGGTCTCGCGATTGATCGATGGCGAGCCGACGATCATCGTCGAGAACGGCAAACTGCTGCATCGACGTCTGCGGCATGCGCGGCTGGTTGAAGCGGATGTCATGGAGGCGGCGCGCTCCAGCCAAGGCATTGAAACCATCGAGCAGATCAAATTCGCGATCATCGAGCGCAACGGCAAGATCTCCGTGATCCGCCAGGATCCGGAAGGTGGCTGAGTCCCTGGCGCCACGCGCGTGCATTTTTTTTGAACGCTGAAAACACCTCGCAGCCCAATGCTTACCAGTCATTGGAGGATCGCGAAATGAACGAGGCAACGAGTTATTTTTCCATCGCCGTGGCGGTGATCATTCTGCTGGTCGACCTGTGGGCGATTGTCAGCGTGTTTCGCAGCAACAAGAGTGTTGGCGTCAAAGCCGCCTGGGCGATCGGTCTGATCGTGTTCCCGGTGCTCGGCCTCATCGTGTGGGGCATCGCCGGCCCGCGCGGGATCAAGGAAGGGCCTTCGTCGCCTGAGCACAGCAAGGGCTGAGAATCTGATGCAATTTGACCACTGCTTCAATTTGACCACTGCTTAAAGGAGATCGTCATGAAAAAAATCTGTGTATGTCTTGGCTTCTGCTCAATGTTTCTGTTGCACGGCTGTTTCGATTCCAACAAAGCAACCAGCCAGGACGAAGACAAGAGCAAGGCATCGGTGCAAATGCAGCAGAAGAAAGCGGATTAACCCGGATAACGTTCTCAGGGTTATTGGCGCACGGCGCAGCTTTTGTCCGAACAGACCCGCTTCCACTTTTCATTGCGCAACGCAGATCCTGTGGAAGCGAGCCTGCTCGCAGGCTTTCGATAGTGAATGGCCACCGTGAATTTCCTGTCAGAGTTTGTTGAGCGGGATTTTCAGGTATACCACGCCGTTGTCTTCCGCTGCCGGCAGGTTTCCCGCCCGCACATTCACTTGTATGGCCGGCAACAACAACGTTGGCATGCCCAGCCCGGCATCACGCTGAGTGCGCATTTCGACGAATGCCGCTTCATCGATTCCGTCGTGCACATGAATATTGCTTTGGCGCTGTTCGCCAACCGTGGTCTGGCACTGCGAGGCGCGGCCCTCGGGCGGGTAATCGTGGCAGACGTAGAGCTTCACGCTGGCCGGAAAAGCCAACAGCTTCTGGATCGAGTTGAATAATTGCTGCGCATTGCCGCCGGGGAAATCGCAGCGCGCGGTGCCGACATCGGGCATGAACAGCGTGTCGCCGACGAGGATCTGCTCACCGTCGATCAGGTACGCCATGTCCGCTGGCGTATGCCCGGGAACGTGCAGCGCGGTGGCCTTGAGATTGCCGATCATGAACGACTCGTTGGGCGCAAACAGGTGATCGAACTGCGAGCCATCGACGCGAAACTCCGGCTCAAGGTTGAACAGCGCCTTGAACACGTTCTGCACTTTACTGATCGATTCGCCTATGGCGATCTTGCCGCCCAATTCACGACGCAGGTACGGCGCGGCGGACAGGTGATCGGCGTGGGCATGGGTTTCCAGCAACCATTGCACTTGCAACTGCTGCGCACGTACGAAAGCGATGATCTTGTCCGCCTGTGCCGTGCCGGTGCGTCCGGCGGCACCATCGTAATCGAGCACCGGGTCGACGATCGCGCACTGGCCGCCGTCGGCTTCATAGACCACATAGCTGTAGGTCGAGGAGGCGGGGTCGAGGAACGCTTCAATCAGGGCGGGCATGGCGAAAACCTGTGCTGGGGAATTTCGGGTTGCAACACTTTATGTAAAAACATAATGTTCGCAGCTTAAGTGACCTTCAAGGCCTCGTGCAAATGCAATCCAGTCTGACCGAATGTGAAGTCGCCCAATTGCGCGCCTCGGCGTCCAAAGCCTGCGCGCTGCTCAAGGCTCTGGCCAATGAGGACCGCCTGTTGATTCTCTGCCAACTGACTCAAGGCGAACGCAACGTCGGCGAGCTGGAAACCATGACCGGCGTACGCCAGCCGACGCTGTCCCAGCAACTCGGCATCCTGCGTGACGAAGGGCTGGTCGCGACCCGTCGCGAAGGCAAATACATTTTCTACGGCCTGGCCAGCCACGAAGTGATCCAGGTGATGAAGACCCTCTCGGGACTTTATTGCGGAGCGGTGCTCAAGAGCTGGGAACAGCCATAAATGCCAGCCTTCACACCTGCCATTGTGGGAGCGGGCTTGCTCGCGAAAGCGGCGTGTCAGTCGAACATTCTTTGTCTGACACGGCGCTTTCGCGAACAAGCCCGCTCCCACATTTTTTATGGGTGTGAAGACTGAAATCCTTGCGTGCAGCAAAAGGAACAAGCAATGAACGATCAACACTGGGGCCCATCCATCAGTGCGGACATCGTGGTCATCGGCGGCGGCACGGCCGGCATCGGTTTTGTCGCCAGCCTGCTCAAGCGTGACCCGCACCTCCAAGTCACCGTGATCGAACCGAGTTCACAGCACTATTACCAACCGGCGTGGACGCTGGTTGGCGGTGGCGCGTTTGACGTGAAAGACACGGTCAGGCCGATGAGCAAAGTCATGCCGCGTCAGGCTACGTGGATTCAGGCCAGCGTCAGCGCCATCGATCCGGATCACCGCCAACTCACCCTCGACGACCAGCGCACCGTCAGCTATCGGAACCTGATCGTCTGCCCCGGCCTGCGCCTGGCCTGGGAGAAAATCGAAGGCTTGCAGGAAAGCCTCGGCCAGCACGGCGTCACTTCCAACTACAGCTATCAACATGCGCAGTACACCTGGGATCAAGTGCAGAAACTGCGCGGTGGCCGGGCGCTGTTCACCCAGCCGGCAATGCCGATCAAATGCGCCGGCGCGCCGCAAAAAGCCCTGTACCTGTCCTGCGACCATTGGCGCAGATCCGGGGCGCTGCGCAACATCAGCGTTGAATTCAATCTGGCCGGCGCCGCGCTGTTTGGCGTGCCGACCTTCGTGCCGCCGTTGATGAAATACATCGAACTGTACGACACGCAACTGGCGTACAACTCGAATCTGGTCAAGGTCGACGGCCCGGCGCAAACCGCGTGGTTTGAAGTCAAGGACGCCGACGGCAACGTCAGCCACGTAGCGAAATCCTTTGATCTGCTGCACGTCGTGCCGCCACAAGTCGCGCCGGATTTCATCGCACAGAGTGCGCTGGCCGATGCCGGCGGTTGGTGTGAGGTCGATCCGCAGAGCCTGCAGCATCCGCGTTATCCCGAGGTGTTCGCACTGGGCGATGTCTGCGGTACCAGCAACGCGAAAACGGCGGCGGCGGTGCGCAAGCAGGTTGTCGTCGTTGCGCAGAACCTGCTGGCCGCGCGCAAACAACAGCCGCTGCCGCTCAAGTACGACGGCTACGGCTCGTGCCCGCTGACGGTGGAGAAGGGCAAGGTGATCCTCGCCGAGTTCGGCTATGGCGGCAAACTGCTGCCGACCTTTCCGCTCGACCCGACCGTGCCCCGGCGTTCGGCATGGTGGCTGAAAGCGACGCTGCTGCCGTGGTTCTACTGGAACGGCATGCTCAAGGGCCGCGAGTGGCTGACGCGCCTGTCCAAGGTTGATTGAGAAAACCCTATGTTGCTGGCAAGTCTGTTTGGCGTGGTAATGGGGCTGGTGCTCGGCCTGACCGGCGCGGGCGGTGGGATTCTCGCGGTGCCGGCGCTGGTGCTCGGGCTCGGCTGGACAATGACGCAAGCGGCGCCTGTGGCCTTGTTCGCCGTCGGTAGTGCAGCGGCGGTAGGGGCCATTGATGGTTTGCGCCACGGCTTGGTCCGTTACCGCGCGGCGCTGTTGATTGCGGCACTGGGCGCGGTGTTTTCGCCGCTGGGGATCTACTTCGCGCATCAGTTGCCGGAGAAGATTCTGATGATCCTGTTCAGTCTGCTGATGGTGATGGTTGCCTGGCGAATGTTCAGAAAAGACCGTCAGCAAGCGGGGCCGAGCGATCACGGCCACGCCAGTTGGGGCCAGAAGAACTGCATGCTCAACGAGCAGACCGGGCGCTTCGACTGGACGGCCAAATGCACCGCCACCCTGGCTGCACTGGGAGCGGTTACTGGCGTGGTGTCGGGTTTGCTTGGCGTCGGCGGCGGCTTTCTGATCGTGCCGGCGTTCAAGCAACTGACCGATGTGCAGATGCGCGGCATCGTCGCCACGTCGTTGATGGTGATCAGTCTGATTTCAGCGATCGGGGTGATCGGCGCGTTTCACGCAGGCGTGCGCATCGACCGCCAGGGCGCGGCGTTCATTGTCGCCAGCATCGTTGGCATGATCATCGGTCGCAGGCTGTGCGCGCAGGTGCCGGCGCGGGCGTTGCAGGTTGGATTTGCCAGTGTCTGTCTGGTGGTGGCGGGGTACATGTTGTTGCGGGCATGAAGACCAAAAGATCGCAGCCTCGTTGCACTCGACAGCCCCTACAAGAGATTGCGGTCCTGTAGGAGCTGTCGAAGGCTGCGATCTTTTCAGACGGTTACAACACCAGGTGCGGCAGCCACAGCGAAATCGCCGGCACGTAGGTGACGAGCAGCAGCACCAGGAACAGCACACCGTAGAACGGCAGCAGCGCTTTCACGGTGCTTTCGATACTGACCTTGCCCACCGCCGAACCGACGAAGAGCACCGCGCCCACCGGGGGTGTTATCAGTCCGATCCCCAGGTTGACCAGCATGATCATGCCGAACTGCACCGGGTCGACACCGATGCCCATGATCACTGGCATCAGGATCGGCGTCAGAATCAGGATCAGCGGCGCCATGTCCATCACCGTGCCGAGCAACAGCAGCATGACGTTGATGCACATCAGGATCACGTAGCGGTTGTCCGACAGGGTCAGGAACAGCGTGGTGATCTTCGCCGGGATCTGCATCAGCGTCATGATGTAGCCGAAGCTGGCGGCAAAACCGATCAGGATCATCACGATCGAAATTGTCCGCACGGTGCGATGCATCAGTTTTGGCAACTCACTCCACTTGTAGTCGCGGTAGATGAACATGGTCACGAAGAATGACCACAGCACCGCGATGGCCGCCGATTCAGTGGCGGTGAAAATACCCGACAGGATGCCGCCGAGGATGATCACCATCGCCATCATGCCCCAGAGGGCTTCGCCGACGATTTTCAGCGCCTGGCGCATCGGGATCACTTCGCCCTTGGGGTAGTTGCGCTTTTTCGCGAAGATCAGGCACAGCACCATCAGGCAGGCGCTCATCAGCAGGCCAGGGACGATGCCGGCCATGAACAGCGAGGCGATCGAAACGGTACCGCCTGCAGCCAGCGAGTAGAGCACCGAGTTATGGCTTGGCGGCGTCAGCAGGGCTTGCACCGAACCGCTGACGGTCACGGCGGTGGAGAAGTCCCGTGGATAGCCCTTGCGTTCCATTTCCGGGATCAGCACCGAGCCTACCGACGCGGTGTCGGCTACCGAAGAGCCGGAGATCGCGCCGAAGAAGGTCGAGGCAACGATGTTGACCAGTGACAGACCACCGCGCACGAAACCCACCAGCACCCCGGCACACGCCACCAAACGCCGGGACATGCCGCCCTCGGCCATGATCGCACCGGCCAGGACGAAGAACGGGATGGCCAGCAGCGAGAATTTGTTCACCCCCGAGGCGACTTGGATCATCACCGCCTGGAAGGGAATGTCGATCCACCAAGCGCCGATCAGCGCAGCGGCGCCCAGCGCGTAGGCGACCGGCATGCCGATCAGGATCAATACGATAAAACTGCCCAGCAGGATCAGAGCGTCCATTAAACGGCACCTTCACTTTCTTCAACCAGGTCGAACTGCACGACCCGACGTTTGCTCTGGTCACCGAGCAAGAGTTTTTCCACGACAAAAATCAGCGTCAGCAAGCCGCCCACGGGGATCGGCAGATAGGTCACGCCAACCCGCAGATCGGGCAGGGCGGCCATGAACTGATTCCAGGTGGACATGCACAGCTTCGCGCCCCAGATAGTCATGAAGATGCAGATTGCCGCCATCAGCAGTTGCGAAAAAACCGCTGCTGCGGATTTCAGCTGCGCTGGCATGCGGTCGGTGAGCATGGCCACGGCCATGTGCGCACCGGCGCGGTAACTGGCGGCGGCGCCGATGAAGGTGAAGACCATCATCAGCAGGATCGCCGTTGGCTCAGGCCAGCTCGAACCGGTGCCGAGCACGTAGCGGGCGAACACGCCCCAGGGAATCATCAGGGAAATCGCCAGGACGGAAAGGCCGGCGACCCAGATGCACGTCATGTAGATCTTGTCGTTGATACGCAGCAGCAGATTCTTCATCGGGTTCCACCGTAACCGGGCGCGTCTGAGTCATCAGGCGCGCCGGGCCTTGTTCATGAGTACGGAGCGGGAGGCGTTACTGAACGGCTTCGATCTTTTTGATCAGATCTGCGTACTTCGCACCGTACTTTTCCCGTACCGGAGCGGTGGCGTCGTAGAAAGGTTTCTTGTCGACTTCGATGAACTCGACGCCGGCGGCCTTGAGTTTTTCTTCACTGGCAGCGGACTTCTTGTCCCACAGTACGCGCTCTTCAGCCTGGGCAGCCTTGGCCGCCGTTTTGACCATCTTCTGTTGATCCGGAGTGAGTTTTTCCCAGGTGATTTTCGACATCACGATCGGCTCTGGCAGGATCAGGTGGCCGGTCAGGCTGTAGAACTTGGCGTTCTGGAAGTGGTTGTGTTCGAGCAGGGTCGGCGGGTTGTTTTCCGCACCGTCGATCACGCCCGTCTGCAAGGCGCTGAAGATTTCGCCCGTGTCCATCGCGATACCGTTACCGCCCATGGCGTTCATCATGTCGATGAACATCGGGTTGCCCTGTACGCGGATTTTCATGCCCTTGAGGTCTTCGAGCTTGCGCACCGGTTTCTTGGTGTAGATGTTGCGCGTGCCGCCGTCCATCCACGCCAGGGCCACCAGGCCGAATTCGGAGTTGGTGATCTTGTCGAGGATCTCGTCGCCCACCGGGCCATCGATGACGTTACGCATATGTTGCTGGTCGCGGAAAATGAACGGCATGTTGAACACGTTCACATCCGGCACCACAGGGCCGACGATGCCCAGGCTGACGCGTGACAGCTGCACCGCGCCGACCTGCATCTGCTCGATGACTTCCTTTTCGGAACCGAGCACACCGCCGGGGAAGTACTGGAAGGTCAGTTCGCCGTTGGTTTCCTTGGTCAGGGTATCGCCCATGGATTTTTCAGCCACGACGGTTGGGTAACCTGCGGGGTGAATGTCAGCGAATTTGAGTTTCATGTCTGCCTGAGCAGCACCAGCGAAGGTGAACATCAGCGGGAGTGCAGCGGCGAGCAAGGTGCGTTTGAAGTTCATGGGGGTGGGTCTCCAGTCTTGTTATTTTTGTGTTCAAGGCGCAGCGGTGCAGCAGAGGGTCTAAAGCAAATCGGTGAATTGCGGTTCGGCGAGGCCTTTGACGCCGGGTTTCAGGGCGAACACGCCGCCGGCCAGGGATTGCGGATCGTGGTCATCGCCGGGGCGAATCGAAGCGACAAACAACGTGTCCAGATTGCTGCCGCCGAAGGCACACATGGTCGGTTTTTTCACCGGCACCTGCAGCGAGAAATCGAGGCGGCCATCCGGGGTAAAACGGTGAATCAGGCCGGCGTCGTTGGCGCATATCCAGTAGCAGCCTTCGGCATCCACCGCGGCACCGTCAGGGCGGCCGGGGAAGTGGTTCATGTCGACGAAGATTCGGCGATTCGATGGCGTGCCGGTTTCGGTGTCGTAGTCGAAAGCCCAGATCAGCTGCACATTGGGGTGCGAATCCGACAGATACATGGTTTTGCCGTCAGGGCTGAAACCGAGGCCGTTGGGCACGATGAAGCCATCCAGCTGTGCTTCGATCACGCCAGTCTGCCCGGCGCCGTAGCGATAGAGTCGGCCTTCAGGCGCGTTCAGGCCCATGTTCAGCACCATGCTGCCGGCCCAGAAACGCCCTTGGCGATCGCAGCGACCGTCGTTGAGACGCATATCGGGGCGGCTGTGCTCGACGGTGGCGAGCAATTCGCTGTCGAGGCTGCCGTCGCTGTGCGGGTGCAGGCGAAAGAAACCGCTTTCCATGCCGGCGACCCAGCCGCCACTGCGGTGGCGGGTGATGCAGGCGAGCATTTGCGGGGCTTTCCACGAGGCAACATGGCCAGTGTCGGCGCTCCAGCGTTGCAGGCCGCCGTTGGGAATATCGACCCAGTACAGCGCGTTTTCCTGCGGCACCCAGACCGGGCTTTCACCGACCGCGTTGCGGGCGTCGACGATCAATTCGGCTTGCATACTCATTCCCATGGTTTTTATTGGAGGGGGATCAAGTCGAGCGATCAATCGCCAAACGGGCCTGCTGCGACGAAAGCGCCGCCCTGATAGATTCGCGCCGGATCGTCGTCGGCTGGCATCGGTTGCGCTTCGACCTTGTCGCGGAAGATTTCCGAGGTGTCCTTGGCTTCGAAACCGAGGTGGCTGGCGTAGCGGTTGTCCCACCAGACGTCTTTGTTGGCGGACATGCCGTAGACGACCGTGTGGCCGACATTCGGCGTGTACAGCGAGCGCTCGAGCAGTTGCGTGAGATCGTCGAAGCTCAGCCAGGTGTGCATCATCCGGCGGTTCTGCGGTTCGGGGAACGAGGAGCCGATGCGGATGCTGACGGTTTCGATGCCATAGCGATCGAAGTAGAAACTGGCCATGTCTTCGCCGTAGGACTTGGAGAGACCGTAGTAGCCGTCAGGACGGCGCGGGGAGGTGGCGTCGAGTTTTTCGTCCTGCTTGTAGAAGCCGATCACGTGGTTGGAGCTGGCGAAAATCACTCGCTTCACACCGTGCTTGCGTGCTGCTTCGTAAATGTGGAACACGCCGCTGATGTTGGCGCCGAGGATTTCTTCGAACGGACGCTCAACCGAAACGCCGCCGAAATGCAGGATCGCGTCGACGCCTTCGACCAGTTGATGCACCGCTTGCTTGTCGGCGAGGTCGCAGAGCACGACTTCTTCGTGTTCATCGACCGCCGGGGCGAGGGCAGCGATGTCGGACAGCCGCAGCACATTGGCGTAAGGGCGCAGGCGTTCGCGCAGGACTTTGCCCAAGCCTCCGGCGGCACCGGTCAGCAGCAGGCGGTTGAATGGAGCGCGTGGGGTAGAAGTAGACGTCATGGCAATCCCTGAACACATTGTTATTAGGTTTGTTGTAGGTTGTCGTATGACTGCGCTGAAGTATCGGTAGGGTTTCCGGATCTTGTCAACGCGACTTTTGGTGTAGATGACGGAAGGGGCGATTCAATTTCCCAACACTCGATACTTGGCTTGCACTGCAGTCCCCTGTGGGAGCGAGCCTGCTCGCGAAGGCGGTGTGTCAGAGTTCATTACTGCCGAATCTGCCGCCGCCATCGCTGGCAAGCCAGCTCCCACAATAATTCGAGTCGGCTCCAATCCTTCTGTTCGCCACAAGACCTTGTGGGAGCTGGCTTGCCAGCGATGAGGCCCGCTCGGGCAATAAAAATCGCTACCGCTTGCCTCAAGCTTTCGCGAGCAGGCTCGTTCCCACAGGGTGAAGCCACCAACCGTTACAACAACGAAATCGGATAGCTGATAAAGATCCGGTTCTCGTCGAATTCGTTGGTGCTGAAGTCCCGGCGAATGGTCGCGTTGCGCCATTTCACGTTGAGGTTCTTCAGCGGGCCGCTCTGCACGGTGTAGGCCAGCTCCGACTCGCGGCCCCATTCCTTGCCGTCATTGGTGCTAGCGGTGTGCACGTTATCGCCGCTGATGTAACGGTTCATCAGGGTCAGGCCAGGCACGCCGAGGGCAACGAAGTTGTAGTCATGGCGCACCTGCCAGGAGCGCTCTTTGGCGTTGTCATAACTGGCGTTGTAGCTGTCGTTGGCCAGGGTGCCGCCGCTGGTGCCGTTGACGCGCATCCAGGCGTCGTCGCCAGTAAGTTTCTGCAGGCCGACGTAGAAGGTGTTGCCGCCGTATTTGGCCGAGAGCAGGGCGAACGCGGTCTTGTTGTCGAGGTCGCCGGCCTGGGCGCTGCCGTCTTCCTTGCCGGTGAAGAAACCGAGGTTGGCGCCCAGCGTCCAGTCGCCCATCGGCTGACTGTGGCTGAGGTTGAAATACTGCTGCTGATAGATGTCGGTGAGCTCGGCGTACCACACGCCGACCATGGTGCGTTTTTCGTTGAAGCTGTATTCGCCGCCGCCGAAATTGAAGCGATCGGAGGTGAATGCACCACGGCCGTTCATCGACATGTCTTCCATGCTCGCGTCGTTGCGCGGGCTGTTGCCACGGAACTGGCCGCCGTAGACGGTCAGGCCGTTGATTTCGGTGGATGTGATCTGCCCGCCGCGAAAGGTCTGCGGCAGTGAGCGGCCGTCGTCGGAGCGCAGGATCGGCAATACCGGCATCCATTCGCCGACTTTCAGTTCGGTCTTCGAAACTTTGGCTTTCAGTGCGACGCCGAGGCGGCCGAAGTTATCGGCGGGGCGGCCGTCATCGTGGATCGGCAACAACTGCGTGCCGCCAGTGCCTTTGCCGCCATCGAGCTTCTGCGAGTACATGCCAAGGATGTCGAGGCCGAAACCGACGGTACCCTGGGTGAAGCCGGATTTGGCATCGAGGATGAAGTTCTGCGTCCACTCTTCAGCCTTGCCCTGCGGGTTGGCCGGGTTGACGAAATTGCGGTTGAAGTAGGCGTTGCGCAGGTTCAGCGTGGCTTTGCTATCGTCGAGGAAGCCTTCGGCATCGGCGCTCATCGGCAACGCCAGGGCGAGGCCGCTGCAGCCGATCAGGCTCAGGGTCGAACGTGGTTTGAAATGGGCAAAACGTGAAAGGCTGACGGAATTGCGGGCGAGTGGGCTCACTGTGACGCTCCCTGAATCGTTTGTTGTTTTTATTATTTGTCATACGTCGTCGTACAACATCGATGCGGATATTTCCCAGATTTTCAGGGATTGTCAACTGGAAGTTATACGATGACCTTCCACGCGACGCAGAACCTGTGTGGGAGCGAGCCTGCTCGCGAATGCGGACTTTCATTCAATGAAGGTGTCGACTGACAAGCGCTTTCGCGAGCAGGCTCGCTCCCACAGGGTTTCAGGGTGTCTGCCGAGTCGTGTATTGCCCGTCAAATTGCGGCAAACTTCCCTCACCCCCAGCACCAGGCCGATCCATGGATAAATACGCCCCGCGCAACTGGCAACCCCACGAAAAGCCCAGCCTGCCCGGTTCCCCGTCGACACCGCTACACTCCACGCCCAAGCGCCTGGCATACGCGGCGGTCGGTGTGTTGGTGGCGGTGACCGGTGGGCTGGGGAATTCGTTGGTGGTTGCCAACCTGCCTTATCTGCAAGGCTCGCTCGGCGCGACCACGGCGGAGATGGCCTGGCTGCCGGCGGCGTATGTGATGACCAACGTGTCGATGAACCTGCTGCTGGTGAAGTTTCGCCAGCAGTTCGGCTTGCGCGCCTTCACCGAGGTGTTTCTGGTGCTGTATGCGCTGGTGACCTTCGGCCATTTGTTCGTCAACGATCTCAACTCGGCAGTGGCGGTGCGGGCTGCCCACGGCATGGTCGGTGCAGCGCTGAGCTCGCTGGGTCTGTATTACATGGTCCAGGCGTTCCCGGCGAAGTGGCGGCTCAAAGCGTTGGTGCTCGGCCTCGGCACGTCGCAATTGGCGTTACCGCTGGCGCGGCTGTTTTCCGAAGACCTGTTGCAGATCGCCGAATGGCGCGGTCTGTACCTGTTCGAATTGGGCATGGCCCTGCTGTCACTCGGCTGTGTCTTGCTACTGAAGTTGCCGCCCGGTGACCGCTTCAAGACCTTTGAAAAACTCGACTTCCTGACCTTCGCCATCCTCGCCACCGGTGTGGCGTTGTTGTGCGCGGTACTTTCGCTGGGACGGATCGACTGGTGGCTGGAGGCGGACTGGATCGGCGTGGCTCTCGCATGCTCGATCGCGCTGATCATCATGGGCCTGGCCATCGAGCACAACCGCAGCAACCCGATGCTGATGACCCGCTGGCTTGGCAGCGGAACG
Organism: Pseudomonas sp. UF-293; assembly: GCF_058245595.1. Classification (NCBI taxonomy): domain Bacteria; kingdom Pseudomonadati; phylum Pseudomonadota; class Gammaproteobacteria; order Pseudomonadales; family Pseudomonadaceae; genus Pseudomonas; species Pseudomonas sp. UF-293. The sequence goes on along the minus strand of NZ_JBSICA010000011.1, from coordinate 149,963 downwards.
ATGATCCGCCTGGCGCTGGCGGTAACCCTGATTCGCATGGTCACTTCGGAGCAATCCACCGGCGCGGTCGGGTTCATGCAGAACCTCAACATGGGCTATGAGCAACTGCACAGTCTGTACGTGGTGATGCTGATCGGCAGCATCGCCGGTCTTGCCACCAGCGCGCTGACCATCGACCCCAAACACTTGCTGATGCCGTTGATCATTTCCTTGGCACTGATGGCGACGGGCTCAGTGATGGACAGTTTCTCCAACAACCTGACCCGTCCCGCCAACATGTACTTCAGCCAGTTCCTGCTGGCGTTCGGCAGTACGTTTTTTCTCGGCCCGACCATGGTCTTCGGCACGCGCAACGTGCTGACCAATCCGCGCAACCTGGTGAGTTTTTCCGTGCTGTTCGGGATCTGCAACAACCTCGGCGGACTGCTCGGCGCGGCGTTGCTCGGCACTTTTCAGATCGTGCGGGAGAAGTACCATTCCAGCCACATCGTCGATCACCTGGTGATGTCCGACCCGTTGGTGGCCGCGCGGGTGCAGAGCGGCGGCTCGGCCTTCGGCGGCTTGCTCGCCGACCCGAGCCTGCGCAATCTGGCCGGCATTCGCAGCCTCGCCAATGCGGCGACACGCGAAGCGAACGTGCTCGCCTATAACGATGTCTTCATGCTGATCGCGGTCATTGCCGTACTGACCATGATCTGGCTTTCGATTCGCGCGTTGTGGCTGATGAGCACCACCAAAGCCATTGAGCCGACACCTTCCGTACCACCCAGCGGTGCCACTTCTTCATGACCGAACCGACCACCACAACCACCAACGCCATCGCCGCCACACCTGAAGGGGAGGCGCCGCCGTCGTCACCCAACACCGCGCCGCGTTCGCTGCGGGTGCGGATCATTTCTTCGCTGGGCTTTGCCGCAATCGCCATCGTCGGCGTACTGATCGTGCTGTATGCGTGGCAACTGCCGCCGTTCAGCAGTGCGGTCGAAACCACCGAAAACGCCTTGATTCGCGGGCAGGTGACGATCATCGGTCCGCAGCTCAGCGGCTATGTGTTCGAGGTGCCGGTGCAGGACTTCCAATACGTCAAGGCCGGGGATCTGCTGGTGCGCCTGGACGACCGCATTTATCAGCAACGCCTCGACCAGTCGCTGGCGCAACTGGCGGTACAGAAAGCCGGGTTGGCCAACGTCGTGCAGCAGCGCAACAGCGCCGAAGCGACGATCAAATTGCGTCAGGCAGTGCTCGCCGACAGCCAGGCGCAGTTGCGCAAGAGCGAGGCCGATCTGCGCCGCAATCAGGAACTGGTGCGCGACGGCTCGGTGTCCAGGCGCGAGTTCGACGTGACCCTTGCCGCCAACGCGCAGAGCACGGCTTCTGTGGCGCAGGCCAAGGCCAATCTGGAAATCGCCCGCCAGGATCTGCAAACGGTGATCGTCAATCGCGGCTCTCTGGAAGCAGCCGTGGCCAGTGCCGAAGCAGCCGTGCAACTGGCGCGGATCGATCTGTCGAACACCCGAATTGTCGCACCGCGTGATGGCCAGCTTGGACAGATCGGCGTGCGCCTGGGCGCCTACGTCAACTCCGGCGCGCAGTTGATGGCATTGGTCCCGGACCAGAAGTGGGTGATCGCCAACATGAAGGAAACCCAGATGGCCAATGTGCGTGTCGGACAACCGGTGCGCTTCACCGTCGACGCTTTGAACCACCGCAGATTCACCGGGCACGTGCAACATATTTCCCCGGGCACCGGTTCGGAATTTGCTTTGCTGCAGGCCGATAACGCCACTGGCAACTTCGTCAAGATTGCTCAGCGGGTGCCGGTGCGAATCACGATTGATCCGGATCAGCAGGAAGAAGAACGGCTCAGGCCGGGGATGTCGGTAGTTGTCAGTATTGATACGGCAGCGGGTGATACTCAGCATCACTGATTAACCGCGACGCCTGCGCGCGAAAGCCGTGTATCAGTGACAAATACGCCAGCCGACCCACCGTTTTCGCGAGCAGGCCCGCTCCTGCAAGGGGCAGAGGTTTTCAGGGTGTCGCACGATCCTGAGCCGCTGCGGTCGTACTTTTCACCTAGCCGCATCACAGTGTGGAGATCCAATGAGCCAGGAAGTCCTGACTACCGAAACCAACCGTCGCCAGTTGCAGCAGATCATCGCCGGGCTGTCGGACGGGGTGATTCTGCTGGAGCTCGACAAAAGCATCCTCTGGGCCAACGAAGCGGCGCTGACCATGCATGGCGTCAGCACCATCGGTGATCTGGGCACCAACGCCGACGAGTACGCCAAGCGCTTCACGCTGCGCTATCGCAATAATCATGTCTTGCCACCCGAGAACTACCCGATCAGCCGGGTGGCGCGTTGTGAGGCGTTCAATGACGTGCTGATCGAAGTCTCGTCCGTTGACGACCCCGACCATATCTGGGTGCACAGTGTGCGCAGCATGGTGCTGACCGATCGTGTGGGACAGCCCGAGTCGCTGGTACTCATCATGAGTGACGTCACCGATTGGGCCAACGCCGAGCAGCGGTTCGAAAAAACCTTCAATGCCAATCCCGCTCCGGCCGTGATCTGCCGTCTCAGCGATTTGCGCTACATCAAGGTCAATCCGGGTTTTCTGGAAATGACCGGCTACACCCGCGATCAGGTGATCGGTACTTCGGCCTATGAAATCGATATTTTCGAACAGGCCGATCAGCGCGATCTGGCCGTTCAGCGCTTGCGCGATGTCGTGACCATCCCGCAGATGCAGGCGGAACTGCGCCTTCCGGACGGGGGCAGCAAACAGGTCATCGTTGCCGGGCAGCCGCTGTTGCTCAATGACGAGAATTGCATGCTGTTTTCCTTCGTCGACATGGAACCTCGGCGCCGGGTCGAAGTTGCCTTGCGTCAGAGCGAAGAGCGTTTCGCCAAGGCGTTTCGTCTGACACCGGTACCGATTCTGATCTGCACCGCCGACAAGCAGGAGGTCATCGACGTCAATCAGGCATTTCTCGATACCCTGGCCTATGACAGCGATGACGTGCTCGGCAAGACCGTGACGCAGCTGAGCTTCATCCACGATGACGGCGCGCGCACGCGGCTGTTGTCGGCGCTGGCGAAGAACGGTCGGGTGGATCGCGTCGACGTGCCGGTGCGCAAGAAAGATGAGGAGTTGCTGGAGTGTGCGGTTTCCGCTGACACCGTAAATATTCACGATGTTTCCTGTTATCTGCTGGTGCTGATGGACATGACCGAGCGCAAGCGCACTGAGCTTGAGCTGGTGGCAGCGATTGAAGAGGTGATGAAGGATGCTTCGTGGTTCAGCCGGACGTTGATCGAGAAGCTGGCCAACGTGAAGAAAATCAACTCGCCGCAGCTGCCCAGCGCTTCGTTCACTGATCTGACGGCGCGTGAGCGCGATGTGTTGGGGTTGATCTGCGAAGGTCTGGCGGACAAAGAGATCGCCGCGCGGTTGAAACTGGCGCCCAATACCGTGCGCAATCATGTTGCCACTGTGTACTCGAAAATTGATGTGCATAGCCGCAGCGAGGCGATTGTCTGGGCTCGGGAGCGGGGTTTGTTTTCGGGGGAGTGGGGCACCAAGGGCCAGCGCTGAGGGGTGCAAATGCACTAGTTCCAAGGGTGCAAATTCATGTATTGGCCAGGACGTCCTGTTCTTAGGCTGGTGGGGTGCGGTGTGGGCTGTTTCGGGCCCGCGATCGTGCCCCTTTTGAAACAGCCATAGGAACAACGTCAATGATGAATCTTGCGCAGTTGCGCGCTCGGCTCGAGCACAGTTTTGCGCCGCTGGCTTGTGAGTGTTCGGTGGATGGTGATCATTCGCTGACGGTCAAGTTGTATCACCGGGATTCCGGGCAGGTTGATCTGGTGATCAGCGGTCTGGATCTGGCTTCGCTGCGTACGCCCGGGGCGGTTGAGGCGTTGGTGGATGAGTTGCGGTATGAGCTTGGGAGCAATTCCTTGCGTTCTTCGCGGGATCCGGATTTGGCTTAAGCGCGCTTTGGGTCTTGGCGGCCTTTGGGCCGGCCATGCTCTGGGGGGTTGGGTTGAATATCCGTTTCTGCGGGTGTTGCGGCTGGCGGTTTCGCCCTTACGGCGAGTCCCTTTTGGCAAACGCCGGAATGCCGGCCCAGCCCAAAGGAACCAAAAGGTCTTCGCCCTGACGTTCGGCCTGCTCGCTGAGGCTCTGGGTCCGTTCGCTGCGGGATCGATCCTGGCGCAGCGGCTACGGTTTGCTTCGCTGCACCTCCTTGCGCTGTGTGCGACTGCATCGTACGGTCGCTGCGCTCCCACGCTCGGATCAATCCCTCCACTCAGCCTGCCGACGGGCTCTGAGATCAAGATCAAAAAGCGGTACTCGAGCTAACGCTCATCGTGTGTAGGAGCTGCCGAAGGCTGCGATCTTTTGATTTTGCTTTTGATTTTCTGTGGGAGCGAGCCTGCTCGCGATGAGGCCCTCGCCGACAACGATGATCTCAATCAGCCCTCTGCTGAAAAATCCCCGCAAAACCGACAGCCAATCCCAGCCAATCTCCCCAATCCACTGGCGCTAACAAGGCGCTCAGCTATAAAGAATGAGTGGTCAGGTCTTCCGCGGCCGGTTGGGTTGCGGGAGTTTGTCTCTCTTTACCGCGGGTCGTCCTATGAATAATCCTGGGAAACGCGTATTGCCGTTGGCTTTTCTTGCTGTGCTGTTGGCCGGTTGTTCCAGTCCTCCACCGCCTGCGCCTGTCGCGCCGCCGCCACCGCCGGAACGTCGGTGTGAGGTGCTGGAGAATACTGAGGTTGCCGGGGATATGTATGTCGATGGGCAAGTAACGCGCCACATCACCACTACCCGTTGCATCACCCAATAAGACTCGCTATTGCTCGATTGCACGTGGCCTGGAATCCTGCAGTGACCCTGTGGGAGCGAGCCTGCTCGCGAATGCGTGGTATCAGTCAAAACATAGGTGACTGACACAACGTTTTCGCGAGCAGGCTCGCTCCCACACGGGTTAGCAATTTGCCGAGGAAATCAGGACAGGAACCCGCCATCCACATTCAGCGCCACGCCGGTGGTGTAGCTCGACGCATCGCTGGCGAGATACAACACCGCGCCGGCCATTTCGCTCGGGTCGGCTACGCGCTTGAGCGGGATCTGCGTCAGTGCCTGTTTCAAAATCGCATCGTTCTTGACCAGGGCCGAGGCGAATTTGGTGTCGGTCAGGCCGGGAAGCAGGGCGTTGCAGCGGATGCCGAATTGCGCGCATTCCTTGGCGAAGACTTTGGTCATGTTGATGACCGCCGCTTTGGTCACCGAGTAAATGCCCTGGAAAATCCCCGGCGAGATGCCGTTGATCGAGGCGACGTTGATAATGCTGCCGCCACCGTTTTCGCGCATCAGCTTGCCGGCTTCGACCGACATGAAGAAATAGCCGCGAATGTTCACGTCGACAGTTTTCTGGAACGCACCCAGATCGGTGTCGAGCACGTTGCAGAACTGCGGGTTGGTTGCGGCGTTGTTGACCAGGATGTCGAGGCGGCCGAACTGTTCCTTGATCCCGGCGAAGACCTGGCTGATCTGCTCCATCTCACCGATGTGGCAGGCCACGGCTGTTGCCTTGCCGCCGGCGGCGGTGATGGCGTCAGCAACGTGCTGGCAGCCTTCTAGCTTGCGGCTCGAAACAATCACATGGGCGCCTTGCTGGGCCAGCAGTTTGGCGATGGCTTCACCGATGCCACGGCTGGCGCCGGAGACGAAAGCGATTTTGCCGTCGAGGTCGAACAACTGAGTCTTGGACATGGGTTTCCCTTGTTGAAAGTCTTGTTATTGGCCCGGATCAGAGGCTGGATTTCTGAATGACCTGCAGGCTCATCTGCTCGAGCAGTTTGTTCATGTGAATGAACTGCGCGAAGCGTTTGTCCTGCGTCTGGCCATGGTAGAAGCGGTAGTAGATCTGCTGAACGATGCCGGCCAGGCGGAACAGGCCGTAGGTGTAGTAGAAGTCGAAGTTGTCGATGCGGATACCTGAGCGCTCGGCGTAGTAGTCGACGAACTCGCGGCGCGTCAGCATGCCCGGCGCGTGGCTTGGCTGGCGGCGCATCAGTTGCACCGGTGCCGGGTCGCCGGCTTCGATCCAGTAGGCGAGGGTGTTGCCCAGGTCCATCAGCGGGTCGCCGAGGGTGGTCAGTTCCCAGTCGAGCACGCCGATGATCTGCATCGGATTGGCCGGGTCGAGGATGACATTGTCGAAACGGTAGTCGTTGTGGACGATGCTCGACGTCGGGTGGTCGGCCGGCATCTTGTCGTGGAGCCAGGCTTTGACCGCTTCCCAGTGCGGCGCGTCCGGGGTCAGGGCTTTTTCGTAACGCTCGCTCCAGCCCTTGATCTGCCGGGCGACGTAGCCTTCAGGCTTGCCCAGGTCGCCGAGACCGCTGGCGTTGTAATCGACCCGATGCAGCTCGACGAACCGGTCGATAAAGCTTTTGCACAGCGCTTCGGTTTTCGCCGAATCGAGGCCCAGTTCCGGCGGCAGCTCAGCGCGCAGGATGATGCCCTTGACCCGTTCCATCACGTAGAACTCGGCACCGATGACGGCTTCGTCGGTGCAATGTACGTAGGCCTTCGGGCAATACGGAAAGCCGTCGCGCAATTGGTTGAGAATGCGGAATTCACGCCCCATGTCGTGGGCGGATTTGGCCTTGTGGCCGAACGGCGGGCGACGCAGAACAAATTCCTGTTCCGGGTATTCCAGCAGGTAGGTCAGATTCGACGCACCGCCAGGAAACTGGCTGATCTGCGGAGTGCCGGTCAGGCCGGGAATGTGCGCCTTGAGGTACGGATCGATCAGGCTGGCATCGAGTTCTTCGCCCGCGCGGATCCGGGTGGACTGGTCAGTAAGCGCCATGCTTATCCCTTCTGCTTATTTTGGAGGCCAGACATCATTGGCTAATCTAATGGCGCGCTCGAATGCTCACAAGCGCGGCTCGGTCTTATAGGTTAGCGTGTTGCTGGATGATCAACTTTGAGAATGGGGGCGGGGAGCGCCGTAGACCTGGGTTGCTATGCGCATTAATGCACGCGCTGATTACTCAGTTTCGGCGGCAGGGCGACGGGAGTGAGCACCGGTTGTCCGGAGAAAAATGCCATCAGATTCTTGCCCACCAGCTCAACGGTGCCTTGTGTGGCTTCCGGGGATAGCCCGGCGACGTGTGGAGTCAGTACGACGTTGCTGAGGCTTTTCAGGGCGTCGGGTACTTCCGGTTCGTGATCGAACACATCCAGAGCGGCACCGGCGATGCGCCGCTGTTCCAGTGCGGTGATCAGGTCCGCCGTAGCGATCACGCTGGCCCGGGCGATATTGACGATGAATCCATTGGGTCCCAGCGCATCGAGCACTGCTCGTGTCACCAGGTGCTGCGTTGTAATGCCACCGGGCGTGGCGACCACAAGAAAATCCGAGGCTCGAGCCAGATCGGTCGGTGTCGAGCAGAACGCATAGGAAACGTCGCTGCGCACCTGGCGGTTGTGGTAGCTGATCTCCATGTCGAAACCCAGTTCGGCGCGTTTGGCGACGGCCATGCCCACCGCGCCCAGCCCGAGGATGCCCAGACGCTTGCCGGCCAGCGACGGCCGCATGATTTTCGGCCATTCACCGCGGCGCACTGCTGCATCGCAGCGCGGAATATCGCGGACCAAGGCCAGCAGCAGCGCCATCGCATGATCGGCCACCGACGAAGCGTTGACCCCGGCACCATTGGTGACGGTGATCCCTCTGTCGCTGGCCGCTTGCAGGTCGACCTGTTCATAACCGGCGCCGATCACCGTGATGATTTTCAGAGCGGGGAGGGCGCTGATCTCTTGCGCAGTCAGGCCCAGTGGGCCGCGAGTGAGCACGGCATCGATGCGACTGCCATGAGTGGCGATGGCTTGCGCGCGTTCGGCTGGCGTTGGTGCAAGGATCAGGTGGAATCCCTGATGTTCAAGAATCGGCAGATAGTCATTGATCGTTTCAACCAGTACCAGAACGGTTGCGGGCATTGCGCGGCTCCTGTGATTGGCGGCGGGTGGGTCGCGAAAGTCGATTCAGAGTGCTGAATCCGCAGCGGCTTGGCAATCGTTGCATTCGCGCAGTGGTGCTTTGATTCTGGACGGGTTCGTGGAACAAGCAAGCACGCAGGCACGGGCGCTGCCAATCAGCTGACGTATTGCGCAACGCCGTTGCCGAACGACCAGTTCTCTTTCTTCACCTCCAGCAGATTGATGAACACATCCTCCAGGCGAATACCCAGTTGCGCATGCAGGCTCTCAGCGATGGTTTTGTACAGTAATTGTTTCTTTTCCACGCTGCGGCCTTCGCTAATGGTGATCTGGATGAACACCACGCCGTCGCTGCGCTCGATGCCGAGGTATTGCGGGTCGTACACGAAATGCTGGCCGTCGTGCTCGTTGAGAATCTGGAAGTTGTCGTGCTCGGGCACATCGATACAACTGCGCAGGGCGGCGTAGATCTGTTCGCCGATGCGCTTGGCGAAAGTAGGATCGGGGTTTTGCTGGATGTCGATGCGGACCAGTGGCATGGGAGGCTCCTTGGGTTATGGCTTCTCACACGCTAGATCAAGGGCAGGGTTCTGGCAGGTAATTGGTCTGGAATATCGCAAATTCCGTGTATGAGGCGGCTTACGTGACTCGCGGATTTTGCCTACGGGAATGGCAGATGCGTCTGCTGGTCAGCGTGAATGGAACAGTTTGATGATAAGAGCATGACGATAGCCGTCGATGTGCATGCAAATGCTGACACCGATCCGCCAGCAGCCAAGGAGGGCAAATGTTCCATAACGATCGCGAAAATCTGGAGCTCGACAGGCTGGAAAACGAATCAAGGAAACTCGTGGCTGAATGGAAAAAGCTTCAGGCTGAAGAGAAAAAGTTATCAAGGGAGACGAAGCTCTATCCAATTGCAGTGTTTGGTGGAGTCTTGACTGCAATCACCGCAGTGGCAGGGTTTTTCTTCAAGTTGTGAGTCTTCATGCTTCACAACCGTCAGGCGCATTATTCAAAGGTTAATCAGTATGAGCACATATGACCGTAAGGCACGACTGGAGCAAATTGAGCGAGAGTTCGCAGAATATGACGAAGCGGTGCGCAATAGAGACAAGCGCGAAAATGGCAAGCTCTGGTTGCTTTTCGGCTTCGGGCTGTACTGCGTTTTATTGGGTTTCATGCTCGGCATATCGCTCTAGGCGCATTCGATGACGCATGGGTGGGTGCAAAACGTATCCGTTTGCGGCATCTGACGTATCCATAAACGACCTTGTTTTTTCCATAAACGACCATCCTTGGATCTGCTCCGCACAACCATTCCTCAGCTAAGTCTTTGCTTGCGTTGATTTATCACGGAGAATCGCGCCCCTGTTTCGGCCGGAGCATGTCTGTCGGTTTTTTCCGACGCGTCCTGACCGAGTGGCAAGTGACCGGAAAGCGGAGATCCGACCGGATGAATGATCAGGCCAATAGCCTCGAAAAGCGCTTCGACGCAGCAGCACCCGCTGAACTTTCGAGCTGGAATCGCCAGGACACCACCTGGATGCTGGGACTGTTTGGGACGGCCATTGGCGCCGGCACCCTGTTTTTGCCGATCAACGCAGGGCTGGGTGGCTTCTGGCCGCTGGTGATCCTTGCGCTGCTGGCGTTCCCGATGACGTTTTACGCACACCGTGGTCTGACCCGTTTTGTGCTGTCCGGTCGCGAAGGCGCCGATATCACCGAAGTGGTCGAGCAGCATTTCGGTATCAAGGCCGGCGCCCTGATCACGTTGTTGTACTTCTTCGCCATCTTCCCGATCCTGTTGATCTACAGCGTCGGCCTGACCAACACGGTCGCCAGTTTCCTCGAACATCAACTGCACATCACACCGCCGCCGCGCGCGCTGCTGTCGTTCGTGCTGATTCTCGGGCTGCTGGCCGTGGTGCGGTGCGGCGAGCAAGCAATCGTCAAGGCCATGAGCCTGATGGTCTATCCGTTCATCGTCGCGCTGCTGTTCCTCGCCGTATACCTGATTCCGCACTGGAACGGCGGCATCCTCGCCACTGCCTCGCAAGTGCCGGCGCCGTCCGCGCTCCTGCACACGCTGTGGCTGGCGATTCCGGTGATGGTGTTCTCGTTCAACCATTCGCCGATCATCTCGGCATTTGCGGTCGATCAGAAGCGCCGCTACGGCGTGCATGCCGAAGAGCGCAGTTCGCAGATCCTCTCCCGCGCCCACGCACTGATGGTGCTGATGGTGCTGTTCTTCGTATTCAGCTGCGTACTGACCCTGTCGCCGGAGCAATTGGCGGAGGCCAAAGACCAGAACCTGTCGATCCTGTCGTACCTGGCCAACCACTTCAGCAACCCGACCATCGCCTTCGCGGCGCCGTTGATTGCCTTTGTGGCGATCTCCAAGTCGTTCCTCGGCCATTACATTGGTGCCAGCGAAGGTCTCAAGGGTTTGATCGTCAAGAGCGGCAAACGCCCCGGCGCCAAGGCGCTGGATCGCATTGTGGCGGCGTTGATGCTGGTGATCTGCTGGATTGTCGCGACGCTGAACCCGAGCATCCTCGGCATGATCGAGACCATCGGTGGTCCGGTGATTGCGGCGATTCTGTTTCTGATGCCGATGTATGCCATCCGCAAGGTTCCAGCGATGTCGCGCTATCGCGGTCAGGCGTCGAACGTATTTGTTACAGCGGTCGGGCTGGTGGCGATTTCGGCGTTGGTTTACAAACTGTCTGTCTGACCGATCTGTGCGATTGCGAGCCTGCCATCGCGAGCAGGCTCGCTCCCACTAGGTTTTGCGTGATGCATGCCCGGCAGGCATAAAAAAACGCCGCTCATCTCACGATGGGCGGCGTTTTTTATTGCTTTGCAGCGTTAGGCTTGAACGACCGGGATCTTGGCATTCGCAGCAGCTTCACGGAATTCGGCGATCTGGTCGAAGGACAGGTAGCGGTAGACATCGGCCGCCATGCTGTCGATCTTGCCAGCGTATTCCATGTACTCCTCGACGGTCGGCAGGCGACCCAGGATCGAAGCCACGGACGCCAGCTCGGCCGAGGCCAGGTAGACGTTCGCGCCGTCGCCCAGACGGTTCGGGAAGTTACGGGTCGAAGTCGACACCACGGTGCTGTTCGGCTCAACGCGTGCCTGGTTACCCATGCACAGCGAGCAGCCTGGCATTTCCATGCGTGCGCCGGCCTTGCCGTAGATGCCGTAGTAGCCTTCTTCGGTCAGTTGGTGAGCGTCCATCTTGGTCGGCGGCGACAGCCACAGACGGGTTGGCAGCTGACCCTTGACCTGATCCAGCAACTTACCGGCAGCGCGGAAGTGACCGATGTTGGTCATGCACGAACCGATGAACACTTCGTCGATCTTCTCGCCAGCAACGCTGGACAGCAGACGGGCGTCGTCCGGATCGTTCGGCGCGCAGAGCACAGGCTCGTTGATCTCGGCCAGATCGATTTCGATGACTTCGGCGTATTCGGCGTCGGCATCGGCTTCCATCAGCTCAGGATTGGCGATCCAGGCTTCCATCGCTTGAGCGCGGCGTTCCAGAGTGCGGGCATCGCCGTAGCCTTCGCCGATCATCCAGCGCAGCAGGGTGATGTTGGACTGCAGGTACTCGGTGATCGACTCTTTCGACAGCTTGATGGTGCAACCGGCAGCCGAACGTTCGGCCGAGGCGTCGGACAGTTCGAACGCCTGCTCCAGGGTCAGACCTTCCAGGCCTTCGATTTCCAGGATGCGGCCGGAGAAGGCGTTTTTCTTGCCTTTCTTCTCGACGGTCAGCAGACCGTTCTGGATAGCGAAGTACGGAATGGCATGAACCAGGTCACGCAGGGTGATGCCGGGTTTCATCTTGCCTTTGAAGCGCACCAGGATCGATTCCGGCATGTCCAGCGGCATTACACCAGTGGCAGCGGCGAACGCGACCAGACCGGAACCGGCCGGGAACGAGATGCCCATCGGGAAACGGGTGTGCGAGTCACCACCGGTACCGACGGTGTCCGGCAGCAGCATGCGGTTCAGCCACGAGTGGATGATGCCGTCACCCGGACGCAGGGAAACGCCGCCGCGGGTCATGATGAAGTCAGGCAGGGTGTGGTGGGTGGTCACGTCGATCGGCTTTGGATAAGCCGCGGTGTGGCAGAACGACTGCATCACCAGATCAGCGGAGAAGCCCAGGCACGCCAGGTCTTTCAGTTCGTCACGGGTCATCGGACCTGTGGTGTCCTGAGAGCCCACGGTGGTCATCTTCGGTTCGCAGTAGGTGCCAGGACGTACGCCCTGGCCTTCTGCCAGACCGCAGGCCTTGCCGACCATTTTCTGCGCCAGGGTGAAGCCCTTGGTGCTTTCAGCCGGAGCTTCCGGCTTCTTGAACAGGTCGAACGGCGGCAGACCCAATTCGGCGCGAGCCTTCTCGGTCAGGCCACGGCCAATGATCAGCGGGATACGACCGCCGGCACGGACTTCGTCCAGCAGCACCGGGGTTTTCATTTCGAAAGTGGTGATGACTTCGTCGGTACCGTGCTTGCAGACTTTGCCAGCGTGCGGGTACAGGTCGATCACGTCGCCCATGTTCATGTTCGACACGTCGAACTCGATCGGCAGGGCGCCGGCATCTTCCATGGTGTTGTAGAAGATCGGAGCGATCTTGCTGCCGAAGCAGAAACCGCCGGCGCGCTTGTTCGGCACGTACGGGATGTCGTCGCCGAAGAACCACAGCACCGAGTTGGTGGCCGATTTACGCGACGAACCGGTACCGACCACGTCACCGACGTAGGCGATCGGGAAACCCTGGCCGCGCATTTCTTCGATCTGCTTCATCGGGCCGGTCTTGCCTTGCTCGTCCGGAACAATACCGTCACGGGCCATTTTCAGCATGGCCAGGGCGTGCAGCGGGATATCAGGACGCGACCAGGCGTCTGGCGCAGGGGAGAGGTCGTCGGTGTTGGTTTCGCCGGTCACTTTGAAAACGCGCAGGCTGATCTTGTCGGCCAGCACCGGGCGCTTCTTGAACCACTCGCCGTCAGCCCAGGATTGCAGCACGGCTTTGGCGTGAACGTTGCCGTTCTTGGCTTTTTCCGCGACGTCGTGGAAGGCGTCGAACATCAGCAGGGTGTGCTTGAGTTCTTCGGCGGCGACTGGCGCCAGCTCGGCGTCGTCCAGCAGTTCAACGAGGGTGACGATGTTGTAGCCGCCCTGCATGGTGCCGAGCAGTTCTACAGCGCGTTTCTTGTCCAGCAGAGGGGAGGTGGCTTCGCCCTTGGCCAGGGCAGACAGGAAACCGGCCTTGACGTAGGCGGCTTCGTCCACTCCAGGTGGTACGCGATTGGTGATCAGGTCAACGAGGAAAGCTTCTTCGCCAGCCGGAGGGTTCTTCAGCAGCTCGATCAGGCCTGCTGTTTGTTCGGCGTTAAGCGGCTGGGGAACGATACCCAGGGCTGCACGCTCTTCGATATGTTTGCGGTAGGCTTCAAGCACAGTTATTACCCTCATCAGTGGTCCCAAATGGGTGTCCGGGACGCTCATCCCGAAATTGCCGTACTCATGCGCCTCACGACGTTGTGGGTCGTTCGGCCAGAATTACCGGCAATTCCTTACAGAAGCTGCTTTCAAAGTTTTACGCCTGCAGAACGGGGAGCTGATGAGGGTTGGCGTTGGGCTTTTCCCCGCTGGAAAAACCCTTCGCCAACACCGCTCTGAAGGAACGACTGTGCTCGTGACGCTTTGAAAACAGCTTCTAACGGACATTGGCGCCTTAAAAGGCTGGCTGATTCTACGGCAAAAAAAATTTAAAGGTAAGTCGCGCTCTATTGGACTTTCGTGGCAATCAGCGTGGCCGGAGCAAACCTGCGACGCTGGCGAGACCTTGCTGTTTGAGGGGTGATCAATGCCTGACAAAGGGCTAACATGCCGGCCTGTTCCGCGTTTCAGTGTTCTGCCCATTTATGCCTAATCAGACCATCAAGACCCCCTGCGTCGGCCTCTGCTCCACCGTTTACGGTGACCTGGTGTGCCGTGGCTGCAAGCGTTTCCACCACGAAGTGATCCATTGGAATGGGTACAACGAGGAGGAAAAGCGTGCGGTGTGGCTGCGTCTGGAGCAATTGCTGTCACAAGTGATGGCGAGCAAGGTCGAGATCTTCGATCCGGCGCGCCTGCGCGAGCAGCTCGAGCAGCGCAAGATCCGCTTCGTACCGCATCAGTCGGAATATTGCTGGGCCTATCAGCTGATCGCCCGGGGGGCGCGGGTGATCGTTAATCTCGAGGCGTACGGGATGGTGTTGCTGCCAGAGTTCCGCGACTGGAACCTGCCGGAACTGCGTGATGCCATTGATCGGGAATTCTTCCTGCTGTCGGAAGCGCATTATCAGCGCTACATCGCCCCGGGCTTTCTGAAAGACGCCTTCGGCGCCTGAACAGCAAAAGATCGCAGCCTTCGGCAGCTCCTGCATGGGAATGCGTTCTACCTGTAGGAGCTGCCGAAGGGCTGCGATCTTTTGCTCTTAATGTTTCACGGTCAGTTCCACCAGATGATCCTCAACCTCCTGCGGCTTGAGCACCAGCACATCGCTTTCCAGCGTATCCAGCACCGCTTCAGCGGTATTGCCGATCAACGCGCCTGACAAGCCACTGCGCGCCACTGTACCAATCACCGTCACCGCTGCCTGCAGCTTGTGCGCCATGAATGGAATCAGCACATCCGCCGGTCCCTCCTCGACGTGCAGGTGCTCGTCATCGACATCGAACTCAGCCTGAAACGCCCGGCACTGCTCGCGGTATCTGGCTTCTATGGTCGACTTGAGCTGAAACGTCGGGTCTGCCGCCGAGAGCATCGGCGACGGATGCGCGGTGATCACATGCAGATGCGCCTTGGCCAGACTGGCGATGTCATAGCCGTGATCGATGATAGTGCTGTGCAAATGCCGGTGCTCACCGTCGGCATTGCCGACATCGACCGCAGCAAGAATCACTTTGTCCTTCCATGAGCCGGCGGTTTTCACCAGCAGCACCGGAGTAGGGCAGTGACGCAGCAACTTCCAGTCCGCCGGAGTCAGCAAAGCCTTTTTCAGTGAACTGTCGGGGAAGTGCTGCTTGATCACCAGGCCGCAACCTTCGGCCTGCTGCACATCGATGATGGTTTCGTGCAGGCTCTCGTTCCACGCCTGTTCGGTGGTCACGCTGTAGCCTTCGGCGAGCAATGCAGCCTTGAGCACGGTGAGCAGGCCGGCGTGGTCATGCTTTTTGTCGCACACCAATAGGTGCAGATGAGCCTGGGTGACACCGGCGATCAGCTTGGCGCGTTTGAGCGCCAGGCTTTCCGCATGTTCAGGTTCGATGACCACCAGAATGCTGCGAATGGCTTGCATGAGCGGAGTCTCCAGCAAAGAAAAGGCACGGCGTTGCACAACTATAGTTGCTACCCGAACGTCTGCGACTTGATGCATATCAACAGCCGCTGCTGGTGGTCTGCGGGCAGGCCGGTATAATCGGCGCCCTTCGCTCGAACACCTTTTTACCGTGAGCCCCATGATCCTTCCCGAAATCCACGAATTCCTTGGCTGCCGCACCCCCGACGCCTGGGTCCAGGCGGCACTGGCCGATCAGGAAACCCTGCTGATCGACCACAAAAACTGCGAGTTCAAGGCCGCCAGTACCGCGCTGAGCCTGATTGCCAAGTACCACGCCCACGTCGACCTGATCAACATGATGTCGCGCCTGGCCCGGGAAGAACTGGTGCATCACGAGCAGGTCATGCGCATCATGAAACGGCGCAAGATCGAGCTGCGTCAGCTGCACGCCGGCCGCTACGCCTCGGGCCTGCGCAAAGTGGTGCGCAGTCACGAACCGGTGAAACTGGTGGATACGCTGGTGGTTGGTGCCTTCATCGAAGCGCGCAGCTGTGAACGCTTCGAAGCACTGGTGCCGCATCTGGACGAAGAACTGGGCAAGTTCTATTTCGGTTTGCTGAAAAGCGAGGCGCGGCATTTTCAGGGCTATCTGAAACTGGCCTATCAGTATGGTGATGCCAAGGATGTCGCGCAGGTGATCGAGCGCGTCCGTGCGGCCGAGCAGGAACTGATCGAATCGCCGGACGAGGAATTCCGCTTCCACAGCGGTGTTCCGGTCGCCGCGTGATCGGGTTGGAGTTGCCGCAATCCAATCGGACATCATTGTCGGATTGTAAAAAAATCTTAAAAGTATGAAACATCACCGAAAACCGGCCCGCGTGGCCGGTTTTTGCTGTCTGGCGTCAGCGCCTGATCAATGATTGCCCGCATAATATCGGCCCTTTCACGTTTGGCTTGGCAACGGTCATTATGGATAACCTGGGTTTCGGCAAGGTGCTGCTGGTCGAAGACGATGAGCGTCTCGCCGCGTTGATCGCGCACTTTCTTGAACAACACGGCTACGAGGTACGCACGGTGCATCGGGGGGATCTGGCCGTGGCTGCGTTTCTCGAATTCAAGCCGAAAATGGTCGTGCTCGACCTGATGTTGCCGGGGCAGAGCGGCTTGCAGGTCTGCCGGGAAATCCGCAGCGTCTCGGACACGCCGATCGTGATCCTCACCGCCAAGGAAGACGACCTCGATCACATCCTCGGCCTGGAGTCCGGCGCTGACGACTACGTAATCAAACCGATCAAGCCGCCGGTGCTGCTCGCGCGGCTGCGCGCGTTGCAACGGCGGCAGACGCCGGACACCAGCGTCGTCAGTTTCCTTGAGTTCGGGCAATTGAGCATCGACCGCAGTTGCCGTGAAGTGCGCTTGACCGGTGAGCTGATCGAGCTGACCACCATGGAGTTCGAGTTGCTCTGGTTGCTCGCCAGCGCGGCGGGCAAGATTCTTTCCCGCGATGACATTCTCAATCGCATGCGCGGCATCGCTTTCGACGGCCTCAACCGCAGCGTCGATGTCTACATCAGCAAATTGCGCAACAAACTCAAGGACAATCCGCGCGAGCCGGTGTGCATCAAGACCGTTTGGGGCAAGGGCTATCTGTTCAATCCGTTCGCGTGGGAGTTGTAGATGCTGCGTTTGTTTCTCGGGCTGTTTCTGGTGATGACGGTGGGTCTGGTGCTGGCCTTGCAGACCGTCGAACACACGTTCAACGCGTTGCTCGACAGCCAGATGCGCGATTACAACCGTGAAGCCGTGCGCGGTCAGGCGTGGTCGCTGGTCGATCATCTGCAAGGCCGCCAGGGTGCCGAGCGTGAGCAGAAACTCGATTCGTTGCGCGCCCATTACGGTTTGTCGCTGAGTCTGGTCGAGGCCGATCAACTGGCCCTGACGCCGCAGGAAAAAGCCGAACTGGCGCACAACCTGTTGGTGATCCGCGACGACTACACGCAGTTCATCAGCAACATCGACGGCGGCTCGCAGTTGCTCAGCATCAAGCTCCCGCCCGAGCCGAGTCTGATGCCGTTCTACATCACTGCGGCGTACATGATGTTGGCGGTGTTGATCGGCATCGTTCTGTTTTTCTGGGTGCGTCCACACTGGCGCGATCTGGAAAAGCTGCGGCTGGCGGCCGAGCGTTTCGGCGATAATGATCTGTCGGTGCGCATCCAGTTGTCGCGGCGCTCGAACATCCGCGATCTGGCCGAGCACTTCAATCTGATGGCGGCGCGCATCGAGGGCTTGATCGCCAACCAGCGCGAACTGACCAACGCGGTGTCCCACGAATTGCGCACACCGATCGCGCGGCTGTCGTTCGAACTCGATCAGCTCAAGCAGCAGCCCGACGCGAGCCAGAATCGAGAGCTGATCGCGGACATGTACGCCGACCTCGGCGAACTTGAGGAAATGGTTTCCGAGCTGCTGACCTACGCCAGCCTCGAGCACGGTGCGACGGTCATCAAAAGGGAGACTATTCACGCGGTCGACTGGCTCGATAGCGTCGTCGGTAGCGTGGCGCTGGAAGCTGAAGCGGCTGGGGTACAGTTAGCGATCGCCGATTGCAAGGTTGACACTGTCAGTATCGAACCGCGTTTCATGGCGCGCGCGGTGATCAACCTGCTGCGCAATGCCATCCGCTATGCCGAGCAGCGTGTTGAGGTATCTCTGCTGCGCAATGGCGATGACTATGAAGTGCGGGTCAGCGATGACGGGCCGGGCGTGCCGCTGGATGGCCGGGAAAGAATCTTCGAACCGTTTTCACGACTGGACGCCAGCCGGGATCGGCGCACCGGGGGTTTCGGCCTGGGCCTGGCGCTGGTGAGGCGGGTGTCGCAGTCCCATGGCGGGCAGGTTCAGGTCGGCGATTCGGTGTGGGGTGGGGCGCTGTTCAGGATGACCTGGGCGCATCTGGATTGAATGATATTGCCTGACCCGGGCCCTTCGCGAGCAGGCTCGCTCCCACAGGGGATCGCATTCCAAATGTGGGAGCGAGCCTGCTCGCGAAGGGCGTGGTTTTCAGCGGGTCACACCGAGTCGCTCATGCCACTGGGCAATCGATTCCTCCGGGTACTCATCAAACTGCTGATCTTTGGCCTTGGCCTCGACTTCAACCCACGGCGCTTTTGACCCGAGCATCAGGTGCGTGTGTTCCGGCGGCACCGGCAGCGGCGTATCGATCGCCGAGGCGAATGGATGAATCAGTTCTGGCCACTCCGGGCTGAAAAGCCAGAGGCCGCTGCCGCATAGCGCACAGAAGTGGCGTTCGGCGCCGCTGCGATGGGCGCGCTTATCGCCGTCGGCTTTCATTTTCGCGTGATAGACGCTGATGTTTTTGCGCCCGCGAACCTTGAGCGTGGTCGCGTCGCCGCCAAGGTTGATCGCATAACCGCCGCCGCCCTGGGTCTTGCGGCAGATCGAGCAATAGCAGCGTTGATAGGGATAAGGATGGGCGCTGTCGAGGCTGAACGTGACTTCGCCGCAATGGCAGGAGCCTTCGAGGTGCATGGTGCTCTCCTGTGTCTGAATGGTCCGGTTCAGCCTAGAACATTTTGCGTGGCGCTTGTCGGTGTGATGCGACCGGCGGGCGCAGCGTCTAGCCCCAGTGTCCCCGCGATCCCATGGGGCGAGACTTTCGGAACCCGGCATGCAAGCGTTGTTGAACGAGATCCTTGACGCGGTCCGGCCCCTGATCGGGCAGGGCAAGGTCGCTGACTATATTCCCGCCCTCGGCACGGTGCCGGCCAACCAGTTGGGCATCGCCGTGTACAGTAACGACGGCGAAATGTATTGCGCCGGCGACGCTGAAACGCCGTTCTCGGTGCAGAGTATTTCCAAGGTGTTCAGCCTGGTGCAGGCCATCGATCATTCCGGCGAAGCAATCTGGGAACGGCTTGGCCATGAGCCGTCCGGCCAGCCGTTCAATTCGCTGGTGCAACTGGAATTCGAGCGCGGCCGCCCGCGTAACCCGTTCATCAACGCCGGGGCGCTGGTGATCTGCGACATCAACCAGTCACGCTTCGCGGCGCCGACACTGTCGATGCGTGATTTTGTCCGGCGTCTGTCCGGCAACCCGCAGATCATGATCGACGGCAAGGTCGCCGACTCCGAATACCAGCACCGCGCGCGCAATGCTGCGATGGCCTATCTGATGCAGTCGTTCGGCAACTTTCACAACGATGTCGAAGCAGTATTGCGCAGCTATTTCAGCCACTGCGCGCTGCGCATGAACTGCATCGATCTGGCCCGGGCGTTCTGCTTTCTGGCCAATGACGGGTTCTGCAAGCACAGCGGCGAGCAGATCCTGACGCGCCGCCAGACCCAGCAAGTCAACTCGATCATGGCCACCAGCGGTCTGTATGACGAGGCGGGCAACTTCGCTTATCGCGTCGGGCTGCCGGGCAAGAGCGGGGTCGGCGGCGGCATCGTTGCGGTGGTGCCGGGGCAGTTCAGCGTGTGCGTGTGGTCGCCGGAGTTGAATGCGGCCGGCAACTCGCTGGCGGGGATGGCGGCACTGGAGTTGCTGAGTTCGCGGATTGGCTGGTCCGTCTTCTGAAGACACACCACGATTTCCAGTGTGGGAGCGAGCCTGCTCGCGAAGAGGTCGGCACATTCAGCATCGATGTCGTCTGATCGGACGCTTTCGCGAGCAGGCTCGCTCCCACAGGGTGCAGTGTTGCTTTGCAGGATCGTGTTCTATACATTTTCCGGCCGCCCTCTGCATGGTGAATCCGCTTCATGTCTCTTGCGCTCGAACGTCTAGTCGCTGGCACGCCGATCCCTTTCGCTGGTAACCGCGTCACCGTGGTCAGCCCCGAACTGGCCGCGCGGTTTCAGCCCGGTGACCATTTGCTGGTCGAGCAGGTCAGTGGCGAGTTGTTGCTGATCCCCGTCGCCGATCAGCAGGCCGCCTCGGTGGCAATCGAGCGTGCGGCTGGGGCATTCACAACGTTGTCGGCGGTGTCCGATGAAGCCATCAGCCAGTTTTTCGATCTGTTCGCTCAGCGCCTGGAAAACCCTGAATGCTGGGCGCAGATCGAAGCCGCCAACCGCGCCGACATCGAACGGGCCAAGGCTCGCGGTCGCTCGACCACACGTCTGCTCGCCGATGAACGCATGCGCCGCGACATGATCGCCGGGCTGCGCGCGTGGCGTGATGCGCCACCGACGCGTGGCAAAGTGATCAGCAGTGTCGAGCACGACGGCTGGAAGGTCGAGCAAGTGGTTTCGCCGCTGGGCATCGTCGCGTTTGTCTTCGAAGGCCGGCCCAACGTATTTGCCGACGCCGCCGGGGTGTTGCGCACCGGTAATACGGCTGTGCTGCGCATCGGCAGCGATGCGTTGGGCACTGCGCAAGCCATCGTCACTCACGCGCTGAATCCAGCACTGGCCGAAGCCGGCTTGCCGGTGGGCGCGGTGTCGTTGGTCGAAAGCGTCAATCATGCCGCCGGTTGGGCGATGTTCGCCGATCGACGTCTGTCGCTGGCGGTAGCGCGCGGCTCGGGCCGTGCGGTCAGTCAGTTGGGCAGCATCGCCCAGCAGGCCGGCACCGCCGTCAGCCTGCACGGCACCGGCGGCGCGTGGCTGATCGCCGAGCGTGATGCCGACGCCACTCGCTTCGCGGCGGTGGTGCGCCACTCGCTTGACCGCAAGGTCTGCAACACCCTGAACGTCTGCCTGATTCAGCGCGAACGCGCCGATGAGCTGGTGCCGCTATTCCTCGATGCCTTGAAAGACGCCGGTACTGCGCGCGGCCAAGGCTGCAAATTGCACATCGTCGCGGGCAGTGAAAGTTGCCTGCCAAGCGAATGGCAGAACGCAACGGTCGAGGTTTATCGCGCCGAGGGTTACCGGACCGAAGCGCTGGCCGAATCCTTGCCCGAGTCGGACCTGGGCCGCGAGTGGGAATGGGAAGAAACCCCGGAAGTCAGCCTGATGATCGTCGACGATCTGGATCAGGCGATTGCGCTGTTCAACCGTTACAGCCCGCAATTCACGGTGTCGTTGATCAGTGAGGATGCGGCGGTTCAGGAGCGCTTCTACAACGCGGTGAATGCGCCGTTCGTGGGCAACGGCATCACCCGTTGGGTCGATGGCCAGTACGCGTTGAACAAGCCTGAGCTGGGCCTTTCGAACTGGGAGAGCGGGCGCCTGTTCGCGCGCAGTGCGATTCTTTCCGGTGACGGTGTGTTTACCGTGCGCAGCAGGATGACCCAGGTTGATCTCACGGTAAAACGCTAACTTGAAATGCGGACCGCACCGTGTAGGAGCTGCCGAAGGCTGCGATCTTTTGGTCTTGATTTACATCCCAGGATCAAAGGCTCGTCCGAACGCGGCCCGAGCCTTCGGCAGCTCCTACAGGGGCGAGTCAGGCGGCGTGGTAGATTTGCGCGCTGATCGCGCACGTCTCAGGTTGCTCGGCCAGCGGCACAAAGGTGCGACGATCGGCAGAGAGCGCGTCAATCGAACCGGTCTCGATGTCGTATACCCAGCCATGCAGATTCAGCCGCCCTTGCTCCTGGGCCAGGCGCACACTCGGGTGGGTCTGAATATTCGCCAGTTGCGCGATCACGTTCTCGCGCACCATTGAACTCAATTTCGCCGCGTCGCTGCCATGCACGCGGGCTTCGTTCATCACCTTCGCCGACTCGGCATGCTGCAACCAGCCGCTGACGGCGGGCAGGTGATCCATGCATTTGCACTGGGCAATCGCGGTCATTGCGCCGCAATCGGAATGGCCGCAAATCACGATGTCGGTCACTCCCAACACCGCCACCGCATACTCCACCGTCGCCGAGACGCCGCCCGGATGAGGGCTGTAGGAAGGCACGATATTGCCGGCGTTACGGATCACGAACAGTTCGCCGGGCTCTTGCTGGGTCAGCAGCTCAGGTACCACACGGCTGTCGGAACAGGTGATGAACAGCGTGCCGGGTTGCTGAGTGGTGGCCAGATGTTTGAACAGTTCGCTGCGTTGCGGGAAGGCTTCGTTCTGGAATTTCAGGAAGCCGTCGATCAGGGCTTTCATGGGCGTGTTCTCTTTGGCGGGGATCGGATGGCCCGCACGCAAGGTGCGGGCCGGGCGTGTCAGAACGGGCGCAGCGGCAGGAACTTGCCGTCGAGGGTGACCACGGCGCGGGAGCCACCTTCCGGGTCTTCGACTTTTTTGATGTCCAGTTTGAAGTTGATCGCGCTGATGATGCCGTCACCGAATTGCTCGTGAACCAGCGCCTTGAGCGTGGTGCCGTAGATCTGGATCATCTCGTAAAAACGGTAGATGGTCGGGTCGGTCGGCACGCCGCTGAGGCTGCCGCGCAAAGGAATGATCTGCAGAGCGGCGACGTCATCGGCGCTCAGATCAAGCTTGTCGCCGACCACTTGGGCCGCGTTTTCCGGCAGCGGATGCTGGCCGAGCAGGGCGGCGGTGACATAAGCCAGGCTGAGGCCGGTACCGTCGGCGAGATCCTGCCACGACAGATCTTTTTTCGCCTTGGCGTCGAGAACGCGGGTGGTCAGGGCCAGGCTGTTGTCGTTGTAGGCGTGGGACTGTTGCATGGTGTCACTCCTTTCAGGGGTTGGCTTGCGGTGTGGGAGTTATCTTGCGCCGGCCAATCCATAGCGTCCAAGACCGATATACAATGCTGCGCATAAGTCTTGCCTATAGATGGTGTTCTCATGCTGCTGCGACATTTGCGTTATTTACTCGCCGTTGCCGATCATGGTGGCTTCACCCGGGCCGCTGAAGCGCTGCATGTGTCGCAGCCGACGCTGTCGCAGCAGATACGGCAATTGGAAGAAACCCTCGGCGTCAGCCTGTTCGATCGCACCTCGCGCACGGTGAAACCGACCGATGCCGGCACGGCTTACATCGAATGCGCGCGGCGCGTGCTGGTGGAGCTGGAAGCCGGGCAGCGCGCCTTGCACGACGTGAAGGACTTGTCCCGCGGCACCCTGCGCCTGGCGATGACGCCTACGTTCATGGCGTATCTGGTCGGGCCGCTGGTGCGTGATTACAGGGCGCGGTTTCCCGGAATTCATCTGGAAATATTCGAGCTGTCGATGGACGACATCGAGGCCGGCCTCGCCGATGACTCGCTGGATGTCGCGATCGCATTTACACCGGTGCGCAATGCCGAGATTGAATGTCTACCGGCATTTACCGAAACGCTGGGGATCGTGGTCGGGCTTGGGCATCCGCTGTATGACAGCCGTTCGGTGTTGACGCCGACGCAAGTTGCTTCACTGGATTTCGCCCTGCTGGCGCCGGGCTTCATCACGCGGTTATCGGTGGATGAGTATTTCCGTCAGCAAGGGATTACGCCGCAGGTGCGGATTGAGGTGAATTCGGTGAGTACGTTGCTGGAAGTGGTGCGGCATGCGCCGCTGGCGACTATGTTGCCCGAGGCGATTGCCAGCGAAAACCGGGCATTGCGCCGGTTGCGTGTCCAAGGGGAAGCGCCGCAGCGGGGGGCGGCGTTGTTGCGGCGCAGGAATAATTATCACAGTGCGGCAGCGTTAGCGTTTGTTGATCTTGTTCTGGAAACGCATAGGGCATGAACAACACCACAAAGTTGCAGGGTGAGTTCTGGATGTAAAAAGGGCCTGCTTCTAATCGAAGCAGGCCCTTTTTTGCTGAAGCGTTATTCAATACAACCGATCAATCACCCGAACTTCATTCTGGTTTTGCAACGAATCCCACGCCTGCTTCAGCGTCTGCAGCACACTGCCAATGAAGTCCTTGTCGGCAGCAGCCTTCTTGCCGACATAACCGTGGCCGCGGCGGTACATCTTCAGGCGGGCCAGCAGGTTCTGGTGGTTGCGGTCGAATTCTTCTTCGCCAGCGTGGGGCGACAGGCAGTCAATGTGCACCTGGCCCGACTTGCTGATCCAGAGAATATGGCTGTCGTGGCTGTCTTTCTGCGCCGCGAACATACGCGCCAGTTCTTCGATGGTGGGTTGATTGTTCAGATTCATTGTTATGCCCCTTGACCAGTCTGGTGATCTTTCAAAGTTGATTCGCTAATACAGGTAGCCCATCGGTTAGTTGATCCCTGGCACCGAAACCAGGACGTCAGCGCTCGCCCGTATGAAGTACGGGGTCATGCATCTGTTGCATGTAGTCGTGTTGAATAACTGCTACGCAATAGCGTCACAACGAGGAGAAGCAGCGAAAACCGGGAGGCTCCTTGACGACATATCCAATGTCGGCCACAAGCGTCTTGAGAATTT
The DNA here is from genome assembly GCF_058245595.1 of Pseudomonas sp. UF-293. Classification (NCBI taxonomy): domain Bacteria; kingdom Pseudomonadati; phylum Pseudomonadota; class Gammaproteobacteria; order Pseudomonadales; family Pseudomonadaceae; genus Pseudomonas; species Pseudomonas sp. UF-293. The sequence goes on along the minus strand of NZ_JBSICA010000011.1, from coordinate 125,310 downwards.
TCGCCAGCGCTTCTCGTCCTTGTACTGGACGTTCAGGCCAGGTCAGCTTCTTCAATCTGCCTTGTGGGCAGCGTGTATCCGGAAAAAACAACTCGGCGGTCAGACGAGTTTGCTCAAGCGTGTTACCAGTGCTCCCGATCGGGGAACGTCTTCATCATGCAAAAGCAAAACGATGCCGTCAACGGTTTTGTAGTGAATATTTTCAAGCACTACATATTGTCGGGCAAAGCTGTTTTGGAATGAGAAAAGATCCGTTTCAGCAACCTGGAATAGGGAAACGCAAAGGATTCAGCGGGTCGCCGGCCGCGCCGTGCGTTTGCGCGCAGCGGCGGTTTTGCTGGCCGTCGACTTGCGCTTTTTCTTCCACGGCGCTGCGGCCTTGCCGGCGGGAGGCGGGCCGCTGATGGTCAGGCTGAGGGCTGAGCAGCGCGTGACCTGCTTGCTCATCCATGCGGCCTGTTTGGTAACGAATTCTTCCAGACTCATCTCACCGCTTTGCACCATGTCCAGCGCCTGTTCCCAGATCGCCGTGGTGCCGGGATCGGCGATTGCGCGCGGCACCGCATCGATCAGGCTGAACGCCGCAGGTGTCGCCGCCAGTGCCTTGCCGTTCTTGACCAGATAACCGCGGTCAAGCAAACCCTGAATGATCGACGCGCGGGTAGCTTCGGTGCCGATGCCGGTGGTGTCTTTGAGTTTCTGTTTGAGCAGCGGATCTTCGACCAGTTTGGCGACGTTCTTCATCGCCTTGATCAGATCGCCCTCGGTGTAGGGTTTGGGCGGTTGCGTCCATAGGTCTTTGAGGTTCACCTTCGCCACAGCGCATTCGATGCCCTGGCTCAGAGTCGGCAAGGTTTGCGGTGCCGGTGCTTCGCGGCCTTTCGCCGGGGCCAATGCCTCGGGTAGCGCGCGTTTCCAGCCCGGTTCGATGATTTGCTTGCCCACCGCGCGCAGTGCCTGCCCGTTGCAGTCGAAGTCGGCCTGGGTGCGATCGTATTCGTGATTGGGCAGGAACTGCGCCAGATACCGCGCGCGAATCAGCGTGTACACCGCACGATGCTTGCCGGTCAGGCGTTCGAGGTTTTTCGCCGCGATGGTGGGGATGATGCCGTGGTGAGCGCTGACCTTGGCGTCATTCCAGGCCCTTGAGCGCCGCTGCGGTTCGAGAAAACCCTGCAACGCTTCAAGGCTCGGATCGGCCTGGCGCAACGCTGTGAGGATCGACGGCGCCTCAGCGTGTTGACTCAACGGCAGAAAGCCGCAATCACTGCGCGGATAGGTGATGACTTTGTAGGTTTCGTAAAGGGCCTGGGCGATATCGAGGGTTTCCTGCGCGCCGAGGCCGAGCTTCTTCGAGCAGACTTCCTGCAAGGTGCCGAGATCGAAGGGCAGGGGCGCCACTTCACGCATGCGCTCGGTTTTCAGCTTGATCACCCGTGCGCTGTCCGCACTGCTGATCGCCGCCGCTGCTTGTTGCGCCAACGCCTGATTCAGGCAGCGATCCTGATCATCGCAAACGTCTGATGGTGCGCGCCATTGCGCGGTAAACGCCGTGCCGTTGTGCAGTAGATCCACATCGATTGCCCAGAACGGCACCGGGACGAAGTCGGCGATGCTGCGATCGCGGTCGACCACCAATCGCAGGGTCGGCGTTTGTACTCGTCCTACCGGCAACACGCCCTGATAACCCGACTGCCGGCCCAGCAAGGTGAACAGTCGGCTCATGTTCATGCCGATCAGCCAGTCCGCCCGCGAACGGCCTAGCGCCGAGTGATACAGGCTGAACGTTTCGGCTCCCGGCTTCAGCGCAGCCAGGGCCTTGCGAATCGACGCCTCGTCCAGCGCCGACAGCCACAAGCGGCGGATCGGCCCGCGATAGCGGCAGTGCTCGACCAGTTCCCGGGCGATCATCTCGCCCTCACGGTCGGCGTCGGTGGCGATGATCAGTTCGCTGGCCTCGCCCAGCAGACGCTTCACCGCTTTGTACTGGCTGGCGGTGCGCGGCTTGACGGTCATTTTCCATTTGTCCGGAATGATCGGCAGATCGGCCAGTACCCAGCGCTTGTAGCGCGCGTCGTAAGCGTCCGGCGGCGCGGTTTCGAGCAAGTGGCCGATGCACCAGGTCACTGTGACATCCGTTCCCAGCCAGCAGCCGTCGCCGCGACGCTTGGCGCCGAGCACGGCCGCAATGTCTTTGGCCTGGGAAGGTTTTTCACAGAGGTACAGCCGCATAGCTACCATCGCTGGTTGGTGTGTGGAGAGGGCACAGGATGGCGGGAGTTGGCGGCGGGAGCAACTGTTATCTGTATGGATATACAGATAAGGGCGTTACAGGAGGTTTAGCCGTTCGGCCGTAATTCAGTCGAGCTGCGCAACCATCAGCTATACCTGAACCGGTCTCTTCGCCGTCTTCAGGAGAACCCCATGAAAAGCCCCGGCCCCGTGATCAGCGTTGAACAACTCAGCGGCTGCCTGCTGGTGAAATTCCACGGCATCCAGGTCGCCGCGTCCTCCCACGCGCTGATCCTCAATGAGGCCAACTACCCGCCGGTCTACTACATCCCCCGCGAAGACATCGACGAGAAATATTTTGCCCGCACCGACCACACCAGCTATTGCCCTTACAAGGGCGACGCCAACTATTTCAGCCTGCAAGTGCCCGGACATGAGGGGGCCAATGCGGTGTGGACGTACGAGAACCCGAAGGTCTCCGTCGCACCGATCCGCGACTACGTGGCGTTTTATCCGGACCAGGTGAAATTCGAAGTGATCAAAGCGGACGCCTGAAGCAAAAAATGGCGAGAGAATCGCTTCCCTCGCCATTGTTGTCAGCGGGTTTTTCAGTTCTTGTCGAGATCGATATTCTTCGTCTCACGCAGACAGATCATCCCCACCACCAGGCTCACACCGGTGATCAGCACCGGATACCACAGCCCGTAGAAAATATCCCCGGTGTACACCACCAGCGCAAACGACACGGTGGGCAGGAAGCCGCCAAACCAGCCGTTGCCGATGTGATAGGGCAGCGACATCGAGGTGTAGCGGATGCGCGTCGGGAACAGTTCGACCATCAGCGCCGCCAGCGGGCCGTAGCACATGGCGGAGATGATGATCAGCGCGACGATCAGGGCGACGATCATCGGTTTGTTGATCTGCTGCATATCGGCTTGTTGCGGGTAGCCGGCGAGGGTAATCGCGCCGCGCAGTGCTGCCTCGTCGAAACCATCGAGTTTTACGTCGCCGACACTCACTTGCACGGTGCTGCCCGCAGGCGCTGCGACACTCGAGTAAGGCAGGCCTTGCTTGACCAGGAAGGTCTTGACCTTGTCGCACGGGCTGTCGAATTTGGCCTTGCCCACCGGATCGAACTGGAAGGTGCAAGTGGCCGGATCGGCGAGCACGGTGATCGGTGCCTGGCGGCTGGCCAGATCAATCGCCGGGTTGGCGTAGTGGGCCAGGGATTTGAAGATTGGAAAATACAGCGCCGTCGCCAGCAGCAGGCCGAGCATCAGCACCGGTTTGCGCCCGACCTTGTCCGACAGCCAACCGAAAAAGATGAAAAATGGCGCACCGATCACCACGCTGACAATCAACAGACTGTTGGCCACCGCCGGGTCCATTTTCAGGAACTGGGTGAGGAAGAACAGCACGTAGAACTGCGCGGCGTAGAAGGTCACCGCTTGCCCGGCGTTGATGCTGAACAGGGCGATCAGCACGACTTTGAGGTTCTCCCATTTACCGAAGGATTCGCGGATCGGCGCCTTCGAGGTTTTACCTTCTTCCTTCATTTTCAGATAGGCCGGCGACTCGTGCAGGCTCAGGCGAATCCAGGTGGAAATGCCCAGCAACACGATCGACAACAGGAACGGAATGCGCCAGCCCCAGACTTCAAACTGGTCGCCAGTGAAGTAGCGGCAACCGAGCACCACCAGCAGCGACAGCAACAGGCCGAGGGTTGCGGTGGATTGAATCCAGCTGGTGTGGAAGCCGCGTTTGCCGATGGGGGCGTGTTCGGCCACGTAGGTCGCCGCACCGCCATATTCGCCACCGAGGGCCAGACCCTGGAGCATGCGCAGCACCACCAGAATAATCGGCGCGGCGATGCCAATGCTGGCATAGGTCGGCAGCAGGCCGACGCAAAACGTCGCCACGCCCATCAGAATGATCGTTGCAAGAAAGGTGTATTTGCGCCCGATCATGTCGCCCAAACGGCCGAACACCAGTGCGCCGAACGGCCGCACGATGAAGCCGGCGGCGAACGCCATCAGCGCGAAGATGAACGCGGTGGTGTCGTTGACTCCGGCGAAAAACTGCTTGCTGATCACCGCCGCGAGGGCGCCGTAGAGGAAAAAGTCATACCACTCGAACACCGTCCCGAGTGATGAGGCGAAGATGACTTTCTGCGTTGCATTGCTGGTCTCTGCGCTGCCCGCAGCGTCCAGCGGCTGAGCGTGATCTGACATATCGGTATCCCTCACAGTGATTGTTTTTGTTGTTCCACTGGTGTTGCGTGTCCGGTGAAGCGCGATGCCTTGAATCTGCTGCAAAACAACTGTGGGAGGGGGCTTGCTCCCGAAGGGGCCGGGTCAGTCACATCAAGGGTGAATGACACTCCGCTTTCGCGAGCAAGCCCGCTCCCGCATTAGAATTGTGTACAGGTTTAGCCAAAATCAGTTGTGCCGCCTTTTCGGCAATCATCAGCGTAGGCGAACAGGTGTTGCCCGAGGTGATTTTCGGCATGATCGACGCATCGGCAACGCGCAGACCCGGTACGCCATGCACGCGCAGTTGCGCATCGACCACCGCGTCGCCGTCATTGCCCATGCGGCAAGTGCCGACCGGATGGAAAATCGTCGTGCCGATTTTCGCCGCCGCTTCATGCAATTGTTCTTCGCTTTGCAGGCTGTCGCCGGGCAGGTATTCGACCGGTTTGAACGCTTGCAGGGCAGGGGCGCTGACGATGCGCCGGGTCAGGCGAATCGCATCGGCCGCCACACGCAGGTCTTGCGGGTGGCTGAGGTAATTGGGCTGGATCAACGGCGCCGCTTGCGGATCGCCCGAGCGGATCTCGATGCGCCCACGGCTCTGCGGGCGCAGGTCGCACACCGAGGCGGTGAACGCCGGGAAGCTGTGCAGCGGCTCGCCAAAACGCTCCAGTGATAACGGCTGCACGTGATATTGCAGGTTCGCCGAGGTCTGTTCCGGGCCGGAACGGGCGAACGCCCCCAGCTGACTCGGCGCCATCGACAGCGGCCCGCTGCGGTCGTACAGATAACGCAGGCCCATGCCCATCTTGCCCCACACGCTGCCGGCGATCTGGTTCAGGGTGCGGGCGTTTTCCAGCTTGTAGATCAGGCGCAGTTGCAGGTGATCCTGCAGGTTACCGCCGACGCCCGGCAGCTCATGAATCACGCCGATGCCCAAGCGTTCGAGCAGAGGCCGCGGACCGATTCCCGAGCGCTGCAGAATGCTCGGCGAACCGACCGAGCCGGCGCACAAAACAATCTCCTTGCGCGCCTTGAACTGTTTGATCTGACCTTCATGCTGCGCGCTGACTTTTGCTGCGCGGCCGTTCTCCAGCAAGACTCGATCAACCTCTACGCCGGTCAGCACAGTCAGGTTCGCCCGGCTGCGCAGCGGTTTCAAAAAGGCCTTGGCCGCGTTCCAGCGCACCCCGGCTTTCTGGTTAACCTGAAAGTAACCGCAGCCCTCGTTGTCGCCCTGGTTGAAGTCATTGATGCTGGCAATGCCGCTTTGCTCGGCGGCGCTGCGAAAGGCATCCAGAATCGGCCACGACAGGCGCTGTTGCTCGACTCGCCATTCACCCTGATCGCCATGGAATTCCGCGCCGCCGGCAAAGTGGTTTTCGCTCTGTTTGAACAGCGGCAGCACATCCTTCCAGGCCCAGCCCGAATTGCCTGCGGCCGCCCAGCCGTCATAGTCGCCGGCCTGGCCGCGCATGTAGATCATGCCGTTGATCGACGAACAGCCGCCCAGCACCTTGCCGCGCGGATAACTCAGCGCGCGGCCGTTGAGGCCCGGTTGTTCTTCGGTTTTGAAGCACCAGTCGGTGCGCGGGTTACCGATGCAGAAAAGGTAACCCACAGGGATGTGGATCCAGGCGTAGTTGTCGCGTCCGCCGGCTTCGAGCAGCAACACCCGTTGCTGTGAATCCGCCGAGAGCCGGTTGGCCAGCAAGCACCCGGCGGGGCCGGCGCCGACCACGATGTAGTCGAATTCATCCAGGGACGTCTGCATGCCCTGACCTCGCTTTTTGTTTTTATTGTCGGACACTCTAGTTGTTAGCTTTCGTTAAAAGAATGTTAGTTTTTGCGCAGCCGCTGTGCGTTTTCAAACAGCGCACAACGACGATAGCCGACAAGGACCCCCCATGTTCGACTGGAACGACCTGCGCTTTTTTCTCGAGCTGCAACGCAGCGGCCGCCTGCTTACCGCCGCGCGCCGGCTCAACACCACCCACGCAACGGTGGCGCGGCATATCGAGTCGATCGAAAAGAGCCTTGGCACGGCGCTGTTCGTCCAGCACGCCCAAGGCTACGAAATGACCCCGGCGGGGGAGGCGCTGCTCAAGCACGCCGAAGCGATGGAAAACGTCGCGTTGCTCGCGCAGGAGGAAATCACCCAGTCCACCGCGCCGCTGGGCAAGATCCGCGTTGGCGTCACCGAAGGCCTCGGGATCAAGTTCCTCGCCAGCCGTATGATCGGTCTGTTCGAGCGTTATCCCGGCCTGGAAGTGGAACTGGTCGCCGTGCCGCGCTTCGTCAGCATCCTCAATCGCGAAGCGGAAATCAGCATCCACCTCGAACGGCCATCCGCCGACATGCTGGTCACGCGCAAGCTTACCGACTATCGACTTGCGTTGTACGCCAGCCAAACCTACCTCGACAAAGCACCGCCACTGCACAGCCGCGAAGACCTGGGCCGACATGCGTGGATCGGTTACGTCGACGATCTGCTGTTCAGTCAGGAACTGATGTTCCTCAACAGCTTCTGCCGCAGCCCGCGCGTGGTGTTTCACAGCACCAGCGTCATCGCCCAACAGGAAGCCGCTCGGTCAGGATTGGGCATTGCGGTGTTGCCTTGCTACATGGCCGCGTCCGACCCGGATCTGGTGGCGCTGTTGCCGGATGAAAGCATCGAGCGCAGCTACTGGATCAGCACGCGTCGGGAGTTGCATAAATCGGTGCGGCTGCGGGTGGTCTGGGATTATGTGGTGGGATTGTGTGAGGCGGAGCAGGACCTGTTGCACGGTTAGCCTGATGCAACCCATCCCCCTGTGGGAGCGAGCCTGCTCGCGAAGGCAATCTTTCAGCAACATCGATGCTGACTGACACACCGCCTTCGCGAGCAGGCTCGCTCCCACACGTTTATTCACCGTGGCTGCTTTCACGGGTTGATAAATATATGGATATCCGTATATTCGATTTCCCGCATATGGCGAGCCGATCACCATGATCACCCCCACCGAAGTCTTTAAAAGCCTCGCTGACGAGACCCGCGCCCGCGCCATTCTGCTCATAGCCGAGCTTGGTGAACTCTGCGTCTGCGAGATGATGTGCGCGCTCGACGACAGCCAGCCGAAAATCAGCCGTCATCTGGCGCAACTGCGTAGCAATGGTTTGCTGCTCGACCGCCGTCAGGGCCAGTGGGTGTATTACCGTCTCAACCCGGAGCTGCCGGCATGGATCGGCGAAATCCTCCAGGTGACCGTCAAGGCCAATGCCGATTGGCTCAAGGACAACGCCGTGCGCCTGCAACACATGGATGGCCGTCCCGTGCGCGAACGCGCCTGCTGCTGAATCTTCCACTTTCTACGGAGCGCATCGATGCGAGTCCTGTTCATGTGCACGGCCAATAGCTGCCGCAGCATTCTTTCCGAAGCCATGTTCAATCACCTGGCTCCCACTGGTTTCTCAGCAGTGAGTGCGGGCAGTTTTCCCAAAGGCCAAGTGCTGCCGCGCAGCCTGTCGACTTTGCAAAAGCACGGCATCGCTACCGACGGCTTGCATAGCAAAGGCAACGACGCCTTCGAAAAAAATCCCCCGGATATCGTCATCACTGTCTGCGACAAAGCCGCCGGGGAAACCTGCCCGGTGTATTTCGGTCCGGCACTGAAAGCGCACTGGGGACTGGAAGATCCGTCCGAAGTGCAGGGCGACGAAGCGGCAATCGACGCGGCATTCCACGCCACCCTGATGCGCATCGGCCAGCGCTGCCAGGCCTTCCTCGATCTGCCGTTTGACTCGCTCAGTCGCGAGCAACTGAAGGCCGAACTCGACGGCATCGGCGCGCTTTAAGGGGACACCATGCCAGACCATCTGCCCAACCTCGACCCGAGCCTGCTCGATGAAGTGCGCACGTCAATTACGGGCGAACACAAACCGCGCATCCTCCTGCTCTACGGCTCGACCCGTGAACGCTCGTTCAGCCGCTTGCTGGTCGAGGAGGCCGCACGCCTGCTCGAACACTTCGGCGCCGAAACGCGCATCTTCAACCCGTCCGGTCTGCCACTGCCCGACGACGTCCCGGTCGACCATCCCAAGGTCCAGGAATTGCGCGATCTGGTGTTGTGGTCGGAAGGCCAGGTCTGGTGCTCGCCGGAACGCCACGGCGCCATGTCCGCCGTGTTCAAGGCGCAGATCGACTGGGTCCCGCTGGAGCTCGGCGCGGTGCGCCCGACTCAGGGCAAGACCCTGGCCGTGATGCAAGTCTGCGGCGGTTCGCAGTCGTTCAACGTGGTCAACCAACTACGCGTCCTCGGCCGCTGGATGCGCATGTTCACCATCCCTAACCAATCCTCGGTGCCGAAGGCCTATATGGAATTCGACGAAGAAGGGCGGATGAAACCTTCGCCGTTTTACGACCGTGTGGTGGACGTGATGGAAGAACTGGTGAAGTTCACCGTGCTGCTGCGTGGGCAGCAGGCGTATCTGGTGGATCGTTATTCCGAGCGCAAGGAGAGTGCTGAACAGTTGATGGCACGGGTGAATCAGCGGTCGATCTGACCCGCCGTCCACGGCCAGGCTCATTCCCTTTTGAGAGTGAGCCTGCTCGCGATAACGCTCCTTGGCTGGCACACCGCCACGGCTTGCACCGTCCCCTCCCGGCTGTCACCCTTCGGTCCGTTCTTCAAGGATCAGAAGGAATCAAGGATTGAGTGGCTACGTTCCAAACCCGCCGAAAAACTATCGTTACGAAGAAGCCAAACCCGTCGACATACACGCCCGGCATTGGGCCGAGTATGAGAAACACGGGAAAGAGCCCGCGCGCGAACCTGAGAAAATCGGGATTGCGTTGAGGATCGGGGTGTTCTTCGATGGCACGGGCAACAACGCAAACAACTCAGCTGCGGGGTTGTTGTGTGGTGCTCAGTATCCGATTGCGCCTGAGGATATTCCCGCCAGTTGCCAGCCTTATATGGGTGATCCGGATAGTAGTTATGGAAACGATGTCAGCAACGTGAAGAAGCTGAGCGAACTGTATGGAGCAACACGACTCGCTGAGGGAGAAGGGCCGCGAAAGAGAGCTTTCGGTATGGTCTACGTCGAAGGCATAGGTACCCGTTCAGGTGAAGAAGACAGCAAATTCGGCGCCGGTACAGGACGTGGTGAAACCGGCGTTGCAGGACGAGTCCAATCCTGTTTCGCGGTGATCGAACAGCGTATCACTGAAGTATTGGACAAAAATCCCGGTAGTGAAATTGCTTCGTTGACTTTCGACACGTTTGGCTTCAGTCGCGGTGCCGCGGCCGCCAGACATTTCGCCAACGAGATAGTGCGTGGCAAACAAGGGCCCTTAGGCGACATTCTCCGCAGTATGTCCGATGCTCTCAGTTCGACCTTTGTTGATCAGTATCACAGCGACATCAACGTGGGCTTCATTGGGCTGTTCGACACGGTACCGTCGATTGCTGGATGGTCCAATCTGGGCAACATAAAAAGCGCAGTCGCAACGGGGGTCAAACTCTATCTCGACCGACGTTATTTCACCAACGTTGTGCAGTTGGCTGCGCGGGATGAATGCAGGGCTAACTTTGCTCTCAATCGAGTAGCGATGGATCATCCGGAAATCGTCTTGCCGGGTGTGCATTCGGATGTGGGTGGAGGTTACCTTGAGGACGCTGAAGAGTGTGTTCTCGTTAGCCCAATGCAGACGCTAGAGGTCGGTACGTATACTGACGTCGCTACCACATCGATCTACCAGGATGCGATCAATGTGAGAAATCAGTGGCTAGCCAAAGGTTGGCCGCTCGAAAATCTCGAGATCGTTACGCCACCGCCATTACTGCTACCGGTCAGCCCTCAGGATCGACTGAGTCCTCGAGTCAAGCGAGTCTATGCGGCCGTCCAACTCAAGCGTCCGGTGAGTGGATTACTGTCGAGAGTGAGCCTGCGCGTGATGCATCAACTCGCCAGAGCCAAAGGCGTTCGCTTAGAAGACATTCCCGAGACTCCAGACTATTCCGTTCCAGCGGAACTCCAATCCATATGCGACCGTTTTGTCTCTGGCGACTACAGCACCACGCCAGAGGAGGAGCAAATGCTCAAACTCAAGTACATTCACACATCCGCCAACTGGAACCATCCGCTTGGCAGGAGAGATGGGAGTGGCATCAGAGCTGTTTACATCAACGCCCCCACGGAAGATGCAATCCGAGTAAAGCACCCACACGTACCTGACTGGACGCTTTGGTAATGAAGTTATTTGCAGCACTGCTGTGTACGCTTTTTGTGGCTGGTTGTAATGCCGACCCGCTGTCAGAAAAGAGCGACCCAAAATCTTCATGGTGGGAACTCGGTTTTACCGAGCCCAACTATATGAAAGTCTGGGTTGAAGACACCGCGGTGGAAGATATCAAGGGTAGGACATTTCTGCGCACCGGGGGGGGATCCGCATCGGGCGGGCAACCTGAAGACGGCACCGAGGCGGCCCGTGGTTGGGACGGAGTGGGCGCGTCCGCTAAAGCAGTAGTTGGGGCTGACCTGCCAAAACGAATTTTCGTTCGCTGGCAATCCATCGTAGAGCCTCAAACCTATCGAGCCTGGGTTGATATACCCGAAGAAGCCAGACAACTGATGCAGGTTTCGGTCGCCCAGCGCTGCGCGAAAACACCGGAGCAGCGAGGCACCTATATTTCTTCGGTCTATCTGGGCTTGGCCCCTGGTGGTGTTGTACAAGTCTGGGTCAGAGACTCATGCCACCATCCTGTAAAAGTCGCCAGAGCCCAGGCGGAGATCGAGCCTTTAGGGCCGAGTCAGGGTAAGAACCAAGGACGCTACGCCTATCCCGTCAGCGAAAAGTCCAAGCGCTATATCGAGAAATTCGGCATTCCTTACGGAAGTTGGTAAGCGCTGAAGGCGTGATTCGTCCACTGTGCCGCCGCGCTCAATATCGATGCACGGCTGCCAGTGCACTGATCCGCTACCGGTCCGTTCGGTGAATAAACAACTCACTCCTCAAATCAAAACCTCAAACGCCGCACTACCCAACACCTCCCCATTAAGCATCACCTGCACCCCATGTCGCCCGGCGAAATGCTTGCGCGTCGTAAAATCCTTGATGACTTGATTCCGTCGCACAACCTCAGTCCCGAACCCCGCTAATCCCAGAGTCTTCAACTTGAAAACCTTTCTCGAAACCCCGCCATTCGCCTTCACATACTCAATCGCATAATCAATCACCAGCCTTTGCTCGTGCGCCACCCTGGACTTCACCGTAAACGACAACTTAATCGTCTCGCCCAATCTGACCACTGCCGGCTCAACCTTTACATCCAACAACTCAACCTCAGCCTTCGCGCCTGCGCCAATCACTGTCAGCGCCCGTAAATCCCCCTGTTTGATCAAACTGCGCAACGCATGCTTGGCAATCCAGGCCGTATGCTTGTTCTCCAGCGACCAACTTTCAATCGTGTCCAACACCCACTCCGGATGCACCTTCGTCACGTCATTCAAATGGTTCGCCACGGACTTGCGCACGTACAAACTCTCGTCCGCTTTCAACCGATCCAATATCCCGGCAGCCAACTGCGGATTCGCCTGCACCGCTTCCAGGCGAAACGACCAGGGCAGGCGAGGGCGGCTGCCTTCACTGGCGAGGCGGCGGACGTGGTGGTTGTCGTCTCGGGTCCAGTCATGCATTCGTTCCAGCGAGCGTTCCAGGTCGCTGCGCAGGAAATGGCGGATGGCGAATTCGGAGGAGCCGAAGGTGGTGAAGTACTTCAGCGCGTCCATTGAGGTGTCGAACGCGTGGGCGCCGTAGCTTGCCACGTAGTGCGGCAGGCACATGCTGACGAAGCCGCTGTTCAAACGTGGCGCGAGTTCGCGCAAGACATCGAGGGAATCTTGGTAATTCAGCGGCAGCACGGCGTGCAGACTTTCGCTGACACGCGCCATGCGTTGCATTACTGATAATTCAGCGAGTCCGTCCTGCGCATGTTTGAGAAACGCTTTGGCCTTGAACGCCGGGTACACGGCGCCCATTTCGCTGGCGATGTGCTGCAAACGCTCGGCGTTGAAGATTTCCTTTAACGCCGGGGCGGCGGTGTCGGTGGTACTCATGGTCAGGTCATCGGAGTGCTGACGAACGCTTCGAGGGTTTCGGCGTAGGCGGTGTATTGGGCGATGTGGGGGTAGCGGCGGGTGTCGATCTGGTCGGGGATTACGAGGCCGGTGAAGCTCCAGGCGACAGCGAGGCTGATGCCGGCCTGGGTGAGGGTGCCGTCGGTGGGCAAGCCGGTTTTTTCCAGTTCGTGTTCGAGGGCGGTGAACGCGGCGGCGAGTTGGCCTTCTACGCGTTCGATCCACGGCTGGTATTGAATGTCGGCGGGGCGCAGGTTGCGTTCGTAATACAGCTGCACGGCTTTTTCGCAGGCGGTGAGGCTGAGGCCGATCAGGCGCAGGGCTTGGGCGCGTTGTTTGAGATCGCTTGGCAGCAGGCTTTTGCCGGAGCTGGCTTCGAGGTAGTCGAGGATGAGGGTCGAGTCCATCAGGACCACGCTGTCGTCGAGGATCAGCGTGGGGGCTTTGACCACCGGGTTGATCTGCTGAAATTGCTCGAAGTGGCGGAACACCGAGACCGACTCGTGTTCGAGGTCTATCCCTAAGCGTTTGGCGGAGATCGCCACGCGGCGTACGTAAGGGGAGTCGAGCATGCCGATCAGTTTCATGACGCGTTCCTTCAAGTCAAACCGGTGGGAAGGCATAACCTAGCCGACGCTGAGGCAATTGTCAGTCGTCGAAGCCGGGTTGTTCGTGAATCTCATCGACATTCAGTTCCAGCCGATAGGCCACCGCCACAAACAGCGCCTGACATAAACACAGCGTTGCGCTTAGCGAACGAAACGCCAGCGCACTGCCTTCATTGACCAGCAACACGCTGCTGGCAAGCTTCGCCAGCGGTGACAGAGGGCTGTCGGTGATGATCAGCGCGTTGCCGTTTTGCTGCCGGGCGAAGCGCAGGCAGTGCTGGGTTTCCTTGGCATAAGGCACGAAGCTGATGGCGATCACCAGGTCGTTGGCGCGCACGCTGCGCATTTGTTCGCGATAGCTGCCGCCGATGCCGGAAACGAGATGGATGCGTTTCTGCGTATGTTGCAAGTTGTAAACCAGGTAATCGGCGACGGCGAACGAGCGACGTACGCCTACAACATAGATGTCGTCGGCATTGACGATGAGGTCGACAGCCTTATCAAATGCAGCCTCGTCGAGTTCGCGGCCCAAACGTTCGATGCCCGCCAGTGTTGCGTCGATGCACTCTCGAGCCAGCTCGCCGCTATCGACGGTCTGCGATTTGCTGGCGATCAGGCTGCGGATGCGTTGCTGATAGTTTTGCGCTGGCGTGGCTTTGTGCGTCCAGGCCTGGCGAAACAGCGCCTGCATTTCGCTGAAGCCGCTGAACCCCAAGCGCTGCGAAAAACGCACGATGGCCGACGGATGCACTTCGCACTCACGAGCGATATCGCTGATGCGATCGACCATGATTCGTTCGCTCTGCTGGCTGATGTAATTGGCGATACGTTTGAGCTGGCGCGGCAAGGCGTCATATTCGTCGCTAATCGTTTGCAGCAGGCGCTCGGCAGTGATCGGTGGGCTGGCGAGCGGAAGTTCGTCGGCGGCCGGCAGATCGGGGCGGGGCATAGGGCATCCTTCAGGCGGGTTGATCACGCGGTGAGCCTGATAATAGAAGGGCTGCGCGGGCTCTGCCGGGCTGAAACGATGCACCTTGCGAGAATAATTTTCGCTGTCGATGGCGGGATGGTTAGCCGTTTGTCTTCTATATACAGCCGCTCGACTGAATTTCTTGCTATAAACGCACTCCGATGGCCGTGTGAAGCCTGTGTCAGAGCAGTTTCCAGGTCCTGTCGGACAAATTCCCTGTATTTACAGTTGCTGAGGTCTTGATCGGGCCTTAGACTGCCGCCCCTCGTAAATTGAGTGCCGGGTGGCGTTTGCAATAAAACGATGCCTTTTCGACGGCCCGACACGGTTCGCCGAAACGCTCCCTTATTCGCCTTAATGCACGTTTTTTTATAGAGATATCAATGACAAAGGACAAGTTGCTGGCCATGCCGGCAGATGACTACATGAATGCAGAGCAACATGCTTTCTTCACTGAGCTGTTGCAGAACATGAAAGTCGAAACCCACGAGCGCATTGAGCAAAATCGTATCGCCATCGAAAGCCTGGACACTCCGGCTGACCCGGCGGACGCGGCTTCGGTTGAAGAAGAGCGCACTTGGCTGGTCAACGCGATCGATCGCGACCAGCGCATGCTGCCGCAACTGGAACAAGCCCTTGAGCGCATCAAGGACGACAGCTTTGGCTGGTGCGACGACAGCGGCGAGGCCATCGGCCTGAAGCGCCTGCTGATCAGCCCGACCACCAAGTACTGCATCGAAGCTCAAGAGCGTCACGAGCAGATCGACAAGCACCAGCGTCAGGCCTGATTCTGTGGGGTGACCCTGTCAACAGGGGCGCCTCGAAAAGATCGCAGCCTTCGGCAGCCCCTATACGGGGGTTGCTGAAGGCTGCGATCTTTGTTTTTGCTCGTCTGCATTTTACCCGAGCGGTTCCATTGACCTGCCACAGACCCCACGACTAACGGACCATGGATAATGGCGTTGTAGTGGCGTTTAATGCAGTCACAACAATGAGAACAAACATGGGGTGATCAAGATGACGAGAGACGGATCTCTGGTTGCGGCGCTGCCTGCACCAGTGCTTTTGCCGAAAAACCGCTGGATCGCGCCGACCCTGCAAAGTATCGCCCTGATGCTGTTGCTGATCGGCATGGCCATGGCCGAGTGGTCGCTGTACATCGCCATGCCGCTGGCGATATTGATTGTCTGGCTGCCGCGCCTGCGTTCGCGCAGCGCTCCTGCTGCTGTCCCGGTCGATAGTGTGAGCGCATTGTCCGCACTGACCCGGGATCTTTCCTATACCACCAGTCACAACGCACTCTCCGCGGCCGGCGTAGCGTTCTCGGTAAAAGCGCTCGCGAGCAAAGTAGAATCGCAACTCGATGCGGCGGCGCAGATCGTCAGCAACGCTGAGGTGATGATCGCCACTGAACAAGCCACTTCCCAGCTTAGCCGCGAGGCGCTAGACGCGGCCAGCGAAGCGCATCACAGCAGCGCGGCGGGACGTAGCGAACTGCTCGACTCGATTGCGCGCATGCAGCAGCTCAGTCAGCGCGCCAATGGCAGTCGCGAGTTGATCGAAGCCTTGAGTGTGCGCAGTGACGACATTCAGCGCGTGACCCTGGTTATTCAGTCGATTGCCAGTCAGACCAATTTGCTGGCCTTGAACGCTGCGATTGAAGCAGCCCGGGCCGGTGAGCATGGTCGCGGTTTCGCTGTGGTCGCCGATGAGGTGCGCGGATTGGCAGCGCGTACGGCGGCGGCAACGGGCGAGGTCGGTGAAATGGTTGCTGACATCCAGCTGCGTACCGCGCAGGTGGTGGCGCAGATCCGCGAGTTGTCGAGCGATTTGCGGACTGGCGTCGAACAGGTCGAGCACACCGGGCAGCATCTGGAGAACATTGCGCGACTCGCGGCGGGAGTGGAAAACCAAGTCAGTGAAATCGCCCGTGGTGCGCAAACCAATCGAGAGCAGCTCGACGCGTTGTTCAGTGCTATTGAGCAAATGCGTAGCGATCTGGCGATCAGCGATCAGCAGACCCGTCGTCTCGCCGACGCAGCGGTGCAGATGGAAGGGCAGGCGGAAACTATCAGCGAGCGCCTGGCCGAAGTGGGTCTGGATGACTACCACCAGCGTATTTATGATCTGGCGCGCGAAGGTGCGAGTCAGATCGCGGAGCGCTTCGAGGCGGACGTCGAGCAGGGGCGGATCAGCCTGGATGACCTGTTCGATCGCAGCTACCAACCGATACCGGGCACCGAACCCACCAAATTTCAGACCCGGTTTGACCGATACACCGATCAGGTCTTGTCGGCGATTCAAGAACCTCTATTGGCGCGCCATGAGGGGTTAGTGTTTGCGATTGCCTGCACGCAACAGGGTTATGTACCGACGCATAATCAGGCATTCAGCCAGCCGTTGACCGGTGATGTGCAGGTCGACACGGTAAATAATCGCACCAAACGCAAATTCGCTGACCGCACCGGTATCCGCTGCGGCAGCCATCAGCAACCGGTGCTGTTGCAGACCTACACGCGCGATACGGGTGAGCTGATGCATGATTTATCGGTGCCGATCATGATCAACGGGCGACACTGGGGCGGGTTGCGTCTGGGCTATAAACCTGAGAATCCGCGCTGAGATTATTACCGTTGACGCAATGAATCTGTGCACGGCAGTTGCTGTTTCCTCTCGAAGGAAAGCATTAACCTGACGACTTAGTTAGGTAGCTAATTATTTCGGAGGGCACATGCAGTGCAGGGTAGACGTGGCAGTGATGATCGGCAGCGGCGTTCCGGCGGGATTACGCGCGATGGGGCGCAGTGTGTGCTGGGTGGTTTTGCTCAACGGGGAGCGACGCGGCACAGCCTTTGCCAGTCGCGATGAAGCGGAGGAGTGCAAGGCTGCCTGGCTCGAACAACTGAACATCGAGCCCGGTGACAGCCTGCACTGAACGCCCTTACTTGCCGCGATGCAAACGTACGTTCAGCTCATCGACAATCGGCGCTTCTTCACCGTCAGCACGCAGCCACTCTTTAAGTAACTCCGCCTGCTGGGGCGACCAGAAATCGGCATCGATCAGTTTGGTCTCAGAGTCCAGCGGATGGGTTTCGACAAAGTCATTGATCGACGCTTCATCGGACGGCAGGCCCAACTGGTCGAAAAGGGTGGTCAGGTTAAGCTCGGTTGGCAGTTCCATCATCTACTCCTGGGTCGGTGCCGGTGCGGCTTGTTCGTTCACTCCCCTTATCAGAGGCAGGCGCTGGCGTGGAGTTCGATTTTTGATTCAAGCGATCGAGCGAGAGCGCACGCTTCATTGTGATTGCCGCGGAAACCTCTGACACGCCCCGTGGATATCTCCTTGATGTGAAAGAAGGCAATGCCCGCTGGCACTACCTGAAAGTGCGGGATCTGATGATTGTTAGAAGATGTCGGAAGATTGCTAACGCTGGCAACCTGCACCGTCGCAGGTGTGCTGATGTGTGCCTCGGCCGACGTGGCGAAATGAGTCAAATTGCACATATGAAGTCCTTTTCATCAGTCGGCCGGGATTTAACGGCCGTTGCGGGTAGTCGTAATGAGCATCGCTATTCTAGAATCGCCAGTACCTGCTGACGACCGGGCTTATCTAAAGCAATTTTTCGCCAGCGATATGTCGGAAAAGTGCTTTTTTTCGTGAGAAATTTCCCTAAAGTTCGTAGTTAGATTTTCTCTAGTCGCACCTGAGGCTTTTTCCTTCAAGGTTTGGTGATTTCAGAGCGGGTTTCATTAATGACAATCCAGTAGTCTACGAACCTCGCGATTCAAGAGCGCTTCGCTCGCTTCGGGTTTTTGAGTGTTTTGCAGTTTTCATCGGCCTGGCCGTTTCTTTGCCGTGGGCGTTTTGCGCTGCGCGGTTTTCAAATGTGGGGATGTTTCTTTGGCAGTCAGTAACCTCGATATGCATGCTTTGTTCGTGCTGGGTGATTTGCGTGCAAAGCTGGTCAAGCAATTCCAATCACGTTTTGTTTACATCACCGAGCAAAACGCCGAAGGCATTTACATTGCCGAAATCGATACCGAAAGTGCGCTGGTAGTCGATGACAAACCTGGACTCAAACTCAAGGTTGGCGACCACTTCATTGCATCGGTTCTGCCCAGCCGTGAAGGCGGCAAGATGGACATCCGTTTTCGCGATATCAAGCTGGCGGTCTACGGCTTGGGCGACTACGCCTTCGTCAGTACGGCCGACGGTCACGCGATCCTGTTCAAGGAAGGTCATAGCGTCGTCACTGTATTTGCCGCTCATGAGCAGTTGCAGGAAGGCCTGACCAAAACTTTGAAAGCCGTTACCGCGAAAGCCGCGAAATGGCGCAAGGGTGAATTGGTGACCTTCAAGGCCAGCGAGTGAATCGCGCAGATTTCCATGCGCAAAACCTCGATAGCGCACGCGAAGAAGCGCAGCGATTGTTCGCCAGAAAGCACGAACTGCAAGGTGCCTGGCTGAGTTGGGTAGCGTCGCAGATCTACGCATTGCAACCGGCGACTTACGCCAGCATGGTCAGACGTGAGCTGCAAAGCCTGCAGGAAAAGTCTGAATCGTTACCTCGTGCGCAGCAGACCCCGGAAAAAGCAGGAACCTCGGCTAAAGTCAGTTGACTGAGTTATTCAGAGGCTTGCGCTCCCGTCAGGCCAGACTTGCCATAGCTGTGAACAGCACGAGGTGCAATGCATGAACGGATTTCGACGGTTACTGGCCGCCAGCGTGGCCACCTTTGGTTTGCTGACGTCAGCGCAATCGCTGCAGGCGGCACAGGCGCCGATCCACTTTGCCGACCTTAACTGGGAAAGCGGCAGCCTGATCACCGAGGTGCTGCGGGTGATCGTCGAGAAAGGCTATGGCCTGCCGACCGACACGCTGCCGGGCACTACCATCACCCTGGAAACCGCACTGGCCAACAACGACATCCAGGTGATCGGCGAGGAGTGGGCCGGTCGCAGTCCGGTCTGGGTCAAGGCCGAGGCAGAAGGCAAGGTCGTTGGTCTTGGGGATACCGTCAAAGGCGCCACTGAAGGCTGGTGGGTGCCGGAATACGTGATCAAGGGCGACCCGGCCAAAGGTATCAAGCCGCTGGCGCCGGATCTGCGCAGTGTCACTGACCTGAAGAAATACAAGGACGTGTTCAAGGACCCGGAAAGCCCGGGCAAAGGGCGTTTCCTCAACAGCCCGATCGGCTGGACGTCGGAAGTGGTCAACAAGCAAAAGCTCACGGCGTATGGCTTGAAGGACGACTACACCAACTTCCGTAGCGGTTCGGGTGCCGCGCTGGATGCCGAAATCAGCTCTTCGATTCGTCGCGGTAAACCGGTGTTGTTCTATTACTGGTCGCCGACGCCACTGCTTGGCAAATTCAAACTGGTTCAGTTGGAGGAGCCGCCCTTCGATGCCGAGGCATGGAAGACGCTGACCGACGCCGATAATCCTGATCCGAAACCGACCCGCTCGCTGGCATCGAAGCTGTCGATCGGTGTGTCTACGCCGTTTCAAAAGCAGAACCCGCAAATTGCCGAGTTTTTCAGCAAGGTCGATTTTCCGATCGAGCCCCTGAACAAGGCACTGGCGGATATGAGTGACAAGCACACCGCGCCTCGTGAAGCGGCAGTAGCGTTCATGAAAGCGCATCCGGATGTCTGGCAGGCGTGGCTGCCCAAAGATGTGGCTGACAAAGTGACGGCTGATCTGAAATAGCGCGCTCAAGGCACCGTACCGCCGACCGGTCGTGCATGGGCAAAAAATCCGACTACGATGGTTTGTTCAAATCCCTTTGAAGGATTTCAACCATGACCTTTGTGTTGGCTCAATGGCTGGTGACGGTTTTCGCAGCAATCGGCCTGATGCACGTGTATTGGGCGTTGGGCGGGCAATGGGCGGCTGCGGTGGTGGTGCCGCAGGTGCCGGTGTCGGGCTTCGTCGCCACGGTCCGCCCGGCCTTCAACCCCTCAGGCTGGCTGACGCTGGCAGTGGCGGCTGCGCTGCTGGTGATTGCAGCGCTGGTTTGCATGCGGGTCGGTTGGGGCGTGCCGGCGGTGCAGCACAAGGCACTGCAATGGGTGATCAGCGCGATCGCGTTGCTGATGTTCGCCCGAGCAATCGGCGATTCGAATCTGGTCGGATTTTTCAAGGAAGTGAAGGATTCGCGATTCGCGCGGCTCGATACCTGGGTGTATTCGCCGTTGTGTGCGCTGCTGGGGGCGGGGTTGCTGGCGGTAGCTTGGGTTTGAGCTGATCCGGAATCTGCGACGACCCGACCGGCCTCTTCGCGAGCAGGCTCGCTCCCACAAGGGAGAGCGCATTCCTACTGTAGCGATGGCGCCATCACAGGCGCCACAAAATCATCAGTTACCACTTTCAGTCTGACGACTGCTCACCTCAGCCGGCACATCATCCCCAGCCATCCGCTTGCGGAACAGCGCCGCCCGCGCAAGCAACAGGGTCGTCACAGGGACCGTGATCGCCAACAGTACCGGAATCAGCCAGGCATGCACCACTGGCGCGGATTTCAGCGCTGAAAAGCAGATTATCGATGCCAGCGCCACGCACCAGGCACCGATTGTCGAGGCGAGGGCTGGTGGATGCATGCGCTGGAAGTAATCCTTCATGCGCAGCAATCCGGTTGCGCCCAGCAACGTGAAAATGCCACTGAGCACCAGCAGGACCGCCACCGGAATTTCGACCCATAAAGACAATTCGGCATTCATTCGATCACCTCGCCACGCAGCAGGAATTTCGCCAGCGCAAACGAGCCGACGAAACCGAACAGCGCGATCAGCAGCGCCGCTTCGAAGTAGGTATCACTGGCGTAACGAATACCCAGAGTCAGCATCATCAACATGGCGACGATGTACAGGTAATCCAGCGCGAGTACCCGATCCTGAGCAGAAGGGCCTTTGAACAGGCGCACCAGCGTCAGCGCCATTGCCATGCAGTACAGAAACAGCGTCAACAGAATTGCATTCGACAGCAATGGGCTCATTCGAAAATCTCCATCAACGGTCGCTCGTAAGTGCTTTTGAAGTGCTCGATGAACTGCGCTTCGTCATCCAGATCCCAGACATGCAGTAGCAGAACGCTGCGGTCCAGCGACAGCTCCGACCATACGGTGCCGGGTACTACGGTGCAGATCATCGCCAATGCCGCCAAGCCATGAGCATCGCGCAAATCGAGCGGCACCTTGATAAAGCATGAGTTGGGTGGACGACGCCCGGCGTTGAGTACGCCCCAGGCGACGATCAGGTTGGACATGATCACGTCACGGCCGACCAGGAGAAACAGGCGCAGGGCGGCCATCGGATTGCGAATGCGCGCACGTTTTGGCCGCAATTTGCGCATCATCAGCGGCGCGGCGAAACCCAGTGCGGCGCCGAGCAGCAGATTGCCCGGGCTGACCGACAGGTTCAGGGTCAGCCACAGAACCCACAGGGCCAGCGACAACCATGGAGCCGGAAACAGTCGGTTCATGGCTGCACCTCGAGCATGTCGGCTCTGGCCTGAGGGCTCGGCACCGCGCGAGTGCCAAGCACCGCCAGCACATATTGCTGCGGATTGTTCAGCGCATCGGCCGTGGCCTGGGTGTAGCGCAGCAGCGGTTCAGCCTTGAACGTCAAGACAATGCTCAGTCCCAGCAGGAGGAAAATCGGCGCGCACTCAAGCTTGCGCAGCAACGGCGAGGGGCGCTCTTCTGGCGTCCAGAAGCGCTGGATACCGAGGCGCGAGAAAGCCATGAGGGAGGCCAGACCGGTCAGGATCAACAGCGCCAGCAATCCCCATGTGCCGGGAGGCAGCGGCGCCGCAGTGCCAAGTCCCAACGGGTTGAGCAACGCGCCGATCAGGCTGAGCTTGCCGATGAACCCGGACAGCGGTGGCATGCCGATGATCAACAGCGCGCAGGCAATAAAGCTCAAACCGAGAAACGCCATGGTCCAGGGGATGACCTGGCCGACAACGGCTTTCTGTTCGTCGTCGAGGTTGATGCCCTTGGGTGGCTGCAGCGATTCCTGCGGACGCGGCAGCAGTTCGCTTTCGTCCTCCAGCGGGATTTCGTTGGCCGAGCGCGAGCGCTCGATCAGTTCGGCCAGCATGAACAATGCACTGAGCGCCAGGGTCGAGCTGACCAGATAGAACAGTGCAGCACCGATCAGGTTTGGCTGGGCGAAGCCGATCGCCGAGAGCAGGATGCCCGCCGATACCAGAATGCTCAGACTGGCCATGCGCTCCAGGCGTTGCGCGGCGAGAATCGCCAGCCCTGCGCAGGCCATGGTTGCCATGCCGCCGTAGATCAGCCAGTCGCCGCCGAAAAATGCCGAAGCTCCGGCTTGGCCGGAAAAGAGCAGGGTCCACAGGCGCAGCAAGGTGTAGACGCCGACCTTGGTCATGATCGCGAACATCGCTGCCACTGGCGCGCTGGCCGAGGAATAAGCCGGCACCAGCCAGAAGTTCAGCGGCCACATGCCAGCCTTGGCCAGAAACGCTACCGCAAGAATCCCCGCGCCAGCGTGCAGCAAGCCACGATCGGCTTCCGGCACCAGTGGAATCTTCATCGCCAGATCGGCCATGTTCAGCGTACCGGTTACCCCGTAGATCAACGCAGCGCCAATGAGAAACAACGACGAGGCCAGCAGGTTGATCGAGATGTAATGCAAGCCCGACGACACCCGCGCGCGGCCGGATCCATGCAGCAGGAGGCCGTATGAGGCGGCGAGCAACACTTCGAAGAACACGAACAGGTTGAACAGATCGGCGGTCAGGAAGGCGCCATACAGGCCCATCAGTTGAATCTGGAACAGTGCGTGGAAACTCGACCCGGCGCCGTCCCAGCGGGCCATGGCAAACAGCAAGGCGCTGACGCCAATGACGCCAGTCAGGACCAGCATCAGCGCCGACAGGCGATCGACTACCAGGACAATGCCAAACGGTGCCTGCCAGTTGCCCGGCAGATAAACGCCAATCGAGCCGGGCACGCCAGTGGTCTGGGTCCATTGCAGCAGCATCACCGAAATGAACAGGCCGAGCACGCTGGAGAACAGGTTGATCTTCGCCTTCAGCGGCCGGTGCTTCTCGCCCAGCATCAACATGATCGCGGCGGTCAGCAGCGGCAGCAGAATAGGTGCGGCGATCAGGTGAGTCATCGCCATCATTCTTTAGGCTCCCGGCCGTCGACGTGGTCGGTGCCGGTCAAGCCGCGGGAGGCGAGCAATACGACGAGAAACAGCGCGGTCATGGCGAAGCTGATGACGATTGCCGTCAGCACCAGCGCCTGAGGCAGCGGGTCGGTGTAGTGCAGCAGATCCTGGGTCACGCCGTCCTTGATCACCGGCTCCTTGCCGATGAACAGGCTGCCCATGCTGAAAATGAACAAATTGACCGCATAGGACAACAGGCACAGGCCCATGACCACCTGAAAGGTACGCGGGCGCAGGATCAGCCAGACCCCGGACGCGGCGAGAATGCCGATGGCGATTGCGATGACTTCTTCCATCAGACGGCTCCTTTGCTGGCGACGGATTTGGGCAGCGATGCAGTCTTGTGCCCACGGACCGATTGGTGGGCGAGGGCGGTGAGGATCAGCAGCGTCGACCCGACCACCACGGCGTACACGCCGATGTCGAAGAACAGCGCACTGGCGATATGGATATCACCGAGCAACGGCACGCTGATGTGCCAGGTATGGGTAGTAAGGAACGGGTAGCCGACCAGCATCGCACCGAGACCGGTGGCGGTCGCGAACAGCAGGCCGGTGCCCATCCAGCGCAGTGGCCGCAGGCTCATTTGCGCCTCGACCCACTGTGTACCGGCAACCATGTATTGCAGAATGAACGCGACCGACATCACCAGCCCGGCGACAAAACCGCCGCCCGGCTGATTGTGCCCGCGCATGAACAGGTAAAACGACACCACCAGCGCGACAGGCAGCAGCAGACGGACCAGCACCGCCGGCACCATCATGAAGCCGAGTGCCGTGTCGCTGGCCGAACGCGGGTTGACCAGATCGGTAACCACGTCCGGTGCCAGCAGGCGCTGCTGGGCCGGCAACTGCAGGCTTTCCTTGGGCGGGCGGAAGCGGCGTAGCAACGCGAACACGGTGAGGGCGACGGCGACCAGTACGGTGATTTCGCCAAGGGTGTCGAAGCCACGGAAATCCACTAGCATCACGTTGACCACGTTGCTGCCACCGCCCTCGGGCAGGGCGCGGCTGAGGTAGAACGACGAAATGTGGTTAGGCGTCTGCCGGGTGAGCATGGCGTAGGACAGCAGCGCCATACCCGCACCGACAGCGATAGACAGCAGCAAGTCGCGCAAACGACGAATACGCGCCTTGCGCAGGCTGCTCGGCAGCGGCGAGACTTCCTCGATGCGGCGCGGCAACCAGCGCAGGCCGAGCAGGATCAACACCGTGGTCACCACTTCTACCGCCAATTGCGTCAGTGCCAGATCCGGCGCGGAGAACCAGACGAAGGTCACGCAGGTCATCAGGCCACAGACGCTGACCATGGTCAGAGCAGCGAGACGGTGATATTTGGCCTGCCACGCGGCGCCGAGCGCACAGGCAATCGCCAGCAACCACAGGGTCACGAAGACAATCGAACCGGGGATTTTCGGGCGGTCACCCCAGGTCAGCGTGCTGTGCAGCATCGGGATCAGACCGGCGAGCACGGCGGCCGATACCATCAGGAACAGCTGCATCTGCAAACGCTTGGTACCCAGGCGCCGCTCGACGCGCCGGGCGATGCGCATCATCACGACCAGACTGCGCTCGAACAGCCGCTTGCCGTTGAAGCGGCCCACCAGCGGCGGGTACTTGAAGCGGCCGAGCTTGAACTGCTTGCGCAGTAGCAGATACAGGACGATGCCACCGGACATGGCGATCAGGCTCATGATCATCGGCGCGTTCAGACCGTGCCAGATAGCCAGGCTGTATTCCGGCAATTCGCCACCGACAACCGGTAGCGCCGCAGCGGCGAGCAATGGCCCGACGATCTGCGCCGGGAAAATCCCCACCAGAAGGCAGGTAAACACCAGTAACTCCACCGGAGCGCGCATCCAGCGTGGCGGCTCGTGCGGCGTGTGCGGCAGGTCAGTAGCGGTGGGGCCGAAGAACACGTCGACGGTGAAACGCAGGGAATAGGCGACGCTGAACATGCCGGCGATGGTCGCGACGATCGGCAGACTGGTTTCGACCCACGCGGTGGCGTTGATGAACACGGTTTCGGCGAAGAACATTTCTTTCGACAGGAAACCATTGAGCAGCGGCACGCCGGCCATCGAGGCACTGGCGACCATGGCCAGCGTCGCGGTGTAAGGAATCAGTTTGATCAGGCCGCTGAGCTTGCGAATGTCACGGGTGCCGCTTTCGTGGTCAATGATGCCGGCGGCCATGAACAGCGAGGCTTTGAATGTCGCGTGATTGAGGATGTGAAAAACCGCCGCCACCGCCGCCAGTGAACTGTTCAGGCCCAGGAGCAAAGTGATCAGGCCCAGATGGCTGATGGTTGAGTAGGCCAGCAAACCTTTGAGATCGTTCTGGAACATCGCGCAATACGCGCCGAGCAACAACGTACAGGCGCCGGCACCGCTGACGATGTAGAACCACTCCTCGCTGCCGGACAGCGATGGCCAAAGACGTGCAAGGAGAAAAACCCCGGCCTTGACCATGGTTGCCGAGTGCAGATATGCCGAGACTGGCGTCGGTGCCGCCATCGCGTGGGGCAGCCAGAAGTGAAACGGGAATTGCGCGCTTTTGCTCAGCGCGCCGATCAGGATGAGTGGCAGAAGAACAGGGTAGAGGGCATGTGCGCGAATCAGATCGCCGGCGGCCAGGACCTTGTCGAGGTCGTAGCTGCCGACGACATGGCCGAGAATCATGACCCCCGCCAGCAGACATAACCCGCCGGCACCGGTGACCATCAGCGCCATATAAGCACCGCGCCGCGCATCGGCGCGGTGATGCCAGTAGCCGATCAGCAGGAACGAGAAGAGGCTGGTCAGCTCCCAGAAAAACACGATCTGAATGAGATTGCCGGAGATCACCAGGCCAAGCATCGCGCCCATGAACGCCAGAAAAAACGCGAAGAAGCGCGGCACCGGATCGTCCGGCGACATGTAATAACGGGCATATAAAGAGACAAGTGTGCCGATGCCCAGCACCAGCATCGAGAACAGCCAGGCGAAGCCGTCCATGCGCAGAATGAAGTTCAGCCCGAGACTGGGCAACCACATGAATTCTTCGCGGATCACGCCACCGTGGGCGATTTGCGGGTACAGCATCGCGACCTGAACGGTGCCGATCAAAGCGACCAGGCCCGCCAGCAACGATTCGGCATTACGCGCATTGTGCGGCAGCACTGCTGCCAGACAGCTGCCAATGAATGGCAGAAGCAGTAGAACTATCAGGGACATAGGTTTCTAATCTGCGGAAGTTTGTGAAGCATCATACGTGCCAGCTCCCCGATCACCAAACCCGAGGATGTCTCAGAATCCTACAAAGTAGTCTGGGATTTTGTGTTTGGCGTTGTTTCCGCTAGGCCCGGCAGCCGCCGAATGCCATCCGTTAGGTGACCGTTTATCGGGAAGAGGCCTGGACCTGTAATTTCTGACAGTAGACGACCTTTTGCAGCCGCGCTCTACTTGATTTGCACCAAGGTGCATTGAACGGCCATCCGGACCGGCGTCGCCACACCAGTTACAAGGAGAGTTGAAAGATGCTTATTCAAACGGAAGGGAAACGTACACCAAAAAAAGACCAGTTGGAGCCGCCGCTCTTTTCTGAAGCAGTAGGGACTGTTATTTCCAGGGCAAAAATCAAGAATGGCGCTACGTTCGTGGTTCCCCCCATTCCTCAAGCAAGCGTCGGGGACACACTGGACATTTATTCCGATACGCGAACAATGCTCTGGTCGTCTCGTCTGAAACTCAGTGAGTTTCATCTGGGCAAGCCTTTGGAATTCAGAATACCGGCGTCTCACTTTGATGAGACCGATTGGGCAGATGCGTCATACGTGTTGACACAAGGAGACGCAGAGTTTGTCTCTGTAACTAGCCTGTATAAAGTGACTGATTGATTGATTGTGATGTGGTCAGGTCGGTACCTCACTGTAAATGGTGAGTGCGCCGGCCTGGCAGTTGGTACGGCGGCTGATCTTGTGCCGGGTGCGCACTTTCAGTCCCTGCTGACCTTGGCTTCCTGGCCCTGATCCGCATCGGCTGGCACAACTTTCCCCTTGGTCTTCAACTCACTGACAATCACCGCCGCAACAATCAACCCAGCCCCAACCAGTGCAACTGCCGGCAAGCGCTCCCCGGCAATCCGTCCGACGATTCCGGCCCATACCGGCTCACCGGCATAGATCAGCGTCGCCCGCGTCGGCGAAACGCTCTTCTGCGCCCAGTTCATCGCCACCTGAATCGCCGCACTTGCTGCGCCCAGTCCCAAAGCTGTCGCCATCAATAACCAGGAAAAATCCGGAATCACTTCACCGGTCGGGACCACCAGCAAGAACGACAACACTGCCGTCACCGCCAATTGCACCACTGTCACCCGCCGCACATCCACCTGCCCGGCAAATGTGCTGATCAAAATGATCTCGGCCGCAATCGCAACGGCGCTGATCAACGTCGCAATTTCTCCGGGGCTGAAATTCATTGCCGCCCCCGAGGGACCCGACAACAGCATCAACCCGGTAAACGCCAGCATGATCCCGATGCTCGGCATCAACCCCGGACGCCGTCCCAGCGCCAGCCATTGCAGCAAAGGCACAAATGGCACGTACAGCGCGGTAATGAAAGCTGACTGACTGCTTGGAATACTTTGCAGCCCGACCGTCTGTAAACCGTAACCCAGCATGATCGCCACGCCGATGAATGATCCGGCCTTCACTTCGAACAGGGTCAACTCTCGCAGGTGGCGCCAAGAGAACATCGCAACAATCGCAGCCGCTGCGGCGAAGCGCAGCCCGACGAAAAACATAGGGCCGCTGACCGTCATGGCGTGTTGCACGAGCAGAAACGTGCCGCCCCAGATCATGGTGATCAGCACCAGCACGCACTCGGCTTTGCTGAAGCGGGAGAAGCGGATTCGGGAGGGGGAATTGTTCGGCGACATCATGTCCTTGCGCACTGTAAAAGAGAGGCCGCACAATGCCGCCAACGTTGCGCAGTATACTGCCCAGCACCACCGAGTGAGCAATATAGTGCACAAAGATTCAACTCAGCGAGCCTCCGTCCTGCAACACGTCAGCCAGAACGTCCGACGTCTGCGCCATGCTGCGCAAATGAGCCAGACTGCCCTGGCGGAAAAGTCCGGGGTCAGCCGGCGGATGCTGGTGGCGATCGAAGCCGGCGAGAAGAACGTCAGCCTGACTACGCTTGATCGCGTCGCCGAGGCCCTCGATGTCGCCTTCAGCGATCTGATTCAAGCCCACGATGCACGCGACCCGAGCCGGATTAACGAGGTTGCCTGGGCGGGCACCATTCCCGGCAGCAGAGCCGTGCTTCTCTCCAAAGCGTCCGCTACCCGTGCAGTCGAGCAATGGGAATGGTGCCTGCAACCGGGGGAGGTCTACCCGTCGCAACCGGACGCCGACGGCTGGAGCGAGCAGATTTACGTCTTTGAGGGTTGCCTGACGCTGATGCTCGGCGATCAGCCGCAGCACATCCATAAAGGAGAGTTTTTCATGTTCGCCAGCAATCAACCGCATTCCTACCGCAACGACGGCGATGTGCCTGCGCGGTTCGTGCGTAATGTGGTGATCTGAATGGAGCAGTCTGCGGACATCCTGATTATCGGCGGCGGCCTTAGCGGCGCGATGCTGGCGGTGCAATTGTTACGCCTGCCCGGGCAACGGAGGATTTTGATCATCGAGCCGCGTGCTGAACTGGGACGTGGTGAGGCTTACAGCGCCGTAGAGCTGGGCCATACGCTCAATGGCAACGCGGCACGAATGAGCGTCGACCCGGATAATCCTGACGATCTGACGCAGTGGTTGACCGCGCATATAGCTGCTGGCGGCTGGCAGGAGTCGGCTGAGCAGGCTGTGCCTGTCAGTGAGTTGTTCCCGCCTCGCGGTTTGTTCGGCGTCTATGTGCAACAGCGTCTCGCCGAAGCGAGGGCGTTGGGCGTGCTGCATGGCTCGACCGCTGACCATGTCTGTGCCGAGGTCGTCGACCTGCAAATCGATTCCGGTTCAGTGCAGCTCACCTTGAGTGATGGCCGGATATTGCGTGGATCCCAGGCGGTGCTCGCCACCGGCATGTTTCCCGCGGCCCGCACGCCGCAGACGCAATCCAGTGGCCTTAACGCCGCCGCGCTCGATCCCTGGGATGTGGCGGCCATGCGCGAACTCGACCCGCAGTCCACCGTGCTGATCATCGGGTCTGGGCTGACGATGGTCGATGCTGTGGTATCGCTGGAGCAGGCCGGCCATCGCGGGCCGATCGAGGTGTTTTCCCGGCACGGGCTGCTGCCGCATGTGCGCCGTCAGCCGCCGGCCTGGGTGGATTTTCTGGCAGCAGATCACAGCATTCGCACGCCACGCCAGTTATTGCGCGAACTGCGTCGGCACTGCCGCGACGCCATAGCTCAAGGGGTGGATTGGCAGGCGCCACTCGATACCGTTCGCGCGCATATCGCGCGGTTGTGGAGTCAGGCGACTGACGTGCAGCGTCGACAATTCGTACGGCATGTGCGGCCATGGTGGGAAAGTCATCACCATCGTTCGCCACCCCTGAGCGCCGAGTTGATCGAGCGGCTGCATAAGGAAGGGCGCTTGCGCATTCGGGCTGCTTCGTTCAAGGGGCTTGAGCCGGGCGCTGACGATGCCGTGGCCATACGCATCCGTCCTCGCGGCGAGACTGAAACTCGCATGGTGAGCGGTGCGGCGCTGATCAACTCCAGCGGTATCGAATATGACTGGCGGCGCGTCGCTCGGCCGTTGCCGCAGCAATTGCTGGCGCGGGGTTTTGTGCAACCGGGGCCTCTGGCGTTAGGCATCGCAGCAGTGGACGGTGCAGTGGTGGATGCCGAAGGGCGGGTGAGCACTCAGCTGTTTGCGATGGGCCCGCCGTTGCGTGGGATGTGGTGGGAGAGTACGGCAGTGACGGATGTGGCGTTGCAGGCCAAGGCATTGGCTGGGCGCTTGGTGAATAGCCTGAGAGATTGATGGGTTCTTCGGGCCTCTTCGCGAGCATGCTCGCTTCCACATAGGGGGAGTGAGGTTGTAAGTACAATTTGCGCCACACCATAAAAGCTGTGAGAGCGAGCTTGCTCGCGAAAGCGTCATCTGATTCAACGTCTCTGTTGAATGAAAAGACCGCTATTGCTGGCAAGTCAGCTCCCACACCGGGTTTGTGTGACGGCTTGAGATTATGCGACGACCTGGTAGCACGGCACATATGCCGCGCCACCCGGCAATTTCATCCGATGCTGGGCGACGAAGGCTTTGAGCAGCGCATCAAGCGGCTGCATGATCGCCGCATCGCCACGGATCTGATACGGCCCGTGTTCTTCGATCAGACGAATGCCCTTGTCCTTGACGTTGCCGGCGACGATTCCGGAAAACGCCCGACGCAGATTGGCCGCCAACTCATGCGGTGGCTGGTCGCGGTGCAGTTTCAGGTTGGCCATGTTTTCGTGGGTCGGGTCGAACGGGCGCTGGAAGCCTTCATCGATTTTCAACAGCCAGTTGAAGTGAAACGCGTCGTTACGCTCACGACGGAACTGCTTCACCGCTTTCAGGCCTTGAGTCATCTGCCGTGCCACTTCGGCCGGGTCGTCGATGATGATCTCGTAATGCTGCTTCGCCGCTTCGCCGAGGGTCGCGATGACGAACGCATCTAGCTGTTCCAGATACGGCGCGGCATGCTTCGGTCCGGTGAGGATGACCGGGAAGGGCAGGCCTGCGTTGTCCGGGTGCATCAGGATACCGAGCAGGTAGAGGAACTCTTCGGCAGTACCGGCGCCGCCCGGGAAGATGATGATGCCGTGGCCAACACGGACGAAGGCTTCCAGGCGCTTTTCGATGTCCGGCAGGATCACCAGTTCATTGACGATCGGGTTCGGCGCTTCGGCAGCGATGATGCCTGGCTCGGTCAGGCCGAGGTAGCGACCGCCGTGAATGCGTTGTTTGGCATGGGCGATGGTTGCGCCCTTCATCGGGCCTTTCATCACACCCGGGCCGCAACCGGTGCAGATGTCGAGGCTGCGCAGGCCCAGTTCGTGGCCGACTTTCTTGGTGTATTTGTATTCTTCGGTGTTGATCGAGTGACCACCCCAGCACACCACGATTTTCGGCTCGACACCCGGGCGCAGGGTGCGCGCGTTGCGTAGCAGGTGGAACACGTAGTCGCTGATGCCTTGGGAATTGCTCAGGTCGATGCGCTGGCTGTCGAGTTCATTCTCGGTGTAGACGATGTCACGCAGGGCGCTGAAGAGCATTTCGCGGGTGCTGGCGATCATCTCGCCGTCGACGAACGCATCGGCCGGAGCGTTCAACAGCTCCAGGCGTACACCGCGATCCTGTTGGTGAATACGGATTTCGAAGTCCTTGTAGGCTTCGAGGATGGTCTTGGCATTGTCGACATGCGCGCCGGTATTGAGGATGGCCAGGGCGCACTGGCGGAAGAGGGTGTAGGTGCTGCCGGATCCGGCTTCGCTCAGTTGTTGGACTTCACGTTGAGAAAGGGTTTCCAGACTGCCTTTCGGGCTGACCGAGGCATTGATTACGTGTCGTTGGGTCATGCAGTGATCCTTAAAACGATGCCATCCGCAACGCAGCGGAAGGCATCCGAATAATGTGTATCCATGAATGAAGATGGCACGATCTGCGCTGTACCGCCATGTCCCCGTTGGACGCTGAAAAGATGAAAAGGAGCCCCAGCATAGCTAAAACCCGGTGCGATGCGATAATGCGCCGGCGAGTTTTTTCCGTTGCGCCTTTTGTCACTCAGGGAAGTCATTTTCGATGTTCGAGATTCAGCCGATGGACCCCGCTACCTTTCGTCAGCAGACTCGCCGCAGCACGGTCATCATCGCCGTGCTGTTTCTGCTGCTGGCGATGCTGTTTTCGTCTGTCGCGGTGGCCGTGTTCGGTGAGCCCGACGGGGATAATCTGCGCTTCAATGTTGGCGGCGTATTTGTGGCCTTTCTGCTGACCGCAGCGCTGTTGCGCGGGCGTTTCTGGCATCAGACCTGGATGGCCCCGGCGGTGTACAGCTGGCGTCTCAAGCGCAACCTGATGAGCATCACCAATGTGATGCATCAGGTGACAGCGGCGGTGCAGAGCAACGATCCGACGGCGATGAAGGTATTGCGCTTCTATCACCTAGGATTGCTGCAGATGCATGAGCTGGACGGCAACTCCAGCGATCATGGACAACTGCGTGACGAAGTCGAACAGCACAAGGCGCGGATGCAGGCGCTGGGCCTTGACCCTGACCAGCCACGCTTCGACCCACAGTGGCTGGAGACGTTGAAACCGGCCTCGCGCTAAAACGGAATGCGCCGGGCACGGCGCAGTTTCCACGAGCGCAGCAATCGCGCGTACACAATCAGGTTGATCGCCAGTACCACGCTGCCGAGCGCCAGCTGAATCTGCGGGGTCAGACCCGCCGGGTAGATGATCGGCCAGATGTAATGCTCAATGAAGCCGCCGGCGTATTCGGTCTGCCCGGCCGCGTGGCGCATGAGGTTTTCCCAGTAGGTCAGCGGACAGGTCAGGTGCAGCACCTCGACCGCCACGCCCCAGGCAGCCGCCGGCAGGTGCAGCCACATCAACCGTGGCCAGCGCAGCACCAGCAGCCCGCCGAACAGCACGAACAAGATGAAACACAAGTGAAACAGCACCAGCCCGTCGGCGGCGATTCGGTACAGCATGGTGTCTTCCTGACGTAAGTGTGGATGGCGCTATGGTACGCCGCGCGGGACAAAATTCCTTGGTGAATTCGGGCGCGCGAAAGTGTTCTACCCTTTAACGACATCAACTGTTCTGAGGTGAGGTGCACATGGCAACCGAACAAACGCGTGCGGAAGATGATGAACCAACTGAAGAAGAAATCGAGCGGCAAAAGCGGCAGGAAAAAACCTGGAAGCACGATGACAGCCGCGAGCTGTCGGACCGCGATCAGGAGCGTCCTCTGAAGCCCTGAACAATGCATACGAAGAGCCCCGCATCAGCGGGGCTCTTCGCGTTTCAGAGGTCTGCCAGCTGCGTGAAATCCGGGTAGGTCGCCCGATACCCCAACGTTCGATCGATCCACGCATTGAGCTCATTGACCATCACCGGCGGATGGCCGGGATAACCTTCGAGGGTGCTGCGCAGGGTGCGTTCGATGTCGGGCACGCTGTGCAGGTTTCGGGTCTTGATGTAATGGCCGATAAAACAGTCGAGTTCCAGGCGTTCTGTCTTGGACAGATGGACACACTTCAGGCCGCTGACCTGTTTGATTGCAAAATCGTCGCTCACTTATTTCTCTGCAAGGCTTGAAAGTTGTTGATGGATTCCTGATTTCTTTGACTCTTTGGTCAACTGGTATACCAATCGGAAAGGCGGCGCGCATGCTATCCGCAGCGCGGGAAAATGTATGTATGACTGTCGAAATGTCTGACAGGCGGTTGATTCGCTCAAACGGCTGTTTTACGGGGGGTGTATCGTGTTTGAAACACTTTTTGTAACGCGCGGGATTCAGTGGAGGGCTCGCGTGATTAACGCAGCCATGAAGTAACTATTTAGTCGACTCGTTCTATCAATTGCACACCCTGATTACGCGTATTACCCACCGCTTTGCCGACTTTGTACCATTCGAACGCGTCACTGGGCTCGCCTTCAAACAGCAGCATTTGCTCGGCGCGTTCCACTGGCGTAGCAGGATCAAGCCATTCCAGAGCTCGTGCCGAATCGAAGACCACCGGGCGGCGATCATGAATATCGAGCAGACCGCCCAGGCTGTCAGCGGTGATGATCACGAAACCGTCGTCTTCCCTTGCCGAAACTCCCGGTGCCGGAAACTGGCCGATGCCAGCGCAGAAAACCGGGGCGTGATCCCCCCGACGGATCAACCAGGGCTGTCGGGATTTTTCCCCGGTATCAACCCACTCAAACCAATTGTCGACCGGCACGATCACCCGCTGGCGCCAGATCGCCCGGAAGAACGCGCCGTGGGCGACCTTCTCCGCGCGAGCGTTGATAGGAGGGGGACGATCCTTCGCCCAGTGCGGCCGCCAGCCCCAACGCAGATCGTCGGCATACATGGCTTGTTCGTGCTGATGCAGAACCGCCAGAGCGCTGGTGGGCGCTGCGTTGTAGCGATTCAGCGGCGAGTCGCCAACGTGATTGATCAACGCATCGGGGATGCTCAACACCGCAACAAAGTCGTGAATCCCACGGTACTGCGTGAGTCTTCCGCACATGACTGAAATCTCCTTCGAGGAAATTTCAGTCTAGACGCGCCTGAACATCTGTTTCGAGATGCGGAAATACCGTGCTTACGTTATGCAAAATTAGAATTTAAAAATAAAAATCAAGAGCGTTATGGTCTATGAAAATTCCCTCTGCAGGACTGGCCATGATGTTGTCTCGTTTCCTACGCCGCGCGCTGACCGTTGCTTTGTTGACTTCGCCCCTTGCCTACGCCGCGGAGCCTTTAGTCCTGCACGTCGGCGATCAAAACTACTACAACATCCGCGCTTCGATTGAAGCCTCAGGAGTGTTGAAAGACGCGCCTTATACGGTCGACTGGAAGCACTTCCAGGCTGCCGCGCCGCTCGCTGAAGCGTTGCAGACCGGCTCGCTGGATCTGGGGTTTCTCGGCGACTCGGGGTTCCTGTTTCTCGCTGCCAAACAGGCACCGGTGAAACTGATTGGCGTGTCGCGGCAGAATCCCGACACCATTGCCTTGCTGGTGCCCAAGGATTCGCCAGTGAAAACCATCGCTGACCTCAAGGGTAAAAAAGTCGCTTACTGGCCAGGGGCATGGAGCCAGCAACTGACCTTGCGCGCGCTGGAGCAGGGTGGGTTACCGGAAAACCACGTCGACTTCGTCAAGCTGATGCCGATCGACGCAGCCGCCGCTTTGCCGCAGGGCAGCATCGACGCCTTTCCAGTATGGGAGCCGTATATCTCGCAACAGATCGTGTTCTCCGGAGCTCGACCCATTCTGACCGCAAAAAACCTGATGCCGGGGCTGAGCGCCATCGCTGCGTCGACGCCTTCCATCGACAGCAAGCGCGCAGCGATTGCCGATTTTCTCGGCCGTCTTAAACAGGCGCGCGCGTGGGTTGATAACCACACCGACGAATACGCCGATCTCTGGGCGAAAAAGGCCAACCTCGATCAGCAGGTCTCGCGGCATTGGTTACGTCAGGCGCACATGACTGTCGGGCCGGTAAATCAGCAGGCGGCAGCGGATTTGCAGAGCACGGCGGACTTCCTGTTCAAAGTCAAAGCACTGCCGGCACCGTTGGCCACGGCGGGAATCATCGACACCTCATTTCAACAAGCCTTGACGCACTGAAAACCAGCGCCGGAACCAAACCCTGTGTACCTTATCCAACCTGCGCTCGCCGATAGCAGCGCGGGGAGGGTAACGGGCGAGGGAGTTTTGCCATTCGACAACACGACGGCTGCGGCCGTACTCAGGGCAAACATGACATCCGGATGCAAACTTATCTGTGCTGCGCTCCTCGCATTCGGTCTGGCTGGCTGCATTGCAGCGCCGATCGAAATGACCGCGCAAACCGAAACGCGACTGCAGGCCCGGCCCCCCGTGCGTTTTCTGCTGACATTCGATGATGGCCCAAGCGCTTCAGGATGGTGGAATCCCACCACCATGGTGCTCGATAGCCTCAAGAGCAATCCGGTGCAGGCAAACATCAAAGCCGTGTTTTTCGTGCAGACCCGAGCATCCAGAGCGGGTGACAGCGAGATTGGCCGTCGTCTCATGCACCGTGAGCACGTCGAGGGACATATCCTCGCCTTTCACACCGCTACTCACTGGCACACCAACCATCGCTTGCTTGACCCGCAAGAACTGGAGCAGTCGCTGACCAATGGCAGCGCTGACATCGCCGCTATCACCGGTGCGCCGCCCAAGCTCTTGCGCCCGCCGTTCTGGAATTATGACAAACGCACATTCGCGGCCTATCAGAAACATGGCTTGCATGTCCTGCTAACCGACCTGAGTGCCAACGATGGCAAAATCTGGGGATTCAATGCCAGCCCACGGCGTCGTGCAAACATGTTGCGGCAGTTATCGGAGGTGCGCGAACGCATTGCCCTCGGCCAATTGCCGACGGTGGATGGTGTGATTCCGGTGGTAGTGACGTTCCATGATCTCAATCGCTACACGGCGCGCCATACCCGAGAGTATCTGCAGATTCTGCTCGATAGCGCGGCGGCAACCCGGGTGAGACTGGCGGACAAGCCGTTCTACGACGATCAAGCTGCGCTGGAAAAAGCTGCACTGGCGCGTACGGTTCAACAAAGCGCGGAACCGGTGAATCTGCCCGGAATGTGGAACTGGATCTGGGATCACGACGCGCATTGAGTGGCGTGGGTAATTTGTGATCGGTTTGGCATTTGCGGGCGCGGCAATAAACGCGTCCTGCATCTATGCTCGGTGGATCGATTCTCCGCCTGCGAGGCGTCCGCCCATGCTTGCCATTGCCGATATTTGTCGCATCGTCGAGTCAGGCTTCCCGAACTACAAGTGTGATTGCGCGCCAACCGCACAAGGTTTGTTGCGCATCAAGGTGTACGAGCCGGGAAGCGGGCGCGTCGAACTGTTGCTGGATGGCGTCTCCACCGAGCATCTGGTCACGATTCGCGCTATTTCCAATTTCATCGCTGAGCTGCGCACTGAAATGAGCGCGGGACGCCGAGCCTTCGCGGGCTGACCTTTTATAAACGCCGTTGAAAAGCCTGCACGATGCGCCGCGTCGCGTCATTGGTTTCCAGATTCTGCACAGCGTCGAGCGGATACCAGATGCAGTCGACAATTTCGTTCTGCGGGCGCACATCGTCAATGTTGGCCACCGAAGCCTCATAGACGTGATGCCGCGTACTGCCCGCCTGCAGATCCATCAGGTACAGGACATCCTCTGCATTCAGCCCGGTTTCCTCCTGCAGCTCGCGCACGGCAGCGGCGGCGCGGGTTTCTCCAGGCTCGACCTTGCCACCGGGCAAAGACCAGTGATGGCGGGGTTTGCGCACAAGGAGGATATGTCGATCCTGCTCGCAAATGACGGTGGCGCGTACTTTCATGGATACCCTGTTGATGTGCGTCATAAATCTGTAATTAAACTGCAATATTCGAGCCGTGCGCGGGTTTAAAGGTTCCCATTGAATTGGGAGCCGCTCTACAGGGAAAAGTGCCGACATCTTGATAGTGGGAGCGCGCGATATGCGGTGTACACCGCAGTGGGTACCGGGTGTAAGGTGAGTACGTAAACCAAGACACCATTGGCAAACAGGAGGTGTTCATGAGCATTCCAATGCTGAACAAGCTGCACATGAACGGTTACGACGTGCTCAGCGTGAACAACGGACCATGGCGAGTCTGCACGCAGGGCGACCGCTTGGCGTCATTCACCAGCAGGGAGGAAGCGATGGCCTATGCGGCGGCGCTTCCCGGTTACAAAAAACGCTCCAGGCAAGTGCAAGGCCACAGTGGCGGTTGACACGTTGTAACGAAAGAGCCCCGGTTTTGACCGGGGCTTCTTGTTTGAGGCCTCGAGTGCTTCAGTGAACCTTGATTCGGCTGATGGTCCGGGCTTTTACCTCCTTGGCATAAGTCTGCAATCTTTCCTCGTCGCTTTGCAGGATCTCGCAAGACCGCAATACAGTCTGAGCGTCTGCCTCGTTTCCGGATTTGCGCAGTTGTTCAGCGATGCGCTTGAGATCGACCGCCGACCACCTCAGGTCGGACGCCACGCTTTGCAAATCCCGTTGAAGTTCGTGTTCGTATTCATTGAGCCGCATGATCACCTCCAGAACATTCTCGGTAGAAAAGAGTAGTCGCATTTTTCCAGGTGCGGCCAGGTCATCTGACGCCCGGCTGCACCGATGTAAAAAATTGTCCAAACGCCGGTAACGGCGGGGTGCCACGATGGATGTGCAAGCGGTTAAACGGTACATTCACCCTTTTTCGAAACAGGTAAACAGCATGCGCGTATGGATCGGCACTTTGGCACTGGCCCTGTTGGCGGGTTGCTCGTTACCAGCATCGCTGGTGCCGGGCGAGCCAAACCTCAGCAAGACCAGTGACAAGCCTCCCAAGGAATATGCCGCGTGTTTGTTACCGTTGTGGCAGAAGGATGTTGCCAGGACTTCGCAGACGTCGATTTCCAACGGCTACCGGATCACCGCGCCGAGCATCATCACAGCCGATGAGATTCTCGATATCGTCAAATACAAGGACGGCAGCAAAGTGTCTCTGTACCAGGGGCCGCCGTGGGCCAAGTCCGGGTCGCTGCGCCAATCGGTGCGTGACTGCCTGTAGAACAGGCGCTCGATTCGCTCAAAAAAGGCAGACGCCGAAGTTCGGTGTCTGCCTTTTTTCATTGGATGGAGACCCCAGCCAAAGGCTCGCAATGAGCTGTGACAGTTGCACGCGAGGCGCAGCAGGATCCTTGACTAGGCTTTGAATGTCGGCCCGTGACGGGATCGGCATGACTGAAAGGAGTCTCGGATCATGGATGATCTGGTCAAGGACATCATTCCGCTGTTGCAGTATCTAATCCCAGGTTTTCTATCGACCTGGATCTTCTATTCACTTACGGCATTCAAGCGACCGGATACGTTCGGCCAGATCGTGCAGGCGCTGATATTTACTTTTGTGATTCAGGGCGCGGTGTTGGCGGTGGGCAACCTCTGTTTGTGGATTGGCTCGAAGGGTTTTCCATTAGGAAACTGGGATGACCGGGCGCAAACGCTCTGGGCATTTGTGTTTTCGCTGATGCTGGGTTTGTTTGCCTGTTACCTGGCTACGAGTGACAAATTGCACGGCTGGTTACGTAAGCGAAACGTCACGAAACAATCTTCTTTCCCCAGTGAATGGTTCTGCGCTTTCGCCCAGTTCGACCGGTTCATAACCCTGCATTTACATGACGAGAGGCGCGTGTTTGGCTGGCCTGTCGAGTGGCCGTCCGAATCCAGTTGCGGCCAGTTCGTGATGCAGAATCCACGTTGGGTTAATGACGATGGCAAGTCGACTCCTTTTGGTGCCGAAATTTTGCTGATAGATTCCGCGCAAGTTAAGTGGGTTGAATTCAGCCCGGTATCAGAGGGTTCATCATGACGACTGCAAGAGCACCGCGACCAATGCCAAAGCAATACGAACGCCTGTTCACAGGGCCTGACGGCAAGCCGCTGGAGGAGCCGTTGATCAAAGCCCCGAGCGCTCCGCCTCCGCTCAAATACAGGTTGCCACAATAATTTTCAGCCCCAACCCTGCACCACCGCCCGGCGAATCGCCTCCAGCAACATCGCGAACGCCGGGTTGTCATTGTTCTCCCGCCAGATCAGATGCAGTTCGCTTTGCACCCCTTCGCCCAGATCGATCTCGCGAAATACCACATTCCTGAACACCACGCTTGTCGCGCAACGCGGTACCAGCGCCAGACCCATGCCGGCGTTGACCAACGCCAGAATCGTCAGCGATGAGCCCAGCCACTGCACGTAATCGGGTGCCACCCGCGCTGAGCGCAGGGTGCCGGTCAACAGTTCGTTGAATGGCGGATAGGCTTCATGGGAGTACATCAGGAACGGTTGTTTATCCAGATCAGCCACTGACACTTCAGCCGCGATTGCCAACCGATGCCCGCTCGGGACCGCCAGTACAAACGGTTCGCGCACCAGGCACTCGGTGGCATAGCCCGGTTCCTGCAATGGCGCCCGGGCGATGCCCAGGTCGATACGGCGAGCTCGCAACGCCTCGTGCTGTTGATAGGTGTTCATCTCTGCCAGATCGATTTTCACCTGGGGCTGTTTAAGTCGCGCTTCGGCGATCACCTTGGGCAGAAACTCATACACCGCGCTGCCGACAAACGCGATGTTTACCGAACCAATATCGCCCTCGGCAAACCGGCGTGCGGTGATCGCTGCTTGCTGGGCGCGCTCCAGCAGATTCTGCGCTTCAACGAAAAATGCCCGGCCTGCCGCCGTCAGCGCAACGCTGCGCGTACTGCGGGTGAACAGCTCAACGCCGAGGTGATGCTCCAGCAGCTGAATCTGCCGGCTCAGCGGCGGCTGGGTCATGTTCAGGCGCTCGGCGGCGCGGCGGAAGTTGAGTTCGGTGGCGACCGTAGTGAAGCAGCGCAGCTGAGTGAGTTCGAACATTGATCTAATCCGGGTATCAATCGAATCTCAGTTTAGATTAGACGGGATCAATTCGTGGCATCCATGATCGGTTCATCGCTTCAAGTCATCCCCTAAAAAAACAAGATCGGGAGTCGCCCCTTGAAAACCCTTCAGAGTCCGCCGGACATCACGGTGCTCGCCCGCGCCGCCGCCAAGGTCAAACGCCACGTGCTGCCGCTGTTCGTGGTGATGTTCATCGTCAATTACATCGACCGGGTCAACATCGGTTTCGTGCGCAGTCATCTGGAAACCGATCTGGGGATTGGCGCAGCGGCGTATGGACTTGGCGCCGGATTGTTTTTCGTCGGTTACGCTTTGTTCGAAGTGCCGTCGAACATGCTGTTGCAGCGCTACGGCGCACGGGTCTGGCTGACCCGGATCATGTTCACCTGGGGCGCCGCAGCCATGGCCATGGCGTTTGTTCAAGGTGAAACTAGCTTCTACGTACTGCGCTTTATTCTTGGGGCGGCCGAGGCCGGGTTCTTCCCGGGGATCATTTATTACTTCACCCAGTGGCTGCCGGCGTCCGAGCGCGGCAAAACCATGGCGGTGTTCCTTAGCGGCTCAGCGATTGCCTCGGTCATTTCCGGGCCGGTGTCCGGTGCGCTGTTGC
Organism: Pseudomonas sp. UF-293; assembly: GCF_058245595.1. NCBI lineage: Bacteria > Pseudomonadati > Pseudomonadota > Gammaproteobacteria > Pseudomonadales > Pseudomonadaceae > Pseudomonas > Pseudomonas sp. UF-293. The sequence goes on along the minus strand of NZ_JBSICA010000011.1, from coordinate 84,153 downwards.
ATATCAGCGGACTGGGCATGCACGGCTGGCAGTGGATGTTTCTGATCGAAGGCGCGGCTTCGGTGGTGCTGTGCGCATTCGTCTGGTTCTGGCTGCAATCGCACCCACGTCAAGCCAAGTGGCTGAGCGAAGAAGAGCGCGAAGCGCTGGTTGCGGCGATTGCCGAGGAGCAGAGCGCTCGCGAAGCGGTACAGGTCACCAAGCCGTCGATGTTCAAGCTCTTGGCTGACCGGCAGATCGCGCTGTTCTGCTTCATCTATTTTTCCATTGCCCTGACCATCTACGGCGCGACGTTCTGGCTGCCGAGCATGATCAAGAAGATGGGCAACCTCGGAGATTTCCAGGTCGGGCTGCTCAACTCCATTCCATGGATCATTTCGATTGTCGCCATGTACGGCTTCGCTGCGCTGGCCGGCAAATGGAAATTCCAGCAGGCCTGGGTCGCGCTGACCTTGGTGATCGCCGCCATCGGTATGTTCATGTCGACCACCGGCGGGCCGGTTTTTGCCTTCGTCGCCATCTGCTTCGCCGCCATCGGTTTCAAAGCAGCGTCAGCGCTGTTCTGGCCGATTCCGCAGAGCTATCTGGATGCGCGCATTGCTGCGGCGGTGATCGCGCTGATCAACTCCATCGGCAATCTTGGCGGCTTCGTCGCGCCGACTGCGTTCGGCATTCTCGAGCAAACCACCGGCTCCATTGAGGGCGGCCTGTACGGCCTGGCGGCGACGTCGATGATCGCCGCCGTAGTGATCTTCTTCGCCCGCACGGCGCCCGGCGCCAAAGGCCAAACCCCGGCAAAGCCAAGTGACGAAGCCGCCGCTGTGGCCCCGGCTCGTCCGGCTGTGAGCCACTGAATCGATTGTTGATCTGTCAGGAGCGTCATCTTGAAAATCACCCGTGTCAGCGTCACCCCGATTGCCTTCCGCGATCCGCCACTGCTCAACGCCAGCGGCATCCACGAACCCTTTGCCTTGCGCTCGATCATCGAAATCGAGAGCGACAACGGCTATATCGGCCTCGGCGAAAGCTACGGCGATGCCCCAGCGCTGGCGATCCAGCAACAATTGCAGAGCCAGTTGATCGGCCTCGATCCGTTCAACCTCAATCAATTGCGTGCGATCGTGCAGGCCACTGTGGCGGCAAATAAACCGGCGAGCATTGCTGGCGCTGAACTGGCCCCCGGTTCCCACGCCAGCAAAGCGGTGAGCAATGCCTACTCGGCATTCGAAGTAGCGTTTCTCGATTTGCAGGCGCACTACCTGAACGTGCCGCTGGTGGACCTGCTCGGTGGGGCGATCCGCGATGAAGTGCCGTTCAGCGCTTATCTGTTTTTCAAATACGCCGAACATATCGACTCGCCCTATAAACCGGACAACTGGGGCGAGGCGCTGAGCGAGCAGCAGATCGTCGCGCAGGCAGGGCGAATGATCGAAGCGTACGGATTCAAGAGCATCAAGCTCAAGGCCGGCACCTTGCCGCCGGAGCATGAAGTGGCGTGCATCAAGGCACTGAAAAAAGCCTTTCCGGGTTTTCCGCTGCGCATCGATCCGAATGGCAACTGGTCGCTGGAGACGGCGATTCGCATGGCCGAACTGCTCGGCGAGGATCTGCAGTATTACGAAGACCCGACCCCGGGCCTTGATGGCATGGCCGAGCTGCACAGGCGCACCGGTCTGCCCTTGGCGACCAATATGGTCGTCACCGATTTCGACGAGTTCCGCCGCAGCGTTGCGCAGAACAGCGTGCAGATTGTCCTCGCCGACCACCATTACTGGGGTGGCCTGCGGGATACGCAGGCGCTGGCAAAAATGTGCGACGTGTTCGGCCTCGGCGTGTCGATGCATTCCAACTCGCACCTGGGCATCAGCCTGATGGCCATGGCGCACGTCGCGGCGGCAGTGCCGAATCTGGATTACGCCTGTGACACCCACTACCCGTGGCAGGAGCCAGACGAGGAAGTGATCAAGGGCGGCAAGCTGCCCATTGTCGATGGTTGCGTGAAGATCACTCGCGCTCCCGGGTTGGGGCTGGAACTGGATCATGAGCAACTGGCCAAGCTGCATGATCAGTACCTTACGTGCGGGATTCGCCAGCGGGATGATGTGCGGCAGATGCAGCGCTACAAGGCGGATTGGCGAGCGGTCAAACCGAGGTTTTGAGGTCGTTGCGACTGGCTTCTTCGCGAGCAGGCTCGCTCCCACAGGTAAAAGCATGGCAACTGTGGGAGCGAGCCTGCTCGCGAATGGCCGCGACTCGATCCTTCAGAGGGTATGAACCAGCCAATCCCTGAACGCGTTCAACGAAGGCAGATTCTCATTGCGCGGCGGGTACACCAGGTAATAGCTGCGTCGGCTGGTAATCGGCTCGCCCAGTTGCAGCAATTCGCCCTTGAGCAATTCGTCTTCGACCAGAATTCGCGGCACCAGGCCAACACCGATATTGGCGCGTACCGCCTGGATCAAGTGCGAGGTCATTTCAAAGCTCGGCCCGATCCGCATGCTGCGATGCGGCAGTTGGTGATGGCTGAACCATTCCGCCCATGCCTGAGCATTGCTGCTGACGTTGAGCAGTAATTGCCCGGCAATGTGCTGCTCAGCTTCGTCGCGTTCAGGGGCCGACAACTGCGCGCTGGCAATCGCCACCAATTCTTCGGTGTGCAAGGGTAGGGCAGTCAGGCCTGGCCATTCACCGCCGCCGACACAGATGGCGGCGTCGATTTCGCTGGTGTCGAAGTCGATGGTTTCGATCCGCGAATGCAAGTGCACCGTCATGCCCGGGTGCGCCGTGTAGAAATCCTTCAGTCGTGGCAGCAGCCATTTCGAACCGAAGGTCGGCAGCGTCGCCAGGCGCAGGCTATGGATGCCCGAACCAAACGCCATCGCCTGCAACGTCGCGCTGCGAATCTGCCCGAGGGCTTCGCTGAGTTCGCGCTGATACATGCGCCCGACATCCGTCAGCACTACCTGCCGGCCTTCACGGCTGAACAGACGCATGCCGAGCATTTTCTCGAGAATCTGTACCTGGCGGCTGACCGCGCTCTGCGTCAGTGACAGTTCATGGGCGGCGCGGGTGTAGCTTTCATGGCGAGCGGCGGCCTCGAAAGCCAGCAGCAGCGACATGGACGGCGTGAGGGTGCGCGGATTCATTCGTAAAACTCATCGATAACGGGTCAAATTTACGCTTGTTCCATGGCTGGCCAGCAATGAACATGGGCGCAATCAGATGGCGGAGCCTGACGTAATCATTCTTTGCGCACAACTGTTCACCGCCACACAGCCCGATTTGACCGAGATGACCTGACCGATGATTGCCCAGCTATCGCCTGCCAAAGCCCTGACCGGCGATTACCAACAATTCCTTGCTGCCCTGAAAACCAGCGGCTTTCGCGGTGAAATCAGCGCTGATTACGCCAGCCGCGTGGTGCTCGCGACCGACAACTCGATTTATCAGCGCCTGCCGCAAGCCGCTGTGTTTCCCATGGATGCGGATGATGTGGCACGTGTCGCGCGGCTGATTGCCGAACCGGCGTACGAAAAAGTGGTGATCACCCCGCGTGGCGGTGGCACCGGCACCAACGGCCAATCGCTGACGGACGGTATCGTCGTCGACCTGTCACGGCACATGAACCGCATTCTGGAAATCAACGTTGAACAACGCTGGGTGCGCGTGCAGGCCGGGGTGGTCAAGGATCAGCTCAACGCCGCGCTGAAATCCGCCGGGCTGTTCTTCGCCCCGGAACTGTCGACTTCGAACCGCGCCACGGTTGGCGGCATGATCAACACCGACGCCAGCGGCCAGGGCAGTTGCACCTACGGCAAGACCCGCGACCATGTGCTGGAGCTTGAGACGATCCTGCGCGGCGGCGAGCGTTTGCACGGCCTGCCGCTGGCGGAGGATGAGCTTGAGGCGCAGTGCGCTCGCAAAGACCGGGTCGGCGAAGTCTACCGTTGTGCGCGGCAGATCATTGATGAGCAAGGCGAGCTGATCAAGGCGCGCTTCCCCGATCTCAACCGCTGCCTGACCGGTTATGACCTGGCGCATCTGCGTGAGGCCGACCAGCGCTTCAACCTCAACAGTGTGCTGTGTGGCGCTGAAGGTTCGCTGGGCTTCGTTGTCGAAGCACGACTGAATGTGTTGCCGATTCCCAAGCACACGATGCTGGTCAATATCCGTTACGCCGGGTTCATGGATGCCTTGCGCGATGCGCGGGCGCTGATGGCGCTCAAGCCGTTGTCGATTGAAACCGTCGACTCCAAGGTCTTGCTGCTGGCGATGCAGGACATCGTCTGGCACGGCGTTGCCGAATATTTTCCTGAAAACGCTGAGCGGCCGACTTTGGGCATCAACCTGGTCGAGTTCTGTGGTGACGATCCGCAAGACTTGCAGCGTCGCGTCGAAGCGTTCATCGAACACCTGCAAAGCGACCGCACCGTGGAGCGCCTGGGCCATACGCTGGCGGTTGGTCAGGCAGCGGTGAACAAGGTCTACGGTATGCGCAAACGTGCGGTGGGCCTGCTCGGCAACGTCGCCGGTGAAGCCCGTCCACAGCCGTTCGTTGAAGACACTGCAGTGCCGCCGCAGCATTTGGCCGAATACATCGCCGAGCTGCGTGACCTGCTCGATAGCCACGGTTTGCAGTACGGTATGTTCGGCCACGTCGACGCCGGCGTGCTGCATGTACGGCCGATTCTCGACATGAAAGACCCGCAGCAAGCGGCGTTGGTCCGCCCGGTGTCCGATGGCGTCGCCGCGTTGACCCAGCGCTACGGCGGCCTGCTCTGGGGCGAGCATGGCAAGGGCCTGCGTTCGGAATACGCGCCGGCATTCTTCGGCGAGTTGTACCCGGCGCTGCAAGCCTTGAAAGCAGCATTCGACCCGTTCAACCAGTTCAACCCCGGCAAGATCGCCACGCCGGCCAACAGCGGCGCAGCACTGCTGAAGATCGACGAAGTGACCCTGCGCGGCGAGCTGGATCGACAGATCGACGAGAAAGTCTGGCAAAGCTACGGCGCGGCCATGCACTGCAATGGCAACGGCGCCTGCTACAACTTCGATCCTGATGACGCCATGTGCCCGTCGTGGAAAGCCACCCGCGAACGCGCGCAGTCGCCCAAGGGCCGCGCTTCACTGATTCGCGAATGGCTGCGGTTGCAGGGCGAGGCGGGCGTCGATGTGCTCTCGGACGCAATCCGTAAACCGGCGTTTTTCAGTACGCTGTGGCAGCGCTGGCGCAACAGTCGCGATCCATCGGCGGATTTTTCCCATGAGGTGTACGACGCCATGGCCGGTTGCCTGGCCTGTAAATCCTGCGCGGGGCAGTGCCCGGTGAAGGTCAACGTGCCGGAATTCCGCTCGCGCTTTCTTGAGCTGTATCACAGTCGTTATCTGCGCCCGGCGCGGGATTATCTGATTGCGTCGCTGGAATACACCATTCCGTACATGGCGCGGATTCCGGCGCTGTATAACGGTTTGATGGGCGCTGGCTCGGTGCGCAGTGCCTTGGCGCGGGTCGGTGGCATGGTCGATGTGCCGTTGCTCAGCCGGTTCGATTTCCATGCGGCGTTGCGCCGTTGGCAAGTGCAGCCGGCAACAGTCGCAACGCTGTCGGCGCTGACCCCAGAGCAACACGAACGCAGCGTAGTGATCGTGCAGGACGCTTTCACCCGCTACTTCGAAGCGCCGTTGTTGGCGGATCTGGTCGAGCTGATTTCGCGTCTGGGTTATCAGGTGTATCTGGCGCCGTTCAGTGCCAACGGCAAACCGCTGCATGTGCAGGGCTTTCTCTCGGCATTCAATCGGGCGGCGTTGCGTAACGCTGAGCAATTGCAGGCGCTGGCGCAGACCGGCGTGCCGCTGCTGGGGCTGGATCCGGCAATGACCCTGGTCTATCGCCAGGAATACTTGAAAGTGCCGGGTTTGAATGAGTGTCCAGAAGTAGCGCTGGTGCAGGAGTGGTTACTCCAAGTCATGCCGGAGCAGACGCCTCAGGCGCAGGGCAAAGCCTTCCGTCTGCTCGCACATTGCACTGAGAAGACCAACGCGCCGGCCGCGACCCGCCAGTGGGAACAGGTCTTCGAACGTGCCGGTCTGAAGCTGGCCACGCAAGCCACCGGTTGCTGCGGCATGTCCGGCACCTACGGCCACGAAGCACGTAATCGCCAGACCTCAGCCGTGATTTACGAGCAGTCGTGGGCGCGTCAGGTGGAGGCTCCGGCGGAGCAGGGCGAGGCGTTGGCGACCGGCTATTCCTGCCGCAGCCAGGTCAAGCGCCAGTCGGATCAGGCGCTGCGCCATCCGTTGCAAGTGCTGCTGGAGACGCTGCGTCGCTGAGCGTGTTGCTGCTGTCTCTGTTCACTATAGAAGGCTGAGGTGGATGGGCAGCCTCGACCTCGGGATGTTTGGGTTTTGCTTTTTTGATGTTATAAGATAACGCGAAATTCGAGGGCGGCATTGGGCTGCCCGGTGTTATCCCTCTCGATTGCGAAAGATCCATGACCCCTGTGCTTCCCCGTTCTGCCCCGTTGACGACTGGCCGGCTGCTATCCATTGATGCGCTCCGAGGCCTGGTGATCCTGTTCATGCTGCTTGATCACGTACGCGAAACGTTCCTGCTGCACCGCCAGGTTTCCGATCCGATGGACATTGCCAGCACCGAGCCGGCGCTGTTTTTCAGCCGCACATTGGCGCATCTGTGTGCGCCGGTGTTCGTCTTGCTGACCGGTTTGTCGGCATGGTTGTACGGTGAAAAATACGCCGGTAAAGCCGATGTCAGCGCGTTTCTGTTCAAGCGCGGATTGTTCCTCGTGGCGCTGGAGTTCACCTTGGTCAACTTCGCCTGGACTTTCCAGTTGCCGCCGAGCGTGATCTACCTGCAGGTGATCTGGGCGATCGGCCTGAGCATGATCGCGCTGGCGCTGCTGGTGTGGTTGCCGCGCGCGGTATTGCTGACGCTGAGCGTGTTGATCATGGCCGGGCATAACCTGCTCGACGCGGTGCACTTTCCGGTTGAATCGGCCATGCACGTGCCTTGGGCGATTCTGCATGACCGCGGCTGGATCGAGATCAGTGAAACCCTGCGCCTGCGCACCTCGTACCCGCTGCTGCCGTGGATTGGTGTAATCGGTCTGGGCTATGCGCTGGGGCCATGGTTTGCCCGGGGCATGGACGCAGCGGTGCGTCAGCGTCGTTTGCTGATTGCCGGGGTCGCTGGTTTGCTGGGCTTCGTGGCGCTGCGCTTGATTAACGGCTACGGCGAAAAACCGTGGTCGATCAGCGATTCGCTGTTGCAGACACTGATGAGCTTTTTCAACATCACCAAGTATCCGCCATCGCTGCTATTCATCGCGCTGACTGTGAGCGTGGGGCTGTTGCTGTTGCTCGCCTTCGAGCGCGTGCAGAGTCGCCGCTGGATTGGCTGGTTGACGGTGCTCGGCTCGGCGCCGATGTTTTTCTATCTGCTGCATCTGTATGCGTTGAAGGTGCTGTACCTGATGGGTGTGGCGCTGTTTGGGCTGAACCAGGGCAGCTATTTCGGTTTTTCGACGGTGGCGGCGGTGTGGCTCGCGGCTGCAGTTATCGCCGTGGTGTTGTTCCCGGCAGTGCGCTGGTTTTCGGCACTTAAAGCGCGGCGCCGGGATATCAGTTGGTTGAAGTATTTGTAAGTCGTGTGGACTTGTGGGAGTGAGCCTGCTCGCGAAGAAGGTGTGTCAGGCAATACATTCGGCGGCTGACAGAATGCTTTCGCGAGCAAGCCCGCTCCCACAGTGGCTATGTGTTGCGCCGCAAATTACCTACCAGCGGCGGTTCCTGTGTGGGAGTGGGCTTGCTCGCGAAGAGGGTGTGTCAGGCAATACATTCGGTGGCTGACAGAACGCTTTCGCGAGCAGGCTCACTCCCACAGTGGATATGTGTTGCGCCGCAAATTACCTACCAGCGGCGGTTCCTGTGTGGGAGCGGGCTTGCTCGCGAAGAGGGTGTGTCAGTCGATGCAGCGGTGGCTGACAGAACGCTTTCGCGAGCAGGCTCACTCCCACAGGTTTTACAGCGTCTGGATTATTTTCGATCCAGCCACACGGTCTGGGCGTTACAGAATTCCCGTACGCCGAAGTGCGACAGCTCACGGCCGAAGCCGCTCTTCTTCACGCCGCCGAAGGTCACGCGCGGGTCGCTGGCGGAGTAGCCGTTGATAAACACGCCGCCGGTTTCCAGTTCGCTGGTCAGTTGCTCGGCCAGCGTGACGTTGGCGGTGTAGATCGTTGCGGTCAGGCCGAAATCGCTGTCGTTGGCCAAGGCCACGGCGTGTGCAGCATCGCGGGCGGTGATGATCGAGGCGACCGGGCCGAACAGCTCCTGTTTGAAGGAAGTCATGCGGTCGGTGACATCAGCCAGTACGGTTGGCTCGTAGTAGTTGCCCGATCCTTCGACCTTGCCGCCACCCAGCAACAGTGTCGCGCCTTCTTCAAGGGTGTCGCGCACTTGCTGATCCAATTCATCACGCAGATCGAAGCGCGCCATCGGCCCGATGTAAATGTCAGCGTTGAGCGGATCCCCCATCTTCAACTGACGTGTCGCTTCAACGAACTTGCGGGTGAATTCCTCGACCACCCCTTGTTCGATGATCAAGCGTTTGGCAGCCGCGCAAACCTGGCCGGAGTTCTGATAACGACCGACCACTGCCGCATGCACCGCCTCATCCAGGTCAGCATCATTGAGCACGATGAACGGATCGGAGCCGCCGAGTTCCAGCACGCATTTCTTCAATGCCGCACCGGCCTGGGCACCGATGGCCATGCCGGCGCGGACGCTGCCGGTCAGGGTCACGGCGGCAATGCGCGAATCGGCGATGGCGCTGGAAACGCCTTCCGGGGTGACGTTGATCACTTCAAACACGCCATCGGGGAAACCGGCGCGGACGAACGCATCACGCAACAGATAAGCGCTGCCCATTACGTTCGGTGCATGCTTGAGCACGTAAGTGTTGCCGGCGATCAGCGTCGGCACCGCGCCGCGCAGCACTTGCCAGATCGGGAAATTCCACGGCATCACCGCCAGAATCGGCCCCAGCGGACGGTACTCGATGCGTGCCTTGCCGCCTTCAACCTGGGTGGCTTCGGCGTCGAGCATGGCCGGGCCGTGTTCGGCGTACCACTCGCAGAGCTTGGCGCATTTCTCGATTTCGCCACGGGCCTGGGCGATCGGCTTGCCCATTTCCTGAGTGATCATGGTTGCCATCGCTTCTGAGGTTTCACGCAGCGCGCCGGCAAGGGCGGTCAAAAGGCGCGAACGATCCTGCAGTGGCTTGCGCTTCCACTTGCCGAAAGCAAAGGCAGCGCGAGTCAGTGCCGCATCAAGGGCAGCGGCGGATTCAAAAGCGTAATGACCGATCTGCTCGCCGGTGGCGGGGTTGATCGAGATGGCGTGGGTCTGGCTGGAAATCTGGCTCATGACGTTGTCCTGTGGGTTCGTCGGATGGGCCTAGAGTAGGCTGGCGTTAGTTTTCTGGAAACTGAATAATAAAGATCGTTTCTTTCACGATTGGAGAATGACTGTGGATCTGGTGCAACTGGAAATCTTCAAAGCCGTGGCCGAGCACGGCAGCATCAGCGCCGCCGCCACGCAGATTCATCGCGTGCCGTCGAACCTGACTACACGGATCAAGCAGCTGGAGCAGGACCTCGGCGTTGATCTGTTCATCCGTGAGAAAAGCCGTCTGCGCCTGTCGCCGGCGGGGTGGAGTTTTCTCGAATACACACGGCGCATTCTCGATCTGGTGCGAGAAGCCCGCGCTACGGTGGCGGGCGAAGAACCTCAGGGCGCGTTCCCTTTGGGCTCGCTGGAAAGTACCGCAGCGGTGCGTATTCCCGAACTGTTGGCGGCGTACAACCAGCAGCACCCGAAGGTCGACCTCGACCTGTCCACCGGGCCATCGGGGACGATGATCGACGGCGTGCTGTCCGGGCGTCTGGCTGCAGCATTCGTCGACGGCCCGGTGCTGCATCCGGCCCTGGAAGGCGTGCCGGCGTTCGAGGAGGAAATGGTCATCATCGCGCCGCTCAATCATTCACCGGTCGAACGTGCGGCGGACGTGAACGGCGAGAATATCTACGCCTTCCGATCCAACTGTTCCTACCGTCACCATTTCGAAAAATGGTTCAGCACCGACGCAGCCGTACCCGGCAAGATCTTCGAAATGGAGTCCTATCACGGCATGCTCGCCTGCGTCAGCGCCGGTGCCGGCCTGGCGCTGATGCCGCGCAAAATGCTGCAAAGCATGCCCGGCAGCGCGACGGTCAGCGTCTGGCCGCTGACGGCGGACTTCCGCTATCTGACCACTTGGCTAGTGTGGCGGCGGGGCACGGTGTCGCGCAGTCTGAGCATGTTCGTGCGTTTGCTTGAAGAGCGTGGCGTGGTGCGTGAGCAAGCCTGATCGAGCGTGTCTTTATGGCGTGCCATTGCGCCCGTACAAGCGATAACCGTCGCGCTGATTCAAGCGATCGTAGTAGGCGCGCACCGCAGCGAGGTCCCCGTGATCGAGCGGCGTTTCGAACCAACGATTCACTGACAGCCCGATCGGAATGTCCGCCAGGGAAAACTGCTCGCCACTGACGTAAGCGCCGGTCATCTCCAGTTGGCGATCGAGGATTTGCATGTTGCGCGTCCAGTCCCGGCAGCCGGCGGCCAGGGCATCGCGGTCCTGATAGTCCGGCGACTTGCGCACCAGCGCCATCAACGGATACGACCACGAGCGATTCAGCTCTGAGGCCTGCCAGTCGATCCACTGATCGACCCGCGCGCGGGCGATGGGCTCGGCCGGATACAAATGCGCGCCGCCGTAACGCGTCGCCAGATAACGAATGATCGTGTTGGATTCCCACAAGGTGAAATCGCCATCCTGAATCACCGGCACCATGGCGCAGGGGTTGAGCGCGAGAAACTCCGGCGTGTTCGGCGACTTGAAGCCCGAACCCCAGTCTTCGCGCTCGAACGGGATGTCCAGTTCGGCACAGGTCCACAGCACTTTGCGCACGTTGATCGATGAGGCTTTGCCGAGTATTCGCAGCATGGGATTTCCTTCTCCGGGTAGTGGACGCAGAAAAAATACCATAGCGCAAAACACAAGGCCCGCATCGCGCGGGCCTTGGTTCATCTGCATCTGACTACGGCTTTTGCCGGGCGGGTTTACCGATTGAGGAACGCCAGCAGATCCTCATTCAACGCCTGCGCGTGGGTCACGGCAAAACCGTGCGGCGCGCCGGCGTAAACCTTCAACTCGGCGCCTTTGATTTGCGCGGCGGCCTGCTTGCCGGTGGTTTCGAATGGCACGATCTGGTCGCCGTCGCCATGGATCACTAGGGTCGGCACGTCGATCTTGGCCATGTCCGGGCGGAAGTCGGTTTCCGAGAACGCGGTCACGCAGTCGACGGTGCCTTTGAGCGACGCCAGCAGCGCGATGTTCAGGGTCTGCGTAAGCACGCCGTCAGAGACTTTCTGGCCCTGATTGGTGCCATAGAACGGCGCGTTGAAGTCGGCGATGAACTGCGCGCGGTCCTTCAGCAGGCCGGCCTTGATGCCGTCGAACACCGATTTGTCGACGCCGTCGGCGAAGTCGGCTTTCTTGCCGAACAGCGGCGTGACCGCACCGAGCAATACCAGGCCGGCAACGCGCTCGCTGCCGTGGCGGGCGATGTAGCGGCTGACGTCGCCGCCACCCATGGAGAAGCCGACCAGAGTTACGTCGCGCAAGTCCAGATGGTTGATCAGGCCAGCGATGTCATCGGCGAAAGTGTCGTAGTCGTAGCCGGTCCACGGCTGATCCGAGCGGCCGAAACCACGGCGGTCGAAGGCGATGGTGCGATAGCCGCGACTGCTCAGGTATTCCATCTGGTATTCCCACATGTCGGCATCCAGCGGCCAGCCGTGGCTGAACAGCACGGGCTTGCCGCTGCCCCAGTCCTTGTAATAGATCTCGGTACCGTCTTGGGTCTTGAAGGTGCTCATGCAAACTCCTTGTGATCGTGTGTGGCAAGAATAGATGCCGAATGGGCAACGGCCACTATCCGCGCAAAACGCGCCGACCACTTGTACGCAGGTGCTGGTTTCACACCGATGAAAGCCCGTTAAGCGCCGATGAACGGTGCATACATAAGCGACATGCTACATGATCAGGTGCTGGGCACAGTATGAGCGGGGGAGTCCGGAATATCGTGCAAATTACCTGACGGAAGCCGACATGGTAGGGCTCAGTAACGAACTGACGTGGGCGGAGGCACAGCGACATAAAGGCCTGTTTGATTATACCTATTTTGATTCGCTATCAGATTTCACGACTCGAGATGGTCTTCCCGTTGCGACGGATGTTCTGAAAACCGGTTTGGGCCTTGGATCCACGGCTTCGGGAGCAACGCTTCGCGCGACAGCAGCAGGCTGCGTTTTTGGTGGTCCGATGGCGGTTTTTGGTGCGGGTAACACTTTTGAAGGGGGGTCAGGTTTATACAATCATTTCTGGGTTGATGAACCGTCTAGTTATAACCCGGTCAAGGATGCGTTTTACCAAATTCCGGGAGGATACGGACCTGCCGTGTACAGTGGAGCTGACTTAGTGTTTTCTGCAGGAGCAGGGTTCGTAAAGCTTCCGTTGAAAGTCATAGCGTCAGATGGCTGAAGTCAACATCTTTATTCGGTGTGACGGTAAGGCAGTTCGATAATAATAAATTTATACCGCTCACAGGTATCGGTCTGCCTTATGGTTCGGCACTGGGTGTGTACATAGGTGGAGTGGGCGGAAAAGTGTTTGACTTTTATAAGGAGGTGGGTGGTGCGAAATAAAAATATTATTCTAAGGGGGATTATTTTCTTAAGCGTGATCGGATTCGTTTGGTCCGCGTTTCTTCTGGTATCGCTGCTTGTAGTTTTTTTGCTTATGGCAGTTTTGTATCTGTTTTTTGAACCGGATTTCAATATGGTATTCAAGTGGTTCGGGCTGCCTCTCTCAGTTCTTTTGTCAGTGCGTTGGATCTATAAGAACTTTTATAAAGTTAAAGGCTATGTGGAGGGGTGAATGTGTTTTTCTCTTTTTTCAGGGGACACCAAAGGGGGCATAGGATAAAGGGGATTAATGTGGACAGACCACGTTAAGGATAAATGGGGACAGACCACGTTAAAAATCACTCCCAAAACGTTGTCAGTCTCCGTTTAATGTAGTTGACTGAAATAGTACGTAAAAAATTGCCGTCATTTGAGCCTTGCGGCGCGCTAAGCTTTCAGTTCGACCAATTGAAAGGATTCATCGATGCCGCGTAGATCCCGAGTTTTGATACCAGGCATACCACTACACTTGATTCAGCGAGGGAACAATAAATCTGGCTGTTTTTTTAACGAGCAAGACTACCTCTTTTATCTGAAGCTTTTAGCTGAGCAGGCCTCTAAAAATTATTGTGATATTCATGCGTGGTGCTTAATGACTAATCACGTTCATTTGTTAGTTAGTTCGCATAACGCCCACAGCGCAAGGTTGCTCATGAAAGGTGTTGGTCAGAGATACACCCAATATATAAATCGCACGTATAGTCGCAGCGGGAGTTTGTGGGAAGGTCGGTATCGTTCATGCCTTGTTGAGAGTGAACGATATTTGTTGTGCTGTTATCGATACATTGAAATGAATCCCGTCAGAGCGAAAATGGTCAATCATCCGGCAGAATATCGCTGGTCAAGTTACCGTGTTAACGCACAATCAGAACGATCACAAATTATTACTCCTCATGCTCAGTATCTGGCACTTGGAGGGCAGGATGGGCGGGCGGCCAACGCTTACCGCGAACTGTTCAAAAATGACTTAGAGTCAGAATTGGTTGACCAGATTCGTGACGCGACCAATGGAAATAATATTTTTGGCGGTAAGAAGTTTGCTGTTGATGTCGAGGCAATGATCGGTCGTCGCGTGCAGCAAGGGAGGCCGGGACGGCCAGCAAAATCGACCATCTAGTTAAAACGTGGCCTGTCGCCATTTTTACAGATACGATATCCAAGCCCGCTAGATTGAGAGGTGTCCGTGGCTATTTATATAGAGATGGACAAGGTTATAGAGACTGAAGATTATGTTGAGTATACGTTTGGTCGGGGCGACGATGTAGGTCTGATATGGCTAGATAAAATAAAGGAAACTATAAGCGTCATAAAGGAGTGCCCGTTGGATGTAAGCGGAAAATGGTCCGATAGAGCCGGCATGAAGCTCGCTCGGCTCTTTGTAAGAGGCGAGTTTCCCGAGAAAACCCATTGGGCTTCTTGAGAGGGGATAGATAGGAGATCGGATAAATGTGGACATCCCCTGAGGGATGCTCACAAATCCACTCCAGGTTCTGCGCCTGATGACGTACCTCATCACGCAGAGCTTTCGCCAGACTTTTCCGATTGGAGGCTAAACGATGAATCATGAGCAGCAGGATCTGATTATAGATTTGGTGTCAAAAAAAATTTCCAAGGAAAGATTGGTTGAGATATTTTTTGGGGGCGAAATTCCTGATGAATATCTCCGTCGTGAGTTGGAAGTTGCTCTCGAAACTAAAGATTCTGATAATGTTGAATGCCTGCTGATATTCGGTTCTGTTTTTGGATTTGCACAGGATTGTGTCGATATTTTGTGCCGTCTGTTAATTCAGGATTGGCACACAAGTCATGAAAATATCGCTAGGGAATTAAAGGTGTTTAAATACCCCGGCGCGGTTGATTATTTATTTAAAGCAGCACTAGCTCGCCATCAGTACATTGCTTCCGATTACGCGCTTGGAGTTAAGTGTATTTACGCGCTATATGAAATAGGGGCGGACGATGCACGGGGAAAACTGCAGTTGTTGATGGAGGTTGACGTTCCTGAAATGTCAGAACTTGCAGTGCGATTGCTAAGCTCCATGAAAAAGTAAGGTGTAGGTTAGAAGTCACTAGTTGCTGAAGCCGGATCTTTTGATTTATTTGTCCAACTCAACGGCTCCGGAAGTTCGTACAGGCCTTATAAACGCCCTTCGAGAAATACGCAGGGAGCTTCCTGTGCAGGGCAACGCTGCATTTGCAGAAATAAAGATTGACTCGCGCTATCTGCCGAGCCCATGGTGTTCAAGGCATACAGTAAATACAATGATCGTGAAGGATCCTATTTGCCGAAACCGCCAGGTGATGTGGATACATGGGTCTTGAAGCCAAAGGTCGCATCGAGAAAATATGTAAATTCACCTGAAGGGTACATGCGAGATATGGATACGGAATTCAAGATTCTTGAAACAGTGGCGCAACGGCTCGGTGATAACAAGGGTGCAGTTGGGAGAATAGACTTGATCTCCGAGAAGGCTGTCTGCCCTGGCTGTACCGATGTGATCACTTAGTTCCGTGACCGCTATCCAAAGATTCAATTGAATTTATTTACGGTGGAAAATTGAATATGCGAGTCGATAGTATGTTTAATCAGGCCAGGGCTATGGTTGCAGGGAACTATAGTTACGCGATTGATGAGCTTGGTTTTCGTCCGGAACAAGCGTTTGCGTATACTCAGGACGAATTGGAGCGTCTTATGCGAAAGGATGCTCCTGGCGCCAACGCAGTTCTTCAGACTGCTATTTACATGGAAGGCATTCGTCGAGGGCTAAGGCTGTCAAAGGAAAGTCAATACGCGATTGATATGTTGGAGGTTTTGGCAGATACGTACGATAAGTGCAGCGTTGAGAGTCTTATAGAAATCGGTGTTGATGATAAAGAATTAGAAATTATCCGGTCTGATATGAACACTGTTAGAGAAGTGTTTTTGTGATTGAAATTATAAGGCCGGGTTTTAACTGCTTTTTGAAGGGTGAATGGGAATAGACCACGTTTAATTCAATTAACTGAAACGCCGGTAGCTTTCATGCCTTGTTGGGAGCATTTTTTAGGAACTATTCCTTTTTATAAAATTTGACATTAGCGAAGTGTCGGAGTGGTGAGAGGTATGTCGGATAAATATTTAGATGAAGTTGTGCGCATTCTGATGAATGCTGCCGGTAATAAGGTGTGAATCAAATTCAGGGCAGGTTGTCGGCTGCAATATCTGGAGCTTAAAGCACACGAGGATCAACCATTGAGCAATGTTGAAGCACTGAATGCCTTTTTGCGTGAATACGTTTTTGTGGAAAGTCTTCACCTGGATTCCGAAGATGGACTTACCGGTTACAACCTGTTGATGACGCTGGCGAAGTCTTCGGATTCTGGAGCAGCGACTATCGCGGTCATATTTTTTAACGTGGGCGGTCTGAACGTGCGGGGATTTGGTGGTGGCCTGACACAGTTCATGGATCTTTGCGTGTCGAGGGTTGAAGGCGGACTGGATCGTATCCGGTATGAGCTGGTTGATGAGGAAGAAGAAAAAATAGCCTTAAACTTCCATTCCTTCAAAGTGCTCAGCGAGAATGTCAGCGGCGAATAGGCTGCGAAAGCCAGGTTGCACGAGTTGGTGCCTGTTTACAAAAAAACGCCCCGTCTGAAGCGGGGCGTTTTTTTGGTTTAACCTGCGAAACCTTTAGCGAAACGCCGGCACCACATGCTTGATAAACAACTCCAGCGATTTCTTCTTCTCTTCATGCGGCAAGCTGTTGTCACACCAGAAACTAAACTCATCCACCCCCAGTTCCTGGTAGTACTTGATCCGCGGAATGATTTCTTCCGGCGTACCAATCATCGCCGTCTTGTGCAGGCTCTCCAGTTCAAACTCAGGACGCCCGGCAAACTTCTCTTCAGGACTCGGCGCGAGGAAGCCATTGACCGGCGTTTCCTTGTTGCCAAACCACGCATCGAACGTGCGATAGAAACGTGAGATGGCTTTCGCGCCGACCTTCCAGCCGTCCGGGTTATCAGCGCTGTGTACGTGGGTGTGACGCAGCACCATCAATTGCGGGCGTGGCACGTCTGGGTTGTTGTCCAGTGCGGTCTGGAATTTATTCTTCAGGTCGAGGACTTCTTCGTCGCCTTTCATCAATGGCGTGACCATGACGTTGCAGCCGTTGGCGACGGCGAAGTTGTGCGAGTCGGGGTCGCGGGCGGCGATCCACATCGGCGGGTTGGGCTTCTGGATCGGCTTCGGCACGCTGGTGGAGGTAGGGAATTTCCAGATGTCGCCGTCGTGGGCGTAGTCGCCTTGCCACAGGGCACGGACCACCGGGACCATTTCGCGCAGGGCCTGGCCACCGCTGGAGGCTGGCATGCCGCCGGCCATGCGATCGAATTCAACTTGATAGGCGCCGCGCGCGAGGCCGACTTCCATGCGGCCGTTGCTGATGACGTCGAGCAGGGCGCATTCGCCGGCGACGCGCAGCGGGTGCCAGAACGGCGCGATGATGGTGCCGGCGCCGAGGTGGATGGTCGTGGTTTTCGCTGCGAGGTAGGCCAGCAGCGGCATCGGGCTTGGGGAGATGGTGTATTCCATGGCGTGGTGTTCGCCGATCCACACGGTGCTGAAACCGCCGGCCTCGGCCATCAGGGTCAGTTCGGTCAGGTCTTCGAACAGTTGGCGGTGGCTGACGCTTTCGTCCCAGCGTTCCATGTGTACGAACAGGGAAAATTTCATGACGCTACCTCGAGTCTTTTGTAATTGGCCGGTCGTGTGCGGGCCTGTCGAACTGACGTGAACGCGTTGCGCTCGCGAGTCTTCTCACCATTCAAGCACGCCTTCGAGGACGGCTGTTCGGTTGATTGAATATTGGTATACCATAATACGGAATATCCGCAAAATATTTCTGACCGACACTTCGAACAAGGAAGGCGCAAGCAATGAACATAAAACAAAAACTGACTCTGGCGTTTGCGGTAATCGCCAGCCTGCCGGTGTTACTGGTGGCAGCGCTGATCATCCTCAATGTCCGCGAGGGCGCGCGCGACACCTTTACCGATAGCACCGGGCGCGAGGTGCGTCAGGTGGAAAACGCGATGCAGCTGTTCTTCGAGGGCATCAGCCAGAACGTTGCCTATCTGGCCGAGCATCCGCAACTGCAGAGCATCGACACCAGCCTCAAGCGCTACCTGAGCAGCGACGCCGCGCAAGTGCCGATGGGGCCGCAGGATCAACAGCTGTTCAAGCTGTTCGACGGTCTGGCCAAGGCGCACCCGGCCTATACCTATCTCTCTGTTGGTACGGAGCAGGGCGGTTACCTGTTCTGGCCGGGCGATGCGAAGTTGGCGAACTACGATCCGCGCACCCGGCCCTGGTACAAAACCGCGATGGCCAATCCCGGCAAAACCCTGCGCACCGAGGCCTATTACTGGGCGGCGGATGACGTGGTGCTGGTGAGCACCGTACGCAGCTTCAACAACCAGTTGGGCAGCAATGCCGGCGTGGTCAACATCGATGTGTCGCTCAAGCAGTTGACCGACCTGGTCAAGCAGATCCGCCTCGGCGAGAGCGGTTATCTGATGCTGATGGAAGCCAACAACACCGTGCTGGTCGACCCGAGCGATCCGGCGCACAACTTCAAGAAACTCAGTGATCTCGGCGACGGTTATCAGCAACTGGCCGAGGCGGGCAAAGGCCTGGTGGAGGTGCAATTGGCCGGCGAGGATTACATGGCGCTGGTCTGGCCGTCGCAGGCGTTGGGCTGGCGGTTTGTCGGCTTGGTCAAGGCGAGCGAAGTGATGGCGGGGGCGACGCGTTTGACCTGGCTGATCGGCGCTATCGCTGTGGTTTGCGCACTGTTGTTTGCAATGGCCGGCGCGTGGTTTGCCGGACTGATGGTCAAGCCGATTCGTGGCGTCGCCAGCGGACTCGAAGGTATTGCCCAGGGCGAGGGCGATCTGACTGCGCGACTGGAAGTACGTGGGCAGGATGAAACCGCGCAACTGGCCGGCTGGTTCAACCAGTTTCTTGAAGCGATTCGCACACTGATTCAACGCATCGGCCAAGCAGCGGGGCAGATTCACAGCAGCTCCGGCAGCGCCACTGAAGTCTCGGCGGAAATGGCCGACGTCGCTTCGCGTCAGCGCGAGGCGGTGGACATGGTTTCTACGGCGTTTCACGAAATGGTCGCCACGTCCAACGAGGTCGCGCGTTCGTGCAGTCAAGCGGCCGACTCGGCAGACAACGGTCAGCGTCAGGCACACACCGGGCAGCTGCAGATCGATGCGGCGGTGAGCAACGTCGGGCGCTTGAGCCAGGAGATCGGCCACAGTGCCGAGTCGATGCAGCAACTGGAACAGGACAGCAACGACATCCAGTCCATTCTCGGCACCATCCGCTCGATTGCCGAACAGACCAATCTGCTCGCGCTCAACGCCGCCATCGAAGCCGCGCGCGCCGGTGAACAGGGCAGGGGCTTTGCCGTGGTCGCCGATGAAGTCCGGGCGCTGGCCAAGCGTACTTCCGACTCCACCGGTGAGATTGACGCATTGCTCGGCAATCTGGCGCGGCGCACCCATCAGATGGGCAAGCAGATGCACGCCAGCCTTGAGGTCTCGCAGGAAACCGTGGTGTCGATCAACGAGGCGCGGGCGAGTTTTGAATTGATTCGTGAATCGGTCGACGTGATCCGCGACATGAACACGCAGATCGCCACCGCGGCGGAGGAACAGCATCAAGTGGCGGAGGACATCAATCGGCACATCAGCCAGATTCATGGCGATGCGCAGTTGGTGGCGAGCCTGGCGGATTCGACTCGGCAGGATGCGCAGAACCTGACGGCGTTGTCGCAGACGTTGAATCAGCTGGTGAGCCGGTTTCGGACCTGACACGGTCGCCCAGGCAACACCAAAACCTGTGGGAGCGAGCCTGCTCGCGAAGGCGTCGGGTCAGTCAAAAATGTAACAACTGACCCATCGCTTTCGCGAGCAGGCTCGCTCCCACATGGGAAATCCGAGATCTGGTGAAATCACGCCACAACCGGCAACGCACCCATCTTGCCGTGGCAATACACCAGCGGTCCGGCGACTTGCTCGGGGACGATCAGGTTCTTCACCGCGCCGACCATGATCGCGTGGTCGCCACCTTCGTATTCACGCCACAACTCGCACTCGATCACCGCCGTCGCATTGGCGAGGATCGGGTTGCCCAGTTCGCTCAACGTCCACTCGATGCCCTGCGCCTTGTCCTTGCCTTTGCGCGCGAAGGCATAGGCCTCGCTTTGCTGCACGCTGGACAACAGGTGAATCGCAAAGCGTTTGTTCTTGATCAGCACTGGGTAAGAGTCGGAGCTGTAATTGGGGCAGAACAGCACGAGCGCCGGGTCCATCGACAGTGAGCTGAACGCGCTGGCGGTCAGGCCGACAATCTGGCCGTCGTCGTCCAGCGTGGTGATGACGGTGACGCCGGACGGGAACGAGCCCATGACTTGTTTGTAAATGGCAGCATCGATCATTGGGTGGTCCTCGGGTGGTGTGACGCGGTTTTTATGGTTAGTAGGTCTGATGGTATACCGTAATACATATCTTGCAAGAGCTTTTCTGGTGAACCGATAAACGTGCCACTTTCGTCGGAAACTCAATGTTTACGGGGCGTTCAGCTAGCCGGTCAGGGGTGGGATCAGCGAGGATAGCGGATCAGACAGCGACAGAATCAGCGGATCAGGCTTGTGCAAAGTTTGGAATACCATAATATGGTCTGCATCTGAGGGGCGACCCAAAAGTCCTCCCGGTTTGGCTTCATACAAAGATAAAAACAGACAAACTCGAGTTCATGCATATGTCCCAGATGTCCCGGCAAGATCCGTTGATCGAGAATCATACGGTCGATTACGTCCCACTCGCGGAACGCCACGGGAAGGCCCGCGATCTGTTCACTCTTTGGTTCAGCACCAACATTGCGCCACTGCCCATCGTCACCGGCGCCATGGTGGTCCAGGTGTTCCATCTGAATCTGTTCTGGGGGCTGCTGGCGATTGCGCTGGGGCACATGATCGGCGGCGTGGTGATTGCGCTGGCCTCGGCCCAAGGCCCGCGCATGGGCATTCCGCAAATGGTCCAGAGTCGCGGTCAGTTCGGCCGCTATGGCGCGCTGCTGATCGTGTTCTTCGCAGCGCTCATCTACATCGGTTTCTTCATTTCCAACATCGTGCTTGCCGGCAAATCCATCGTCGGCATTGCGCCGTCAGTGCCGGCACCGCTGAGCATTCTGATCGGCGCGCTGGCCGCGACCGCGATCGGTGTGATCGGATACAACTTCATCCACACCCTCAACCGCATCGGTACCTGGGTGATGGGCGGCGCATTGCTCGCCGGGTTCATCTACATCTTCGCCCATGACTTGCCGGCAGATTTCCTGACGCGTGGCAGTTTCAACCTCTCTGGCTGGCTGGCGACGGTGTCGCTGGGGATCATCTGGCAGATCAGCTTCTCGCCGTACGTCTCCGACTATTCGCGTTATCTGCCAGCAGACATCGGTATCGCCAAACCCTTCTGGGCGACGTATCTGGGCGCGACGCTGGGTACGATTCTGTCGTTCAGTTTTGGCGCAGTCGCCGTACTGGCGACGCCGGAAGGCACTGAAGCGATGGCAGCGGTCAAGCAGTCCACCGGCTGGCTGGGGCCGATTCTGATGGTGCTGTTTCTGCTCAACATCATCAGCCATAACGCGCTGAATCTGTATGGCGCGGTGTTGTCGATCATCACCTCGATTCAGACCTTTGCCAGCCAGTGGACGCCGAGTATCAAGGTGCGCGTGGTGTTATCAAGCGTGATCCTGGCAGGTTGCTGTGTGGTCGCCCTCGGTGCTTCGGCGGATTTCATTTCTGAGTTCATCGGACTGATTCTGGCGCTGTTGCTGGTGCTGGTGCCGTGGGCGTCGATCAACCTGATCGACTTCTACCTGATCAAGCGCGGCAACTACGACATCGCCTCGATCTTCCGCGCTGACGGCGGCATCTACGGGCGCTTCAACCTGCACGCGATCATTGCCTATTTCATCGGCATCATCGTGCAGCTGCCGTTTGCCAACACCTCGCTGTATGTCGGGCCGTACGCCAATCTGGTGGAAGGTGCCGACCTGTCGTGGCTGGTTGGCCTCGTGGTCACCGTGCCGCTGTATTACTGCCTCGCAACCCGTGGGCAGGCGCAGCAGAGCAGGGCGGCCAGACTCGGCTATACCGACTGATCGAAACGGCAACACAGCGATGCCCGGCCCAGCGCCGGGCATTTTGTTTGCGTATCTCGGCGGTCAAGCAAATTGGCCATATCGATCCCCTTTTGGCCTGCCGCCTACTGTCATCGCGCTACGCTGTCAGCAAGAATCGAAACCCTAACAACAGGCTCGACCTTTTTTGCCCTTGGCTATCGTTACAGCCACTGCCGTGTACAGAACATAAAAACCATCGATCTCACGTCGCATTCGGGGAAACAACCATGGTCACGATCAAACGCATTCTGGGCGCCACTGTGTGTGGCCTGACGCTGCTGGCCAGCGCCGTCCAGGCCGAGCAGCGCGAACTGCGGGTGTACAACTGGGCGGATTACATTCTGCCGTCAGTGCCCAAGGACTTCGCCGAGCAAAGCAAGATCAAAGTGACCTGGGATACCTTCGACACCAACGAATCCCTGGAAGCCAAACTGCTCACCGGCAACTCCGGTTACGACCTGGTGGTGCCGTCCAATCAGTTCATCGAAACCCAGATCAAGGCCGGCGTGTTTCAGAAGCTCGACAAGTCGAAACTGCCGAACTGGCAGCACCAGGATCCGGCCCTGCTCAAATTGCTCGACGCCAACGACCCCGGCAACCAGTACGGCGTGCCGTACATGTATGGCACCGTGCTGATCGGCTTCAACCCGGCGAAGGTCAAGGCTGCCCTGGGCGACAACGCGCCGGTGGACAGTTGGGATCTGGTGTTCAAGCCCGAGAACATGGAAAAGCTCAAGTCCTGCGGCGTGGCGATGCTCGATTCGCCGTCGGAAATTCTGCCGCTGGCCCTGCATTACCTCGGCCTCGATCCGAACAGCCAGAACCCGGCGGACTATGAAAAGGCCAAGGCCTTGATGATGAAAATCCGCCCGTACGTGACCTACTTCAACTCGGCCAAGTACATGACCGACATCGCCAACGGCGACATCTGCGTGGCGATCGGTTATTCCGGCAGCTTCTACCAGTTCGGCAATCGCGCCAAAGAAGCGGGCAACGGTGTGGTGGTCGACTGGCGTTTGCCGAAGGAGGGCGCGCCGATCTGGTTCGACACCTTCGCCATTCCGAAGAGCGCTAAGAACGTCGCCGAGGCCCACGAATTCCTCAACCACTTGCTCGACCCGAAAGTGATCGCCCCGATCAGTGATTTCCTCGGGTATCCAAATGCCAACAAGGACTCGATGCCGCTGGTCAACAAGGACATCACCGACAACCCCAACCTGACCCCGACCAGCGAAGCGCTGAAAACTTTGTATGTGGTGCAGCCGCTGCCGCAGAAAATGGAACGGGTGCGCACGCGGGTGTGGACCAGTATCAAGTCCGATAAATAAGAGCACCGCACTTCAAATGTGGGAGCGAGCCTGCTCGCGAAAGCGGGGTGTCATTCAAATCAGATGGTGAATGATCCGGCCTATTCGCGAGCAGGCTCGCTCCCACAGGTAGGGTTGTGTGTTGTCATTCGGTGCTGCGTTCTGCCTCGCGGCTGGTCGCCAGACTCAACAGCACCGACCCAAGAATCACCGTCCCGACGATTGCCAGCGACCATTCCACCGGCATGTGGAACCACGGCATCAGCACCATCTTGCCGCCGATGAACACCAGCACGATCGCCAGCCCGTATTTGAGCAGGTGAAAGCGGTCAGCCATGTCCGCCAGCAGGAAGTACAGCGCGCGCAGGCCCATGATTGCGAAGATGTTCGAGGTGAAGACAATGAACGGGTCGGTGGTGACGGCGAAGATCGCCGGGATGCTGTCGACCGCGAACATCAAGTCGCTGGCCTCGATCAGCACCAGCACCAGGAACATCGGTGTTGCCCAGCGCACGCCGTTCTGCAGGATGAAAAACTTCTCGCCGTGAAAGCCACTGGTGATGCGCATATGCCCGCGCACCCAGCGCAGCAACGGGTTTTTGTCCAAGTCCGGTTGATGATCAGCGAACACCAACATTTTGATCCCGGTGATGATCAGGAATACCCCGAAGGCATAGAGCAGCCATTCGAACTGCGACACCAGCCACACACCGGCGAAAATCATTATTGCGCGCATGACAATCGCGCCGAGCACGCCGTACAGCAGCACCCGCCGCTGCAGTTCGGGCGGCACGGCGAAGTAGCTGAAGATCATCACGAAGACGAACATATTGTCGATCGACAGCGACTGCTCGATCAGATAGCCGGTGAGAAATTCCAAGGTTTTCTGCCGGGCGATTTCACTGCCGAATTCGCCGTGCAGATACCACCAGAGCAGCCCGGCAAAACTAAGCGCCAACAGGCACCAGGCAACCACCCAGGCCGATGCTTCCCGCACCGACACCCGGTGCGCCTTGCGCCCACCGAAGACAAACAGGTCCAGGGCCAGCATGGCCAGAACGAAGACGATGAAGGCGCCCCACATCCAGGGTTCGCCGATATTGATGTTCGTGGCAGGCATGGCACGCTCCCGGTCTTTTGCAGCTTTATCACCGATCCCGACTCCGACACAGAAACCTGTGGGAGCGGGCTTGCTCGCGAAAGCGGTACAACAGCGAAGTTGAAGTTGACTGACAGATTGCCTTCGCGAGCAAGCCCGCTCCCACAGGGATTACCGTTGGCCGGGCGTTATGTTCATGGTTTGATCAACGTCAGACGGGGCCATGCTAGCGACGGATTTGGGGCAAAGAAAAATCGTTTATTTCTGAGTGACAGTTCGGCAAAAACGAAGTGTCGACAATAGGATTACCCCGGCGTATCGCCACATTCTTACGGTGGCGGCATCAGATCGAACTGCGGGGCCTGGCTGGTGGAGGGCGACCTGCGCCAGATTTGGAAAAACGAACAAAGGACGATTTAAAGTCACTGAAAAAGGACGAACCAGACTGGCGAGCCGTAAAAAACATCAATTTCTCGCTATAAGTCGCCGGTCTGATTCTGGTTCGCATGTTGCGCAAGCTGATTGCGCATTAAATCAACTGATAGCAGTGGGCTTGACGTGAATTCTTCCTTTAACGGTATGTTCATTACCTTCATGTTTTATGATGAAGGCAAAGTCTGCATCGACGATATCTTCGGTTTGCTTGACAGATACTTTACCGCTGATTGCGCTTTTAATTTCCGAGGTAAGTGCAAGTGAGGCGCGGGCACCGTTGGGATGTGCTTTCCCGATTTCATATTCAGTCTTGGTCTTTGGTGAATTCAGAGGAAGCACGATAGAAAGGAATTTAGCTCCTGACATGGCTCTACCGATAATGCTGAAGCTGTGAGGGGAAAGGGACTGACAAATATATTCTGTGGCGCTGAACTCTTTTTCCCCAAAAAGCGGGGGCGAGATATCAGCTTTGAATATCCAGTCGCCAATAGGCTCCGCTTTGTTTTCGGCGAAGTTCTCCTTCAAATGCTCGAAGTCGGTCATGATTTGCTCCTGATGTAATTAGTTAGCGCTGTTGAAGTAGCGGGCGGATGGAATAATTCCACCCGCATGTTTAACATTGCGCGGTCATCAAAGGTTGGGCAACTGTCAGATATGACAGTTGGTTATGCATCTGGGTTGTGCTAGTAGCCAGTTATAGAAAACCTGGACTCATGCAGTACCCTGGAACCGCGATGTGTAGCGAGGCTGGCGAATATGATTCGTCCAGTTCTATCGAAAAAACTCCCCCGGCGTCTCACCAAACTGCTGCCGAAACGCCGCAATAAATGCCGAAGTCGAGTCGTATCCGCAGGCCAGCGCAACGTCAGTCACACGCTCACCTTTCTCCAACGGCGTCAGTGCTCCAAGCAGACGCAGGCGTTGGCGCCAGGCGCGGAAGGTCAGGCCGGTGTCGCGCAGAAACAGGCGCGTCAGAGTCTTTTCGGTGACACCGAATTTTTCGCTCCAGTGGCTCAGGGTGGTCTGCTGTTCCGGGTGTTGCTCAAGGCTCTGATAGATCTGCTTCAGGCGCGGGTCTTGCGGGAGCGGCAGCATCAAGTCGATGGTCGGCGCGTCGGCCAATTGATCAAGGATCACCTGGGCCAAGCGTCCGTCAGGGCCGCTTTCGTCGTATTCCACTGGCACCTGACTGAAGGCGCGAATCAACTCCCTGAGCAAATCGCTGACGCCGAGCACATGGCAATGCTCAGCCGCCCAACCGGTGACGCTGCTGTCGATATAAAGACTGCGCATTTCCGTATGCGGTGCGCTGAATACCCGGTGCGGCACCCCCGCCGGAATCCACACCGCACGTTCCGGCGGCGCGACAAAACGGCCGGCGCTGGTCTGCACTTCGAGCACGCCTTGAATCGCATAGGACAACTGCACCCACGGATGGCTATGACGGCGGGTGAGGGCGCGATTGGGCAGCGATTCGGTGCGTCCGTACACGGGGCGCGGCAGGTTGGGCAGCCCGGGAACACTGCGACGGACGCTCTTGGCATGTCCTTTAGGCGGCATCTTGTGGCTCTTCGGCGTTAGTCGGTAATTGCCAGCCACGTTAGAGTCGTTGGCACGCACTGGCAACCCCCGGATGAATCTCATGACGCGCCCACGTTTTTTACCCGATAACTTCACCCTGACGTTGATTGCTGTGGTTGTGCTGGCGAGTTTTCTGCCTGCCAGCGGTCAGGTCGCTGTCGGCTTCGGCTGGCTGACCAATATCGCCATCGCCCTGCTGTTTTTCCTGCACGGCGCCAAGCTGTCGCGAGAATCGATCATCGCCGGCGCCGGCCATTGGCGCCTGCATCTGCTGGTGTTCGGCCTGACCTTCGTGCTGTTTCCCATACTCGGCCTGGCGCTGAAGCCGTTGTTGTCACCGCTGATCGGCGATCAGCTGTACATGGGCATGCTCTATCTGTGCGCATTACCGGCCACGGTGCAGTCGGCGATCGCGTTCACTTCGTTGGCGCGGGGCAATATTCCGGCGGCGATCTGCAGTGCGGCGGCGTCCAGTCTGTTCGGGATTTTCCTTACGCCGCTGCTGGTGACGCTGCTGCTCAACGTCCACGGCGACGGCGGCTCGACCCTCGATGCGATCGTGAAAATCAGCGTGCAATTGCTGCTGCCGTTCATTGCCGGGCAGATCGCGCGACGCTGGATCGGCGCGTGGGTAGGGCGCAACAAGAACTGGCTGAAATTCGTTGATCAGGGTTCGATTCTGCTGGTGGTTTACGGCGCGTTCAGCGAGGCGGTCAACGAAGGCATCTGGCAGCAGATTCCGTTGTTCGAGTTGCTCGGTCTGGTGGTGGTTTGCTGCATCCTGCTGGCGCTGGTTTTACTGGCCTCGACCTTTTTGGGCAAAGCCTTCGGCTTCAATCAGGAAGACCGCATCACCATTCTGTTCTGCGGCTCGAAAAAGAGCCTGGCCACGGGTGTGCCGATGGCGCAGGTGTTGTTTGCCGGCAGCACCATCGGCGTGCTGATTCTGCCGCTGATGCTGTTCCACCAGATTCAGCTGATGGTCTGCGCGGTGTTGGCCCAGCGCTATGCCAAACGGCCGGAGTCGGTGCCTGATCTGATGGCGCAGGTTGACCCTTAAAAACGCTTCACAGCCGCGAATACTTCACCGCCGCTGCCGCTCGCGTCGGCACATCCAGCGTGCGCAGCAACGAAGACACATGGATGCGTACCGTGAACGGCGAAATATCCAGTTCACGGGCGATTTCCTTGTTGGTCTTGCCTTGCGCGATCAAACGCAGCACGTCCTGCTGACGCGGCGTCAGCGTCGTCGCGGTTTCCAGCGGCAACAAGCCGGACGGCGCCGACTTAACCAGTACTTCACCTTCACGGATCGCCAGAATCGCCTGGCCGATTTCATCCGGCGCAATGTTTTTACCAATGAAACCGTCAATGCCCGCCGCCATGACTTCACTGATCAGCGCCTGATCGTCGACCATCGACACCACGATCAGCGTGGTGCGCGGCAATCGGTTGCGCAAGTCGGCGAGCTGGGCGATGCAGGTCAGCCCGGGAAAACGCAGATCGAGCATCAGCGTGTCCGGCTCGTTACCCGGCGCCAACAGCCTGAGCACAGCGTCGAAGTCGCCGGCCTCGCAGGTATCCGCATCGGGCAGCAAGCGCTGCACGGTGCGCAGCATCGCCTCGCGAAACAGCGGGTGATCGTCGGCTATGATGATCCGGCACGTCATGACGCGACCCTCCCTGGGTCAGGCGTGATTCAAGGCCTGCACCTTAGCACTGGACGCGAAGGTTGCCTGTAGGCTGCTTCCGAAACTGCAATCGCTGCACAAGGACGTTTGCCATGAAGTTCGAGAAAAACACCGAACTCGACCAGGCCAATCTGCGCATCATCATCGCCGCCATCGCGGTGATTTACATGGTCGTACTGGTCTTTCTGCCGGGCCATCGCTTGGCGACCTACCTGCCGGTGATTACCTACATCAGCCTGTTCCTGCTGGCGTCGATCGTGTTTCGCCAAGCCATTGCGCGTGGGCCGGGGCATTATCGAGCGCGGCGGATTTTTGCCATGGTCCACGATTACACCGGTACCTGTTTTGGTCTGGTGATTGGCGGCGAGGCAGCGTTGCCGCTGTATGCGGTGATGGTCTGGGTCAATCTCGGCAACGGCATGCGTTACGGCTCGCGCTATCTGGCGATCGCCACCGGCCTGGCATTGGTGGCGCTGCTGGTGGTCTATCGCCTGACGCCGTATTGGCAGGCGCAGCCGTTCATGGTGTTGATGCTGTTGATTACCAGCACGGTCATTCCGTTCTACGCGCACTTGCTGTTGGAGCGCACGCGCAAGGCATCTGAAGAGGCGGTGGCGGCGAATCTGGAGAAGTCGCGGTTTCTGGCGCAAGCCAGTCATGATTTGCGTCAACCGATTCACTCCATCGGACTGTTTACCGCGTGTCTGCGGGAGTCGCGTTTGGGCGATGACGAGCGGCGGCTGGTCGACAATATCGACCGCTCACTGCTCAACGTTTCGCAACTGTTCCGCTCGATTCTCGACCTCTACACCCTCGATAACGGCCGGGTGGAAGCGAAAATGCAAACGCTCAACCTCGGTGAATGGCTCGCGGACATCGTCCGCCAACATCAGGAAGCGGCACGTTGGGCGGGCGTCGAGTTGCGTATGCGACCGTGCAACTACTGGATCAGAACCGACCCGGCACTGCTGGCGACCATGGTGCAGAACGTGCTCTCCAACTGCTTCAAATACGGTGCGCAGCGGCCGGTGCTGATTGGTGTGCGTAAACGCGGGGCAGGGCTGGCCATTGTTGTTTATGACCGCGGCAATGGTATTGCCCAAGAGCACCTGCACAAGGTTTTCGAGGAGTTTTATCGGGTGCGGCAGGTACGTGACAAAGATGTCGAGGGTGTCGGGCTGGGCCTGTCGATCATCAAGCGCCTGGGTGAACTGATCGTTGTGCAAGTTGCTCTGCGTTCACGGTTGGGGCGCGGCACAGCTGTGACCCTTGCAGGGTTGCCAATCGTAGCGGCACCGCAGTCACTGGTCGTTCGCGGCGAAGCGCGGCAGGTGGGATTGTTGACGGGGTTAAAAGTCTGTCTGGTCGAGGATGATCGCAATGTGTTGCTCGCGACTTCGGCGTTGCTCGCACGTTGGGGCTGTGTTGTGCAGGCCGAGTGGTCGGCCGCAGGCCTGGTTACTGACTGCGACATCATTGTCGCCGATTATGACCTCGGCACCCATGCCACCGGCATCGAATGCATCGATGACGTGCGCAGGCAGCGCGGCTGGGCAGTGCCGGCGATGATCATCACCGGGCACGACGTCGACAGGATTCAGGCAGCCTTGCATGATCGGCAGATCGCGATTCTGTCGAAACCTGTGCGTCCGGCCGAGTTACGCGCGACGCTGCGTGCCCTGCGTGATCGACGAGGCGAGGCGGTCGAGGAGACGCTGTAGAGGCTGATGTAAACGGGCGGCTCAGCAACCCGCCCGTTACATCGGGGCGTTATTGCGGGCTATTGAACTGGTCGGAATAGCTGCCGGTCATCAGCGCTGATGCCACGCGATCAGAACCGACTCCGACTCGAGAATAGGCCACACGGTTGACGCCGGTGCGGTCGGCGCCATCCGCCGCCAAAGCCCCAGCCCCGACCTTATCGGCGCCATCGGAAGCCACCGCGCCGGCGCCGACATGATCGGCGCCGTCAGATGCCACTGCGCCGGCCCCGACCTTATCGGCACCATCGGAAGCCACCGCGCCGGCGCCGACCTTATCGGCGCCATCGGAAGCCAATGCTCCGGCGCCGACATGATCGGCGCCGTCAGATGCCACTGCGCTGGCCCCGACCTTATCGGCACCATCGGAAGCCACCGCGCCAGCGCCGACATGATCGGCGCCGTCAGATGCCACCTCGCCAGCACCGACATGATCGGCTCCATCAGAAGCCACTGCCTGCGGTTGCGCCGCCCAGACATTGGGCACCACAACGCTGGCCGCTACCGCAAGAAGCACGCCTGACAACAACTTGTATTTCATGGTTCTCTCCACGACCCGGCAGCCATACAGCGATCATTCGTGCGCTGTACATCTTAAGACGCCACGACTCATTGGCTTGGGTTTACCTGGTTGGCGAAAGGCACGGGCACACCGAGTGGCGTGCGGGTGTCGAGATAATTTTGATCGAGCCGATTGAGTATAGGATCGGCCTCGGGAACTGCCACGGCGGGGAGATCGACGGACAAAAAAAAGACGAAGCCCGCATCGCGCGGGCTTCGTTGTGTGGAGCTGTTTACATTCTTGCCAGTGCCTGAGCCAGATCGGCGCCCAGGTCTTCAACGTCCTCAAACCCAACTGACAACCGCACTGATCAGAGCCTACAGCCACGACGTAGTTGAGCAAATCGCCAATCAACCACAGGCGTTCGACTCACTGGCTCGGCTCAAGCTAATTGGTGAGTGCAGGCCGAAGGCCGGAAACGTTTGGGATTGAAGCCCGAAAGGGTGAAACGGGTTGGCGGTTGGGCCTGGTTCAACGCGCAGCGCGAATGCCCGGCCCGCAGGGTGCGTCAGATGGCAGCATTTGCAGTAAGCCATCACTGGACGAGGTGACAATTACAACGATGGTCTCAGTGACTCGACGCGCGAGGCTTGCCACCTGTTTCCGATCCCGCTGGCTGCTGAGGTTGAACGCGTTCAAGCCCATGCGTGGCCTTCCATTTCTCGGCAAAGGCTTTGCCTTGCTCGATTTGTTCAGGTGACATTTTGTTTGAATAGTTTTCTAATCTTTCTCGATCATACTCTTTATCAGACTCGTCATTTTCTAAGCCTGCTAAAAAGAACATAAGGCCATAAGCCTTCACCATATCAAATGGAAAGCCATAGTAATTTGGATTACTTGCATACTCTCGAGCAAGCAAACCGATGCCATTGCGGTCACCCGCCTTCGCAGACTCCTCTAGCCAATACCGGGAAATTGATAGGTCTCCGTTATCTTCATAAATGGAGGCTGCATAGGCAATCATTGCTTTTGGATAGCCATTTTCAGCCGCTCGCTTATACCACTTGTTGATTTCCTTGCGGCGCTGCCCAAACCACCAAAAAAATCCATCACCAGCTGAATAACTCTCTGCAAGCTGATATTGTGCGAATGAGTACCCTCCCTCTGCTGATTTAATCAGCATATTAAAGTCAGAATTGCCTACGTATAACAAATAGGCAGCTTCCATGTCACCGGAAGAAATTTTTTCTCGCGCAATCTTCTCAAATTCTGATTTCCACTCGCGCTGAGTTTTATCTCCCTTCGGGCAGTTCTCAACGATCGTGCATAATTTATCTCCATCATCAAGAGCCAGACGAAGTAGGGAGTTAAAATTTCCTTGATTAGCAGAATGTACTAGCCATTCGCGCGTATCTTCCACCCTGTGGTTTTTTGCATAACGAAGCTCATCCTGTAGATGAAACCACTCTCCTAAAACACCCGACTTGGCTACCCAATCATTTAGTTCGCCTAGTTGTTGCAAATCATTTGAGGCAAATTTCTCCATTAAAGTTTTTCTGTACTCTTGATCCCATTCACCTCGGCTTTTTTCCCCTTTGGGACAAAATGAAGCAATAACACACAGCTTGACGTTGTGAGACAACTGATATAGCGAGAATAAATTGCCTTGATTAGCAGAAGCCACGAACCACTTTACAGATTCTTTCGAGTCTAGGGCTTTATTAAGTTCCAGTTGGCGAAGTTGTTGCGCCAAATAAAATTGTGCTTCTGCATCGCCAGCCTCAGCGGCAATGCGCAATTCACGCTCTGCATTTTTCTCTTGTTTATATAATGAAATGCCGCGTTCCTTGGCTGCCTGCTGCTCCTGTGAAAGCACTGCCGATGCGGTGACTGAGTTAAATAGAAAAAGTAAACTTAAAATCGATTTGATTAGATTTTTATAATGATTCATTTTCTTCCCTGTGTAATTAACAAGCGAGCGCCGTATTCCATATGCTGTTTGACACCAAGATGCGAAATGAGGTGGGCGAATGTTGCGACACTTGTGTTGTCGAGTTTGCGCAGCAGCACGGAGCTCTTCATTCGGCAGACTTGATGTCATTTTCAAAAAGACTTGTATGACAATAAAAACGACAGATCGAAAGGCCACAGGGGGTTTTCCCCGCGTGGCGAGGGTATTTATCCCCGTTGGGCTGCGATGCAGCCCTCTTCAAAGAGTCACATCTTAGCCAAAGCCTGCGCCAAATCTTCCCGCAGATCCTCAACATCCTCAACCCCCACCGACAACCGCACCAGCCCATCGCCAATCCCCAGCTTCGCGCGGGTTTCCGGCGGAATGGTCGCGTGGGTCATGATCGCCGGGTGCTCGATCAGGCTTTCCACACCGCCCAGACTTTCCGCCAGTGCAAAGATCTTCACGTTCTCCAAAAACCGCCGCGCACCGGCCAGGTCGCTGTTCAAGTCGACAGAAATCATCCCGCCAAAACCACGCATCTGCCGCTTGGCCAGTTCGTGCTGCGGGTGCGAGGTCAGGCCAGGATAGTAGACGCGCTTGACCTGCGGCTGCTGTTCCAGCCACTGCGCCAAGTCCAGGGCGTTGCTGCAATGACGCTCCATGCGCAGCGCCAGGGTTTTCACTCCGCGCAGAGTCAGGAACGCATCGAACGGCCCGGAAATCGCGCCGACCGCGTTCTGCAGGAAACCGAGCTTTTGCGCCAACTCGGCGTTCTGCCCGACCACCGCAATGCCACCGATCACATCGGAATGGCCGTTGAGGTATTTGGTGGTCGAGTGCAGGACGATGTCGAAACCCAATTCCAGTGGGCGCTGGATGTAGGGGCTGGCGAAGGTGTTGTCGGCCACGCAGATGATCCCGCGCGCGCGGCAGATGCGCGCGATGGCGGCCAGATCCGACAGGCTCAGCAGCGGGTTGGTCGGGGTCTCGACCATGACCATGCGCGTGTCGTCCTGCAGCGACGCTTCGAACGCCGACAGGTCGGCGAGGTCGACGAAGCTGAAACGGTGCCCGGCACTGCGCTGGCGGACCTTGTCGAACAGGCGGAACGTGCCGCCGTACAAGTCATTGCCGGAAACGATGTGCGAGCCGGCGTCGAGCAGTTCCAGCACCGTGGAAATCGCCGCCAGCCCTGAGGCGAAGGCGAAGGCGCGAGTGCCGCCCTCAAGATCCGCTACGCAGCGTTCCAGGGCAAAGCGCGTCGGATTGTGCGAGCGACCGTAGTCGAAACCCTTGTGCACGCCGGGGCTGTCTTGCAGGTAGGTGGAGTTGGCATAGATCGGCGGCATCAGCGCACCGGTGGTCGGGTCCGGCTGCTGCCCGGCGTGGATCACTCGGGTGGCGAAGCCTTGGGATTTATCGTCATGCTGACTCATGCAAGGGATCTCCGTAATTGGTTGAGCATGTCGGTGCGGGTGATCAGGCCATGGAAGCCGGACGCGTCAGCGATGATCGCGACGAGGCCACGGCTGAGCACCGCTTCCAGTTCGGCCAGGGTCGCAGCCGGGGCGAGCGTTTGCAGTTTGTCGGTCATCACGCTGGACACCGACTGGCTGAAGCGCGCGGCGTCTTCGTGCACGCCGAGGAGGATGTCGGACTCGTCGATCACGCCCACCAGTTGCTTGCCTTCGACCAGCACCGGCAATTGCGAAACATCTGCCAGACGCATGCGCTGGAATGCAGTGAGCAGAGTGTCGCCCGGGCCGACGCTGATCACCCGGCCGTCCTCGAAACGCCGTGCGATCAAGTCACGCAGATCGCCATAGCCCTTGCGTTGCAACAAGCCCTGATCGGTCATCCACTGATCGTTGTAAACCTTCGACAGGTAGCGCGTGCCAGTGTCGCAGACAAAACTGACCACGCGTTTCGGCTCGGTCTGTTCGCGGCAATAACGCAGCGCGGCAGCGAACAAAGTGCCGGTCGATGAGCCGCCGAGAATGCCTTCGGCCTTGAGCAACTGGCGGGCGTGATCGAAGCTTTCTTCGTCGCTGATCGAGTAGGCGTGACGCACGCTGGACAGGTCGGTAATCGATGGAATGAAGTCTTCGCCAATGCCCTCGACCGCCCACGAACCGGGCGTCGGCAAGGTGCCGTCGCGGCTGTATTGCGCCATTACCGAGCCGACCGGATCGGCGAGGACCATTTCCAGATTTGGCTGCACACGTTTGAAGAAGCGACTGAGCCCGGTCAGCGTGCCAGCCGAACCGACGCCAACGACGATGGCGTCCAGATCATGTTCGGTCTGCGCCCAGATCTCCGGCGCAGTGCTGCATTCGTGGGCCAGCGGATTGGCGGGATTATTGAACTGGTCGGCGAAAAACGCCCCGGGAATGTCCTTGGCCAAACGCGCCGCGACGTCCTGGTAATACTCGGGATGGCCCTTGCCGACGTCGGAGCGGGTGATGTGCACTTCGGCGCCCATGGCCTTCAAGTGCAGGACTTTCTCGGTGGACATCTTGTCCGGCACCACCAGCACCACGCGATAGCCTTTGGCCCGGCCGACCAGCGCCAGACCCAGACCGGTGTTGCCGGCAGTGGCCTCGACGATCGTGCCGCCCGGTTGCAGGCGGCCGTCACGTTCTGCGGCGTCAATCATCGCCAGGCCGATACGGTCCTTGATCGAGCCGCCGGGGTTCTGCGATTCGAGTTTGAGAAACAGCGTGCAGGGTCCGGTATCAAAGCGGGTGACCTGCACCAGCGGAGTATTGCCTATCAGCCCAAGCACGGCAGGGCGTGATTCCTTCGACATTTCTTCACCTCATTATGGTGTTGATCGCGTTCCGATCGCGGGGAAAAGACTCGCGTGCAACTTAGGCGCAGGCCTCTTCCCTCGCAACCTTTAATCTTTGAGAAATCCAGCCATTTGGATCTAACGATAGAACGAAATCGGCCAGCTGCCGGAACAGTTCGAACGTGTTTACAGCAAGGCGTCATCGAGTATTCAAAGGGCGTCTTCGCCGCGACAAAAGCTTGATTTGTGTCCCCGGGTTCCGATCGTTCCCACGCTCGGCATGGGAGTGCAGCGGGGGACGCTCTGCGTCCCTTCAGCCGAAGATCGCAGCCTTCGGCAGCTCCTAAAGGCTCATCTCTACATGAGCATAATTTGTGTTCATTAGAAAAAGATTGAGTTTGTTTCATTAAGCTAGGTTCCAGATAATAGCCGCCATCGAATAAGCATCTGGAGTTGTTTGTCATGGCACTGGCCCATTCCCTTGGATTTCCGCGCATCGGCCGCGACCGCGAACTGAAGAAAGCGCAAGAGGCGTTCTGGAAAGGAGAACTGAACGAGGCGGGCCTGCGTGACGTCGGACGTGAGCTGCGCAAGGCCCATTGGGACTTGCAGAAAAACGCCGGCATCGACTTGCTGCCGGTCGGCGATTTCGCTTGGTACGACCAGGTGTTGACTCATTCGCTGATGTTCGGCGTGATCCCCGAGCGCTTCCGCCCGCACGACGGCAAAGCCACGCTGCAGACGCTGTTCAGCATGGCCCGTGGTGTCAGCAACGGCTGTTGCGGCGGTGGTCACGCTCAAGAGATGACCAAATGGTTCGACACCAATTATCACTACCTCGTACCGGAATTCAGCGTCGATCAACAATTTCAGCTGGGTTGGGAGCAGCTGTTTGAAGAAACCGAAGAGGCCCGCGCGCTGGGGCACAACGTCAAACCGGTGATCCTCGGCCCGTTGACCTATCTGTGGCTGGGCAAAACCAAGGGCGCCGATTTCGACAAGCTCGAGTTGCTCGATCGCCTGCTGCCGCTGTACGGGCAGATCTTCGCGCGGCTGGCGGCATTGGGCGTGGAGTGGGTGCAGATCGATGAGCCGATTCTGGTGCTCGATCTGCCGCAGGACTGGAAGAATGCCTTCGAGCGCGCCTACAACCAGATCCAGCGCGATCCGCTGAAAAAACTGCTTGCTACGTACTTTGGTGGTCTGGAAGAAAACCTCGGTCTGGCGGCGAACCTGCCGGTCGATGGCCTGCACATCGATCTGGTGCGCGCGCCGGATCAGTACCCGACCATTCTGGATCGTCTGCCGGCCTATAAAGTGCTGTCGCTGGGTGTGGTCAACGGGCGTAACGTCTGGCGCTGCGATCTGCAAAACGCGCTGGCGATGCTGCGCCATGCCCATGAGCGTCTGGGTGATCGTTTGTGGGTGGCGCCGTCCTGCTCGTTGCTGCACAGCCCGGTTGATCTGAGCCGCGAAGACCAGCTCGATGCCGAGCTGAAAAGTTGGCTGGCATTTGCCGTGCAGAAGTGCGAAGAGGTCGCCGTGCTCGCTCTAGCGATCAGCGAGCCGGAAGCGCCGCAGGTGCTGCGCGCCCTGGCGCAAAGCCGCTCGGTACAAACCAGCCGCGCCGCCTCGCCGCGCATCCACAAACCTGAGGTGCAAGCGCGGGTTGCGGCGATCACTGCCAGGGATGCGCAACGCCAATCGCCGTTTGCCCAGCGCATTGCCAAAC
This sequence comes from Pseudomonas sp. UF-293, assembly GCF_058245595.1. Classification (NCBI taxonomy): domain Bacteria; kingdom Pseudomonadati; phylum Pseudomonadota; class Gammaproteobacteria; order Pseudomonadales; family Pseudomonadaceae; genus Pseudomonas; species Pseudomonas sp. UF-293. Next base: position 47,196 of record NZ_JBSICA010000011.1, on the reverse strand, counting down.
AGCGCGACAAACTCGATCTGCCGCTGTTTCCGACCACCACCATTGGTTCGTTTCCGCAGACGGCGGCGATCCGACTGGCGCGTCAGGCCCACAAGCAAGGCAAGCTCAGCGCGGCCGATTACACCGATGCGATGCATACGGAAATTCGCCACGCTGTAGAAATTCAAGAACGCCTCGGCCTGGATGTGCTGGTGCACGGTGAAGCCGAGCGCAACGACATGGTCGAATACTTCGCCGAGCAGCTCGACGGCTACGCATTTACCCGCTTTGGCTGGGTACAGAGCTACGGTTCGCGCTGCGTCAAACCGGCGGTAATCTTCGGCGACCTCAGCCGCCCGCAAGCCATGACGGTCGAGTGGATTCGCTACGCCCAAGGTCTGACCAACAAGGTCATTAAAGGCATGCTGACCGGCCCGGTGACCATGCTGATGTGGTCGTTCCCGCGCGAAGACGTCAGCCGCGAGATTCAGGCACGACAACTGGCGCTGGCCATTCGTGACGAGGTGAATGATCTGGAAGCGGCAGGAATCAAAATTGTGCAGATCGACGAAGCGGCGTTTCGTGAAGGCTTGCCGTTGCGCCGGGCGCAGTGGCAACCGTATCTGGACTGGGCAAGCGAAGCGTTCCGCCTGTGCGCCTGCGGCGTGCGCGATGAAACCCAGATCCATACGCACATGTGCTACAGCGAATTCAACGATGTGATCGAGTCGATCGCGGCGATGGACGCCGATGTCATCACCATCGAAACCTCACGGTCGGACATGGAACTGCTCGAGGCTTTCGAAGCGTTTGCCTACCCGAACGACATCGGCCCGGGCGTCTACGATATTCACTCACCACGGATTCCCGATGTTACGGAAATGGTCGGCTTGCTGCGCAAGGCCGCGCAACGTATTCCGGTGGAGCGTCTGTGGGTCAATCCGGATTGCGGATTGAAAACCCGAGGCTGGCCAGAGACCGAAGCGGCGTTGGTGCATATGGTCAGCGCAGCGCGGCAACTGCGCAAAGAATGGGCCTGATCCTTCACCGCCCTGGAAAACATAACCCCTGTGGGAGCGAGCCTGCTCGCGAAAGCGGCCTGTCAGCCACAGTTAAATTGCCTGACCTGCCGCCTTCGTGAGCAAGCCCACTCCCACAGGATTTCGCGTTACACCCGCCATCCCCGGCAACCCATAAATCCCCTGTGGGAGCGAGCCTGCTCGCGAAAGCGGAGTGTCAGCCACAGACGAATTGCCTGACCTGCCACCTTCGTGAGCAAGCCCACTCCCACAGGATTTCGCGTCACACCCGCCATCCCCGGCAACCCATAAATCCCCTGTGGGAGCGAGCCTGCTCGCGAAAGCGGTGTGTCAGCCACAGATAAGTTGCCTGACCTGCCGCCTTCGTGAGCAAGCCCACTCCCACAGGGTTTCGCGTCACACCCGCCATCCCTGCTAACCCACAAATCCCTTGTGGGAGCGGGCTTGCTCGCGAAAGCGGTGTCTCAGCCACAGATAAATTGCCTGACCTGCCGCCTTCGTGGGCAAGCCCACTCCCACAGGGTTCTCCGTTGTACTCAAGTCCCCGGCAACCCCACAAATCTCATGTGGGAGCGGGCTTGCTCGCGAAAGCGGTCTGTCAGCCACAGATAAATTGCCTGACCTGCCGCCTTCGTGAGCAAGCCCACTCCCACAGGATTTCGCGCTAAACCCGCCATCCCCGGCAACCCATAAATCCCCTGTGGGAGCGAGCCTGCTCGCGAAAGCGGTCGGTCAGCCACAGATAAATGCCTGACCTGCCGCCTTCGTGGGCAAGCCCACTCCCACAGGATTTCGCGTTAAACCCGCTATCCCCGCTAACCCACAAATACCTTGTGGGAGCGGGCTTGCTCGCGAAAGCGGCAGGTCAGACACAAATGAGTCAGGTAAGAAAACGCAATATCGGCGCACCATCGAACGGATCCGTCAGGTAGTGCGCCCTGACCCCGAAAGTCGTCTGTAACCGCTCCGGCGTCAGCACGTGCAGCGGCTCGCCCAATGCCACCAGACGCCCGCGCTCCAGCACCGCCAGGCGATCGCACTTGAGCGCCTGGTTGAGATCGTGCAGGGCGATCAGCGTAGTCACCGGCAGTGCGCGGACCACTTGCAGAATGCTCAACTGGTGCTGAATGTCGAGGTGGTTGGCCGGTTCGTCGAGCAGCAGAATCTGTGGGCGTTGCGCCAGAGCCCGGGCGATGTGCACGCGTTGACATTCGCCACCGGAAAGACTGCGCCAGAGGCGTTTACGCAGGTGCACGGCGTCAACGTCGACCAGCGCTTGCTCGACGATGGCGTCGTCGGCGGGGGACCACGGTTGCAGCGCCGATAACCACGGCGTACGCCCAAGCGCCACGGCGTCGAACACGCGGATGCCATCGTCGGTATCGGCCTGTTGCTCAACCACCGCAAGCGTCTGCGCGATGCTGCGCCGCGACATTGTGCCCAGCGCCTGACCGTCGAGCTCCACCTGGCCTTCGCTCGGCTCACGCAGGCCGGCGAGCAGTTTGAGCAAAGTGGATTTCCCCGAACCGTTCGGGCCGACAATGCCCAGCGTCTCGCCGCGCTGAACGTCGAGACTGACACCGTTAAGCAACTCGGCGCCACGCACCTTGAAGCCCACGCTCGCACAACTCAATACCGCGTTCATCGTGCCGATCTCCGGCCCACCAGAATCAGGGCGAACACCGGCGCGCCGACCAGCGCTGTGATCACGCCGACCGGAATCACCTGACCCTTGATCAGGGTCCGCGACAGCACATCGGCGGCAATCAGAAACACCGCGCCGCCCAGTGCACTGGCGGGCAGCAGACGCGCATGCCCCGTGCCGAGCAACAACCGCGCGGCGTGGGGAATCACCAGGCCAACAAAGCCGATCGAGCCGACGATCGACACCATCACCGCCGTCACCAGCGCGGCGCAGCCGATCAACAGAATTTGCACACGTCGCACTGGAATGCCGAGGGATGCCGCCGAATCCACGCCAAAGGTAAACGCATCCAGCGCCCGCCGGTGCCACAGGCAAACGACCAACCCGAGCAAGGCCACTGGGACCGCCAGCCACACCGACGGCCAGCGCACGCCGCCGAGATTGCCGAGCAGCCAGAACATGATCCCGCGCGCCTGTTCCGAACTGGCCGAGCGGGTGATCAGAAACGCGGTGAGGGCATTGAACAATTGCGAGCCGGCGATCCCGGCGAGAATGATCTGTCCGGTGCCGCTGGCCGTGCCGCTGACCCGCGCCAACAGGATCACCAGCACGAACGCCGTCACCGCACCGGCAAAGGCACCCACCGACAATGAAATCGCCCCTGCGCCGACGCCAAGCAGCGCGACCATCACCGCGCCGGTCGAGGCGCCAGCGGAAATTCCCAGCAGATACGGATCGGCCAACGGATTGCGCAGCAGCGACTGCAAAATCACCCCGCATGTCGCCAGACCGGCGCCGCAGGCCGCCGCGACCAAAGCGCGAGTCAGGCGATAGTTCCAGACAATGCCTTCGTCGATCGGGTCGAGCACATAACCGGCACCCCACAGCTTGTTGGCCAGCACCTGCAACACCACGCTCGGCTCGATTGAAGTCTCACCAATGGCCACGCCGCCGATCAGCGCGACCGATAGCGTCAACAGAACCAGCAGCAAACGGATCAGGCGTCTGCTCATTGCGACAGGTCGTAGCCGTTGATGGCCGTGGCCAGTTGTGCGAGGCCGTCGAAGGTGCGCAGGCTGGCCTGCATGGCCATGGCGTCAAGAATGATGATGCGGTTGTGCTTGACCGCGTCCATGTTGCGCGTCACTGGATCACTGCGCAGAAAGGCGAGTTTCTTCTGATAATCGTCAGCCGGGAAACGCCGACGATCCATGCGCGCGATGACCAGAAACGTCGGGTTGGCCTTGGCGATGGTTTCCCAGCCGACGGTCGGCCATTCTTCATCCGACTCGACGACGTTGCGCACGCCGAGGGTGCTGAGCATGAAATCGGGAACGCCTTTGTGTCCAGCCACGAACGGCTCGATGTCCATCTCGGCGCTGGAGAACCACACCAGTGCACTGACGTCTTTGCGCTGCGGTTTTGTCGCCGTGGCGATCGACTGTGCGAGGCTGGCTTTGAGCTGCTCATTGAGCTGCTCGCCACGCGTCTGCACGTCGAAAATCGCCGCCAGTTGGCTCACGGCTTTATAGATGCTGTCGATGCGGAACGGCGCCAGCCGCGTGCCGTCCGAGCCGACGAGGTTGTCCTTGGCTTCGCAATCAGAGGGCAGCAGATAGGTGGGAATCTTCAGTTCATGGAACTGCTCACGGGTGCCGACCGCGCCTTGCGGGCCGACCATCCATTCCAGCTCGACGGCGACCAGTTCCGGGCGTTTGCCGATCACCGCTTCGAAACTTGGCTCGTTGTCGGCGAGACGCTCGACCCTGTCGTTCTGCGTTTTGTATGCGCCCAGCACATCGTTGAACCACAGCGAAGTACCGACGACTTTGTCGCCCAGGCCCAAGGCATAAAGCATTTCCGTACCGGCCTGGCCGATGGTCACCGTGCGCGCAGGAGCGTGCTGAAAGGTCAGGCTGCTGCCGCAGTTTTCGACGGTCAGCGGATACGTAGTCGGCGCCGCTTGCGCCAGGGCGCAAAGACTCAAAGCGGTGAGCAGGGTGGCAACGCGGGGCAGCAGCATGGGGCAGTCTCCAGGGGAACCGTACGTGAGCGGGCGGGTACGGTTGGAAACACACCTCGGGCGCGGTCGTGGAAACTGCGCAAGGCCGGCATTGAAAAACGCGCACGGCACGATGTCCTTCCCGGACACCCCGCCGGTTAGTCAGTCACTGTGCCGGCAGGTCTCCTGACTGATGCGTCATCGCCACGCTCCGGCCTTCCCGGGATTCACCCAGTGGCAGTCAAGGAGCAGGCTCGGCACCTACAGTTGCGGGGGCAGTTCCGATTGATGCTGTGCAAGCATTTCGGATTCCCTATTAATTCCGTGTGGAAACCGGCGGCGGCATGGTAGTCGATCGAGCCGCTGAAGGGGAGACCAATCTATCGCGACGAGCATTAGCAGCAGGCGTCTGCTGTCACGCCAACCTTGCTTCCGGCAGTTCAAGGGAGTGATGGGATCGTTCCCACGCTGAGCGCGGGAACGATCACGGTCAGGGCCGACTCAGCTGGCTTGCGGAGTTTCACCCCGGGCCAGACGCGCATTGATGTCGTCGATCACCTGAGGCAGTTCAGCGATGGTATCGATCAGGTAATGCGGGCGCGAAGGGGCGAACATCTTGCCGATCCGCGCGCGTTCTACCGCCAGTCGATCCGACGCCAACGCCTTGTATTGCTCATAGGTCAGGCCCAGTGCGTTGCCGGAACAGGTCAATGCCACCGTCCACATGCCGGCGGCGCGCCCTTCGAGAATTCCCGGCCAGGTGTCGTCGACCTTGACGCAGGCGGCCACGTCATTGATGCCCAGGGCAATCACGTTGGCCAACGCCTGCGCCGGATATGGACGGCCATTGGGCACTTCATCGGTGGCGACGACATGGTCGGCGACGTAGCCATTTTCCTCTGCCAGTCCGACGACCTTGGCCATCACCACCGCCGGATAGCCCGAGCACGAACCGATTTTCAAACCCTTGTCGCGCAACGCCGCAATGGCCTCGAGTGCACCCGGAATCAACGCCGAATGCAGGGCGATTTTTTCGATCTGCAACGGCATGAAGCGTTCGTAGATCGCCGTCACATCGTCGTCACTCGGCAAGCGGTCAAACGCCGCGCGGTAACGTTCGGCAATCTGCGGCAGGTTGCACAGGGTGCGGATGTGATCCCACTTGCCCATGCCCATTGGCCCGCGCGCTTCCTCCAGCGACACGGCGACGCCGAACTCGGCAAAGGCTTCGACGAAAATCTGCGTCGGAGCAAACGAGCCGAAATCGACAACGGTGCCGGCCCAGTCGAGGATCGCGGCTTGCAGATGAGTCGGTTGTTGGTACTGCATGGTCAATCTCCGTTTTCAGGTAAGCGTGGGCCGTCCCTCGACAATGAGGTAGGCGGTTCAAGGGGCAGGGCTGATCAGGTCAGCGGTGGATTCGCATCAAACAGTTCGGCAATCACTGGCCGATTCCTGCGGATGCCGAGGCAGCACAGGTGGTATTCGATGAAGAACGGGTGATCGACAAAGGTGATCGGCCTGGTGCCCGGGGTCTCGGCGTATTCCACGGCCGAGACAAAACCGATACCGATGCCTTTGACGATCGCGTGGACGATGGCTTCGCGGCTGTTGAGTTGCATGACGCAATTGAGCTCGATATCGAGCCGTTTGCAGCTTTCTTCCACCAGTTGCCGGGTACGCGCACTGGATTCGCGCATCACCCAGTTTTCGCCGCTGATTTCACTGACGTGAACCTGCGTCTTACCGGCCCAGGGATGGTCGTCGCGGACCACGGCGATGATCGGATAACGGTGATACAGCCGCGTGTGGAAGCGCTCATCGAATTCCGACAAGGCCAGAATCGCCACGTCGATATCGAAGTTGAACAACCGCGCCAGGGTGTCCTTTTCCGAGGAAAACGAGGTTTCCAGTTCGATATCCGGGTGGCGCTGCATCAGCTCATAGGTCAGATTCATGGCAATCGGCGGTGACACCGCGCCGAGGCGCAGCATGCCGGTCTTGCGCTGCTTGAAGCTCTGCAACAGTTGCACGGCTTCATCCTCCTGACCGAACAGCCCCTGAGTGATCGCATAGAGCTTGTGCCCGGCGGCGCTCATTTCGATGTAGCGGCCACGGCGATGAAACAGTTCGACCGAGAAGGTGTTCTCCAGTGCGTTGACCTGTTCGCTGACGGTCGGCTGACCGACGCAGAGGTACTCGGCAGCAAGGGTGAAGCTGCCGGTCTTGGCTACCGCATGAAACGAACGCAACCACTTGTGATACTGGTACATGCAAGCCCCGTCAGCGTCGAATGAACAATGCCACTGCCGCGCTGCACAGGCAGGCGCTGGTGACCACTATGAAGATGAGAGACGTGTTTGCTGTAGTGTCAAGCAAACGACCGATCAATGGCTCGGCCAATCCGGCGAACAGATAGGAGGAAAAGTTCATGATTCCGGTCGCCGTACCGGCGCGTTTGGCACCGACCAGATCCGGGCACAGCGCCCAGAAACTCGACGCCGGGCCGTATACGAAAAAGCCGCAAAGGAACAGGGCGATCAGGCCGATGACGCTGTGTGGGGGCAGGCTCCACATCCACAGGCTGGTCGCGGCGCCGAGCAACATATAAAGCATGATCGCCAGATACCGCTTGGAGCCGAACAACTTGTCTGACACCCAACCGTTGCTCAACGCGCCAACCGCCATGCCGACGGGGAGGGCGACGGTGATCCATTTCGGATCGATCATGCCGTCACCACTTTTCCAGTCAGCGCCTAGAAAGTGCACCGGCACCCAGACGATCAAGCCGTAGCGCGCCGCGTTCTGAAAGCCCAGTGACAGCGCGGCGATGAGCAGGCGAGGGTTCTTCAGTACGGCTTTGTAGCGTTGTGCCGAGGATTCGACTTCACCCTGTGCCGCTTCCTGATGTTTGTCGTCAGCGTTGGCCACACCGGTATCACCCACCGGTTCGAAGCCCAGATCCTGTGGGCGTTCGCGTGCAACCAGATAGAAAATAATCCCACCGGCGAGCATCAGCAGCACCGGCAAACGGAAGATCCAGCGCCATTCCAGTTGCAGTACTTCGAGCACGACGATAGAGGTGACGTAAGACAGAACCGAAGCGCAGCCGGCGGCGAAAGTGTAGAAGCCATACACCTTGCCGCGCTCGCCCGCCGCCCACCAATTGGCAATCAGCCGACCGCCCGGCGCCCAGCCCAAGGCCTGAAAGTAGCCGTTGACGCCCCACGGCAGAATCAGGCTGGTGAAACCACTGGCGAAACTGGTCACCCAGTTTGTCGTGCAGGACAGCACAGCCCCCAGAGTCATGATGCGTCGACCACCGAATTTGTCGGCGAGGTTGCCGTTGATCGCCTGACCAATCGCGTAGGCCCAGAGCATCACCGCAGAGGCCCAGCCGAGAGTTTCCTTGCTCAGACCGAACTCGGCCTGAATCCCCGGAATGGCAAAACCGAAGGTCTGCCGACCGGTGTAAAAAAACAGGTAACAGAACATCGCCGCCAGCAGCATGCGCCACTGGGCGACCCGGAACGAGGCAGAACGTTCGGCGAGACCAGGCATTGTTTCGGCACGATTCATGATCTTTTCCTTATTGTTGTCGGTTCCCGTCGGGTGTCGTCGGCGGGGTGCACTCTTTTATGGTGCGACAGGAAATCACCGCGGCTGCATGCCGCTGGCGGTGCTTGGGTGACTCGGTGTTATCAGGCGTCAGGCGGCTTGCGAACCGATGAAATTCTTGCCGCGCGCGCCCTGCATCGCGAGCTGGATGATGGCTTCGGCGTCCTTGGCCGAAACGCCGTAATCGGCAAACTCGGTCTTCACCCCGAGGCTGTGCAAGAACTCGCGCAACTGCTGCTGGGCTTTGCCCAGGTCCGCGCCGAATACCCTTTGCAATGTACGGTCGCGAGTGGCGTCGTGGCCCCAGGCCAAACCCAAAACCATTGGTAGGGTGAAGGAGCAGGCGATGCCGTGGGGTAAGCCGTGGCGCAAGGTCATCTCATAGGAAATCGAATGCGCCAGCGCGGTTTTGGTGTTGGAAAACGCCAGTCCGGCTTTGAGCGCAGCGAGCGCCATGCGGCTGCGCAACTCGTGACTGGAGAGATCTTTGTGCAGGCGCGGCAGGCATTCCAGAATGTCCTCGATCGCGGAAATCGCGAAGGTGTCCGAGACCGGGTTGGCGTTGACGTTCCAGATCGCCTCCAACGCATGAGACAACGCATCGAGCCCGGTAGAGACGGTGACGCTGGCCGGCACAGTGAGCATCAGTTGCGGATCGATGATCGCTACCCGTGGCCAGGTGCAGTCCAGGTGCAGCGAGTATTTCTTTTGGCTGGCGCTGTCCCAGATCGTCGCCCACGGCGTGACTTCGCTGCCGGTGCCGGCAGTAGTCGGTGCGGCAATCAGTTGTTTGCAACGGGCCGGGGTGAATGGTTTGCCTGTCGCCAGCAGGCTCAACAATTCATCGAAACGGCCGGATTCGGTACCGACGATCAACGCTTTGGCAGTATCGATGGCGCTGCCGCCTCCGACCGCGAGCACCACGTCGCAAGCCCCTGCATGCTGCCAGAAATGCTCGTAAGTGTTGCGCAGATGGGCGACGTCCGGGTTGGGCTGAACGTCTTCGAACACATAGACCAGACGCTCGCCGAGCAAGGCTTGCAGGCGATCGACCAGCCCCAGCCCACGCGCTTCTGGAAAGGTCACAAGGGCCACGGTCTGCTGTTCGGTGAGGGCGGCGAGGTCTTGCAGGCTGCCCCAGCCGAAACGGGTATCGACGGGGTTCTGGAAGCGGGCAGTCATGGTGAATCCTTCTTGTTGTGGTCGTGTGGCGCCATACTCAGCGCCCGTCGACAACGGCTCAAATCGATAATTCGCAGGTTTGAATCGGTTCAGCCGATAGCAGCTGTACGCTAGTGCGCCGAACCGCTCTGGATCGCCGCGCGCAGGCGGCTGGAGATGGCGTCGGCGACGATCACCATGAAGGTGATGACGATGATGCAGGTCGCGGTTTCCTGATATTTGAACAGCTTGAGACTGCTCACCAGCTCGAACCCCAGGCCGCCAGCGCCGACCATGCCGAGCACCGTGGCCGAGCGCAGATTGACTTCGAAGCGGTACAGAATCACTGCAATCCACGCGGTGATGACTTGCGGCAAAACGCCAAACACGATCACCTGCAATGGCCGCGCACCGGTCGCTTGCAGCGCTTCAATCGGACCTTGGTCGATCTCTTCAATGCTTTCGGCGAAGAACTTGCCAAGCATGCCTACACCATGCAGCGCCAGCGCCAGTACGCCGGGAAATGGGCCGAGCCCGACTGCCGAGACGAAGATCAGCGCGAGGATCAGTTCGTTGATGCTGCGGGTGAAATTCAGTGCCTGACGCGTGGCGTGAAACAGCCAGCGGTTGCGGCTCAGATTACGTGCGGCGAGAAACGACAGCGGAACTGCCAGTAACACGCCAAGCAAGGTGCCCCAGATGGCGATCTGCAGGGTTTCCACCGCTGGTGCGACCAGACGCGCAAGAATGCTCAGATCCGGTGGGAAGGTGCGCGAAAGGAAATCACCGATCTGCGGCAACCCCGCCGCCAGTTCACCGAGGCTGAGCTGCGCGCCTTGCGCGCTCCAGTTCAGCGTCCACAGCACGATCAGGACGACGGCGCCGGTGGTCAGCCAACTGCGCGGGCCTCGTGGACGATCGCCGACCCACTGATAGTTTTGCGATTGCATGCTCAGGCCCTCGAGGCGTTGCGGTAAGACAGGGTGGGCGTCGGGATTCCGGCGCAGGCTTGCGCCGATTGCCCCGGATAGATTCGCGCCAGATCGGCGTCGGTCATGCTCGACGCTTTGCCATCGAACACCAGACTGCCGTTGGCCAAGCCGACCACACGGTCGCCAAACTCACGGGCGTATTCGACCTGATGCAGATTGCACAGCACGGTGATACCCAACTCGCGGGTGGCATCGCGCAGATACTGCAACACCAGGCGCGCGCTTTTCGGGTCGAGGCTGGCAATCGGTTCATCGGCCAGAATCACTTGCGGCCGTTGCGCCAAGGCGCGGGCAATGCCGACGCGCTGCTTCTGTCCGCCGGACAGCGAATCCGTGCGCTCGCCAGCCTTGTGCGCCAGTTCAACACGCTCCAGGCATTGCATGGCCAGTGCCACATCGTCACGGCGGAACAGCTGCAGAATCGAGGCGAGCGTGCCGACGGAACCGAGGCGACCGGTCAGTACATTCTTCAGCACACTCAGGCGCGGCACGACGTTGTGGTGCTGGAAAATCATCGCCACTTCACGGCGCAAAACGCTGGTGTCAGGGCAGGCCAGGGCATCGATGCCGGCCACGTTCAGCGTGCCGCTGTCGGCCTGTGCCAGGCGATTGATACAGCGCAGCAAAGTCGATTTACCGGCGCCGGACTGACCGAGTACTATGACGAATTCCCCTGCACCCACCTCAAGGTCAATGCCGCGCAACACCGGGTTGCTACCGTAGTCTTTGGTCAATTGGCGGATGCTGATCATTTCATGCTCCGCAAATCGAGATCGAGCACCTTGGCGGTTTCGCGCACTACGTCGTAAGAGGCGTCGGTGGTCGGCTGGAAACCATTGAGCACGCCCTGATCACCCCACGGCACATCCTTGATTGAAGCCAGCGCGTCGGCGACCTTCTTCTTCAATTGTGGATCGAGCGCCTTGCGCCAGACCATCGGCGATTCGGGGATCGGCCTGGAACTCCAGACGATTTCGAAGTCATCCTGCTTCACCACACCTTTGGCCACGGCACTGGCGAAGATGCGGTCAGCCACGGCCGCAGCGTCGACTTTCCTGTTCTCCACCGCGAGGATGCTGGCGTCGTGGGAACCGGAGAAAATTACCCGTTTGAACAGGCTGTCCGGAGCAAAACCGGCCTGCTCAAGGCCAGCCTTGGGAAACAGATGCCCGGACGCTGAGCTCGGGTCGACGAATGCAAACGTATGCCCCTGCAGGTCGGCAAGCGAATGAATCCCGCTGTCCTTGCGCGCCAGAATCACGCTTTTGTAAGCGCTCTGGCCGGTCTTCTTGGTCACCGCCACTGAAAACGCCTCGACATCCGCCACCGAGGTCGCCAGCACGTAGGAGAACGGCCCGAGGTAAGCGACATCGAGCTTGCCCGAACGCAGCGCTTCAATGATGCCGTTGTAATCGGTGGCCACGAACGGCATCACGGGCATGCCGATCTTGCTTTGCAGATCGTCGAGCACTTGCTTGCTCGATTCGATCATTGCCTGGGAGTCTTCCGAGGGGATCAAACCAATGGTCAGTTTGTCTTTGGCCCAGACCTGGCTGGCGCCGAGGGCAATGACGGTGAGGCTGGCGACACGCAGAAACTGTTTGATTGTTTTCATGGCATTCCACGGTGTGGTTGGGAGTTGCCACAGGCTAGGTCTGTCACGTGACAGTCATTCAATCAATTCAATATGGGAAACAGCAGCTATGTATTGATGGAGTCTATGGATGTCCAGCGCCAAATTGCGGGCCTTTCTCGCCGTTGCCCGTCACGGCAGTTTCAGTGCCGGAGCACGGGCGACCGGGCTCAGCCAGCCAACACTGACCACGCAGGTGCAGAGCCTGGAACGTCAGCACAACGTCGAGCTTTTTCACCGGCGTGGGCGGCGGATTGAGTTGTCGGATGTTGGTCGGCAGTTGCTGCCAATCGCGCAACGACTTGCCTTGCTGGAGCTGGAAGCGCACAACCTGCTGCGCGATTCCGGGCGGCTCGACAGCGGCCAGCTCAAGGTCGGTGCAGTGGGGCCGTTTCATGTGATCGAGATGGTCGACAGCTATTTGCAACTGCATCCGAATATCGACGTGTCGATCCGCGTCGGCAACTCGGCTCAAGTGCTGTCGGATCTGGAAAACTATGTGACCGACATCGCCGTGCTGGCGGGGCGGCAAGATGATCCGGCGTTGTGCTCAGTGCGTTATGCGCGGCACGCGATCATTCTGTTTGCCCACCATGAGCATGCGCTGGCTAATCGTGGCAGCGTGCGGCTGGAGGAACTGCAAGGGCAGAGGCTGCTGCAACGCGAGCCAGGCTCGACCACCCGACTGGTACTGGAACAGGCGCTGAATGCGGCGCAGGTCAAACCGCGTATCGCCATGGAAATCGGCAGTCGTGAGGCCCTACGTGAAGCGGTGGTGCGTGGGCTGGGGTTGGGGGTGGTGTCAGAAGCGGAGTTTATTGCCGACCCGAAAATCCGAACGATCAGAATCGAGGGCGAAGAGCTGTTCACCGAGACGTATCTGTACTGTTTGGCCGAACGGCGTTCCAGTCGGCTCATCTCATCGTTTTTTGATGCGGCGCTGGGTTGATTTGCAATTCTGCGTAAGGCTTGGCTAATATACGATACATATACACATCGTATCGGATTCATATATGGGCATCGTAAAAATTTCAGAGGACATGCACGAGAATCTGCGCATCTCCAGCAACGCCCTCAGCCGCTCGATCAACGCGCAGGCCGAGCACTGGATGCGCATCGGCATGCTCGCCGAGCTGCACCCCAACCTCGACCACAGCGCCATTTGCCGCCTGCTGATCCGCGCCGAACAGAACGGCGGACTGGATCTGCATCAACTGACCCAGGAAGCCGTCAGCGCATGAGAAACCAGATCAGGATCAACACACCCGCCGACATCGAAAAATCCCGCGCCGCCGGCAAACTGGCTGCTGAAGTGCTGGCAATGCTGGTGCCGCATGTGAAGGCTGGCGTGACCACCGATGAGCTCGACCGGCTATGCAACGATTACATCGTCAATGTGCAGAAGGCGGTGCCGGCCAACGTCGGTTATCACGGTTTCCCGAAAACCGTCTGTGCATCGGTCAACGATGTGGTGTGCCACGGGATTCCATCGGGTACGCCATTGAAGGACGGCGACATCGTCAATCTCGACATCGCCGTGATCAAGGATGGCTGGTTCGGTGATACCAGCCGCATGTATGTCGTGGGTGAGGCGAGCCCCGAAGCGCAGCACCTGATCAAGACCACTTACGATGCGATGTGCGCGGGCATTCGTGCGGTGAAACCGGGCGCGACACTCGGCGATATCGGTTATGCGATTCAGAGCCTGGCGGAGGCGGAGGGCTTCAGCGTGGTGCGCGAATACTGCGGCCACGGCATCGGCAAGGTCTATCACGATGAGCCGCAGATCCTGCATTACGGCTTCCCCAATCAAGGGCTGAAGCTCAAGGCCGGGATGATTTTCACCGTGGAGCCGATGCTCAATGCCGGCAAACGCCACGTGAAGAACATGCCGGATGGCTGGACCGTGCTGACCAAGGATGGCTCCTTGTCGGCGCAGTGGGAGCATATGGTCGCGGTGACGGAGAGCGGGTTTGAAGTGCTGACGGCTTGGCCGGATGAGATTGAAGGGTATTCCCCGATTCATTGAACAATACCGAACCTGTGGGAGCGAGCCTGCTCGCGAAGAGGTTGTGTCAGTCACCATTAATGTTGAATGACACAGCGCATTCGCGAGCAGGCTCGCTCCCACAGGGGAATTTCAGTGGATTGAAAATTTTAGTGGGCACCGGCAGCCTTGTTCAAATCGCTCTCGGTCCATTCGGTATAAACACAAGCATCTGCCGTGGCCCAGCGCACCCGCACCGGGTCGCCGGCCTTGAGTGGCATGCCTGCTGCCGACAGCGCTTTCACCGTCATCGAGGTCCCGCCCGCAGTCACCACGCTGCACGTCTGGCTTTCACCCAGAAACAGCACCTCCACAACGTTCGCCGACACCTCATTCCAGCCTGCCGCCAGCGGCTCATCACTCGCTTGCTGCACACTCAGCGCCACAGCCTTTTCCGGGCGGACCATGAGCAGCACATCCTGATCGGTGTGCAATCCCGCCGTGAGCCGGATCGACAACGACTGCCCCTCGAAACTCGCCGCTGCATTGCTCTGCGCCTTGAGCTTGAGGAAGTTCGAGTTGCCGAGAAACGACGCAACGAACGCATTCGGCGGATTTTGATAAAGGTCATAACCACTGCCCAGCCCGACAATCTTGCCGTGGCTGAAAATCGCGATGCGTTGCGACAGCCGCATTGCTTCTTCCTGATCGTGGGTCACGTAAACGATGGTGATGCCCAGGCGCCGGTGCAGCTGGCGCAGTTCATCCTGCAAGTCTTCGCGCAGCTTTTTATCCAGCGCACCGAGCGGTTCGTCCATCAGCAGAATGCGCGGCTCGTAAACCAAGGCGCGAGCGATGGCGACACGTTGTTGCTGACCGCCGGACAGTTGCGAAGGGCGGCGATGGGCGAACTGCTCAAGCTGCACCAGTTTCAGCATCGCATCGACGCGTTTTTCGCGCTCGGCCGCCGCCAGTTTGCGAATGGCCAGAGGGAAGGCGATGTTGTCGCGCACCGACAGATGCGGGAACAATGAGTAGCGCTGGAAGACCATGCCGATATCGCGCTTGTGCGGCGGCACATTGACCAGCGACTGGCCGTTGACGAGAATCTCGCCGCTGCTCGGTGTTTCGAACCCGGCGAGCATCGACAGCGTGGTGCTTTTGCCCGAGCCGCTGGAGCCGAGGAAGGTGAGGAATTCGCCGTCCTTGATGTCCAGCGAGATGTTGTCGACGGCAGCAAAGTCGCCGTAGTGCTTGTTCAGGTTGCGCAGGCTGACCAGGGGTTTGTCGTTCTGCTGGGATGCGTCTTTGATCACGGCACTCATGTCGTACTCCTGGGCGCTCAGGCGCTGATTTCGTTGCGCCGGCGCAAGGCGGCGGCGATCACCATGACCAATACCGACAGGCCGATCAGCAGCGTCGAAGCGACGGCGATCACCGGGGTCAGGTCCTGGCGCAGGGTGGTCCACATTTTCACGGGAAGGGTTTGCAGAGTCGGGCTCGCCATCATCACGCTGAGCACCACTTCGTCCCACGAAACGAGGAAGGCGAAGAGGGCGCCGGCGACCATGCCTGGACGGATCGCCGGGAACGTCACCTTGAACACCGCTTGCAGGCGCGAGGCACCGCAGATCACCGCCGCGTCTTCAATCGACTGATCGAACAGCTTCAGCGAGTTGATGATCGAGATGATGGTGAACGGCAGCGCGACGATCACATGGCTGACGACGAAGGCGAACATGGTCCCGGTGTAGCCGAGCTTGAGAAACAGCGCGTACACCGCCACCGCAATGATCACCAGCGGCACGATCATCGGCAGGGTGAACAGACCGTAGAGCATCTCGCGGCCGGGGAAGCGCCCGCGCACCAGCGCAAACGCGGTCGGCAGACCGAGGGCCACGGCGCAGATCGTGGTCAGCACGGCAACTTTCAGGCTGGCGGCAGCGGCGTTCATCCAGTCGGGATTGGAGAAGAACTGGCCGTACCATTTCAGCGTCCACCCCGGCGGCGGGAACACCAGCCACTGCGAGGATCCGAACGACAGCAGGACGATGAACACGATCGGCAACAGCAGGAACAGACCGATCAGCCCGGTGGTTGCATACAAGCCGAAACGCATGCGCCGGCTCATGGCATTGGGGGTCAGGAGCATGTCGGCTTACCTCGCGTTGCTGGCGCCAACCGGGGATTCCGGTTGAAGCTTCAGGTAGAAGTAGAACAACACCAGAGTGATGGCGATCAGCAACGCGGCGCCGGCACTGGCCAGGCCCCAGTTGAGGAACGATTGCACCTGCTGAATGATGAACTCCGGCAGCATCATGTTCTGCGCCCCGCCGAGCAGCGCCGGGGTGACGTAGTAACCGAGCGACATCACGAACACCATCAAACCACCGGAGGCCAGACCCGGCCGGCACAGCGGCAGGAACACCCGGAAGAAGTTGGTCCACGGACTGGCACCGCAGATCGAGCCGGCCTGCAGAATCATCGGGTCGATGGCCTGCATGGTCGCCTGCAACGGCAGCACGATGAACGGGATCATGATGTAACTCATGCCGATCACCACGCCGGTGAGGTTGTGCACCATTTCCAGCGGCTGATCGATGATGCCCATGGCCATCAGCGCCTTGTTGATCACGCCCGAGGCTTGCAGCAACACCAGCCACGAATAGGTGCGGGCGAGCAGGCTGGTCCACATCGACAGCAGCACGATGTTGAGGATCCAGCGGCCCCAGCCGCGCGGCACCAGGGTGATCGCCCAGGCCAGCGGAAAACCCAGCAGCAGACTGAACAGTGTTACCAGCCCGGCCACCGAAAAGGTGTTGAGCAGCACTCGGGCATACGCCGAGTTGGCGAACAGTTGTTCGTAGTTGCCAAGGCCAGGCACAGGTTCCAGCACACCGCGCAGCAGCAGGCCAATCAACGGCGCGAGAAAAAACAGGCCGAGGAACAGCAGCGCCGGAGCGAGGTTGCCGGCGCCGCGCCAGCGTTGCTTGAGGGACGAACCGGCAGCGCCGGCGGCGCTCCCGGTGGCAGTGGAAGGACGAGGCGCAGTGGCCGCGATTTTCATTTGACCAGCCATTCGTTCCACCGTGTCGCGATAGCCGGACCGTTTTTGGCCCAGTAAGCGAAATCAAGGGTGATCTGATCCTTGGCGTAAGCCGTCGGCAGGTTGGGGGCCAGCGTCGAATCCAGACGCTCCACGCTGTCGAGGTTGACCGGGGCGTAGGCGGTCAGATTGGAGAAGTCGGCCTGGCCTTTGGCGCTGCTCGCATTGGCCAGGAACTTCATCGCTGCGTCTTTGTTTTTCGAGCCTTTGGGGATGACCAGAATGTCGGCCATGACCAGGTTCTGCTTCCAGCTCACGCCCACCGGTGCGCCGTCTTCCTGCAAGGCGTGCACGCGACCGTTCCAGAACTGGCCCATGCTCGCTTCGCCGGACGCCAGCAGTTGCTGCGACTGCGCGCCGCCGCCCCACCAGACGATGTCTTTCTTGATGGTGTCGAGTTTCTTGAAGGCGCGATCCAGGTCCAGCGGGTAGAGCTTGTCAGCCGCAACGCCGTCGGCCAGCAGCGCCAGTTCGAGCACGCCTGGGCTTGGCCATTTGTACAGGGCGCGTTTGCCGGGGTAGGTCTTGGTATCGAACAGCGCGCTCCAGTCCTGCGGCTTGTTGGCGCCGAGCTTGCCTTCGTTGTAACCGAGAACAAAGGAGAAGAAGAACGAACCGACGCCGTGATCGTTGACGAAGCGCGGATCGATCTTGTCGCGCTGGATCACTTTGAAGTCGAGGGGTTCGAGCAGGCCTTCGGCGGCGGCGCGCAGGGCGAAATCGGCTTCGACATCGACCACGTCCCACTGCACGTTGCCGCTCTCGACCATTGCCTTGAGTTTGCCGTAGTCGGTCGGCCCGTCCTGAACGACGGTGATGCCGCTGGCCTTGCTGAACGGATCGGCCCAGGCCTGTTTCTGCGCATCCTGGGTGCTACCGCCCCAGCTGACAAAATTCACGCTTTCGGCAGCCATTGCAGCCTGGCCGGTAACGCTGAGCAGTCCCGCGAAAAAGATCGCGGTTGCAGCTTTGTTCAACACCATGTTCACGCCCTCATTGTTGTGTTTTTGAGCGGGCCTTGCGTTGTTGCCCGCCTGTCGGGAGCAGTAGCCGGGTGCTTCTTTGGAGTGTCCGGTCTATGGAATATCATATTATGGTATTCCAAACTTTGTGCAAGCACTTTGCCTTACCGGTTATCTGGCGGATAAGCTTTTTGTCGTTCGACAGAATTTGGTTTGAAGCGCGGATCCCTTGTGGGAGCGGGCTTGCTCGCGAATGCGTCGGGTCAATCAACACTGATGTCAGCTGACAGGACGCCTTCGGGAGCAAGCCCCCTCCCACAGAGAATGTTGTTTCAAGTGGGTTATTCGCTGAAGGGAATGCTTTCAACCACCTCAAGGTCATACCCGGTCAGGCCGGCATATTTCAGCGGCGGGCCAAGATGGCGCAGCTTGCCCACCCCCAGGTTCTGCAGAATCTGCGCCCCAGTCCCGACCTCGGAATAAATCCGCGACTGCGAACGGCTGAACTGCCGTGGCGGCTGGGTCAGTTGCGGCACGCGCTCGAGCAACGCCTGCGACGATTCATGATTGGCCAGCACCACCACAACCCCATGACCCTCCGCCGCGACCCGTTGCAGCGCCGCCCACAGCGTCCAGTTCGTCGGCCCGCTGTACTCGGCGCCGACCAGATCGCGCAGCGGATCGATCACGTGCACGCGCACCAGTGTCGGCTCTTCACGACGCAAGTCGCCCATGACCATCGCCATGTGCACGCCGCCTTCGATGCGATCCTCGAAAGTGATCAAACGGAACGTGCCATGCACCGTCGGCAGCTCACGTTCACCGATGCGTTCGATGGTGTGCTCGGTGCTCAGGCGATAGTGGATCAGGTCGGCGATGGTGCCGATCTTGATCCCGTGCTTGCGCGCGAACTGCTCCAGATCCGGGCGGCGGGCCATGGTGCCATCGTCATTCATCACTTCGACAATTACCGAGGCCGGGGTAAAACCGGCCAGGCGCGCCAGGTCGCAACCCGCCTCGGTATGCCCGGCGCGGGTCAGCACGCCACCTTCCTTGGCGCGCAGCGGGAAGATGTGGCCCGGCTGCACCAGATCTTCGGAGCGGGCATTCGGCGCGACGGCGGCGGCAACGGTGCACGCGCGATCAGCTGCGGAAATGCCGGTGGTCACACCAACCGCCGCTTCGATCGACACGGTAAATGCAGTGCTGAACACGCTGCCGTTGGCGGGTACCATTTGCTCCAGGCCCAGACGCTGGCAATGTTCGTCGGTCAGGGTCAGGCAGATCAGCCCGCGTGCCTCGCGGGCCATGAAGCTGATAGCCTCCGGTGTGCAGCGATCGGCGGCCAGCAGCAGGTCGCCTTCGTTCTCGCGGTCTTCGTCATCGACCAGCAAGACCATTTTGCCGAGGCGATAATCTTCGATGATTTCTTCGATGCTGTTGAAGGCCATGCTGGACTCTCAGGGTTCGTTGGAAATATATTGGTATACCATAATACAAAATCAACAAAGAGGTCACTATGAAGGCGTACTGGATTGCACATGTGGATATAGCTGATGCCGAGCACTACAGCCAATACACCCAGCGCACCCCGCAGGCGATTGCCGCATTCGGCGGCAGGTTTGTCGCCAGAGGCGGGCGCAGCGAAGCGCTGGAAGGGCGGGAGACGCCACAGCGCACCGTGATCATCGAGTTTGAGAGCTACGAACAGGCCGTGGCGTGCTACCGCTCGGCGGCGTATCAGGAGGCGAAGAGCTACCGCGAAGACTGGGCGAGGGCGGAGATCATCATCGTAGAAGGCATCGCCCCGAACTAGGAAACACCGCTAGCCCCATGTAGGAGCTGCCGAAGGCTGCGATCTTTTGATTTTGCTTTTAAAGTCAAATTCAAAAGATCGCAGCCTTCGGCAGCTCCTACAAGGGTAGTGCAATGATGGAAATCAGCGCATGAAGTGGATCTTGCCGCTGTCATCATTGCCCATGTAGATCCCGTAAACCCCGGCCTGGCGCTCTTCGATATAGCGCTCGAGAATCTGCCGGATCGCCGGGTAGTAGATCTGCTCCCACGGAATCTCTTCCGGGGCGAAGAACTTGTAATCCATGGTTTCCGGCCCGTACTGCCCGGTGATCTCCAGGGCGATGGCGCGGAAGATGATGTAGACCTCGCTGATCTTCGGCACGCTGAAGATCGAATACGGCGAGACGATTTCCGCGCGCACGCCACTTTCTTCCCAGACTTCGCGCAACGCTGCCTGCTCGGTGGTTTCGCCGCTTTCCATGAAACCGGCCGGCAGGGTCCAGGTGCCAGGGCGCGGGGGAATCGCCCGTTGGCACAAGAGGTATTTGCCGTCCTGCTCGATGATGCAGCCGGCAATGATCTTCGGATTGACGTAGTGGATATAGCCGCAGCCGCGGCACATCAGGCGCTCGTGCGTATCACCCGGCGGCGTCTGCTGACCAAGGTCAGGGCCACCGCATTTCGGGCAAAAGCTCGGGCTGAACATGTCATTGACCTATGCGAGGTTCTTTCAGCGCGATCGGCAGGGTGATCGCCGGGGTGCCTTTGACGGCGACGCCGGTTTCTTCCTGTTTGCGCTTGAGGTAGTCGAGGGCCACGGCAGCGGCCGCGCGGACGTGATCGACACACGCCTGATGCGCCGCCAGCGGATCACCGCTCTTGATCGCCTCGACCATTTTTTCCATCTCGTGATTACTCGCGCCGCGTCGGTTTTCCTGGGAGACCGAGGTCGCGCGCAGATAGCTGATGCGTGCCTGCAACTGGCGCAATTGGGTGGCGGCGACATGGTTGCCCGAGCCTTCGAGCAGCACGTCGTAGAAGCCCTGCACCGAGTCGATCACCTGTTGCAGCTCGCCGTCCTTCAACGCCTTGCGGTTGTCGTCGAGGGCTTTTTCCAGGGCTTTGATGTCCTTGGCCTTGGCGCGCAGGGTGAACAGTTGGACGATCAGGCCTTCGAGCACGCAACGCAATTCATAGATATCGACAGCGTCGTCGAGGGTGATGATGGCTACGCGCGGGCCTTTGGCGTCGGCGAATTCCACCAGGCCTTCGGACTCAAGGTGACGCAAGGCTTCACGCACCGAAGTGCGGCTGACGCCGAGGCGATCGCACAGGTCGCGTTCGACCAGACGATCACCTGGCATGAGCTGGAAATTCATGATCGCGCTACGCAGTTTGTCCAGCACGATTTCGCGCAGGGTAACGGGGTTGCGATTGACCTTGAAGCTGTCGTCGAGTGGCTGGCGTTTCATGGGGTCCGCTCTTGAGCTTGGCTGTCCATGCCAGACGGGCATCAAAACAGCCGAGGGTTAACTGGAGGCCTCGGCGTCGGCTTCGGCAAAGGCTTCACGGGCCAGCCGGAAACTGTCCACGGCCGCCGGAACGCCGCAATAAATGCCGACCTGAAGCAGAATTTCGCGTATTTGCTCACGACTCAGGCCGTTACGCAAGGCGCCACGCACATGCAGCTTGAGTTCATGCGGGCGGTTGAGAGCCGAGATCATCGCCAGGTTGATCATGCTGCGCTCTTTGAGCGACAGACCCTCACGGCCCCAGACATGGCCCCAGCAGTATTCGGTGACCATTTCCTGCAGCGGCCGGGTGAAATCGTCGGCGTTCTCTATCGAGCGCTGCACGTAGGCTTCGCCCAATACCTGCGTGCGGATCTGCAGGCCTTTTTCATACTTTTCGTTACTCATCATTCCTCCAATCACCACAATTCCCCTGTGGGAGCGGGCTTGCTCGCGAAAGCGTCGTGTCAGTCGACATCCATGTTGCATGATCTACCGCATTCGCGAGCAAGCCCGCTCCCACAGGTTTTGCATTGCTCTCAGGTAAGCGGCGGCAACGCGCCCAACTTGCCCTTGTGGTAAATCATCGGCGTCACCGGCTGCTCGGGCAGGATCAGGTTCTTCACTGCGCCGACTATGATCGCGTGATCGCCACCGTCGTATTCACGCCACAATTCGCACTCGATGATCGCCGTGGCCTTGGCCAGAATCGGGTTGCCCAGATCGCTCAGGTGCCACTCGATACCCTTGGCCTTTTCCTTGCCCTTGCCGGCGAACGCGTAGGCTTCGGCGGTCTGCTCGGCGGAGAGCAAGTGGATGGCGAATTTCTTGCTGTCGCGCAGGACCGGGTAGGTGTCGGACGCGTAGTTGGGGCAGAACAGCACCAGCGCCGGGTCGATCGACAGCGCGCTGAACGCGCTGGCGGTGATACCGACGATGCCGCCATCCGGGTCTAGGGTGGTAACCACCGTGACGCCAGACGGAAACGAGCTCATGACGTCTTTGTAAATGCCGGGTTCGATCATTTCGCAGGACTCCTAGCGCATCACAAACGGATCAGGCATTGGCGCCTGGGAGAGGTTGATCCACACCGTTTTCAGTTCGGTGTAGGCCAGCACCGAGTCGATGCCGCTTTCGCGTCCATAGCCACTGTTTTTGAAGCCGCCGATCGGCGCCATCGCCGACACCGCGCGGTAGGTGTTGACCCAGATGATCCCCGAGCGCACATCGCGCGCCAGACGATGGGCACGACCGAGGTCGCGGGTCCAGATGCCGGCAGCGAGGCCGAACTGCGAGTCGTTGGCGATCGCCAGCGCTTCGGCTTCGTCTTTGAAACGAATCACCGAAGCCACCGGGCCGAAGACTTCTTCCTGCATGATCTTCATCGAATTGCGGTCGCACTCGAACAGCGTCGGCTCGTAGAACCAGCCTTCGCCGAGATCCGCCGGACGCTTGCCACCGGTGCGCAAACGCGCGCCCTCGGCGATGGCATCGGCGACCAGACCTTCGACCACCGCCAGTTGCTGCGCGGTGGCCATCGGCCCCATTTCACTGTGGTCTTCCTGCGGGTTGCCGATGCGGATGCGCTGGGCGCGCTCGACCAGGCGATTGACGAACTCGTCGTAGATTTCGTCCTGCACCAACAAGCGCGAACCGGACACGCAGCTCTGCCCGGACGCCGCGTAGATTCCGGCAATCGCGCCGTTGATCGCGCTGTCGAGATCGGCGTCGGCAAAAATGATGTTCGGCGACTTGCCGCCCAGCTCCAGCGACAGCTTGGCGAAGTTCTCGGCGCTGCTGCGCACCACATGCCGTGCCGTGGCCGCGCCGCCGGTGAAGGCGATCTTGCGGATCAGCGGATGACGGGTGAGGGCGGCGCCAGTGCTCGGGCCGTATCCGGTGACGACGTTGACCACGCCCGGCGGTATCCCGGCTTCGAGGGCCAGGCGTGCCAGCTCGAGAATGGTCGCCGAGGCGTGCTCGGACGGCTTGATCACAATCGTGTTGCCGGCGGCCAGGGCCGGGGCCAGTTTGATGGCGGTCAGGTACAGCGGGCTGTTCCACGGAATGATCGCGGCAACCACACCCATGGCTTCGTGCACGGTGTAGGCAAACAGGTCGGGCTTGTCCAGCGGCAGGGTGCCGCCTTCAAGTTTGTCGGCGAGGCCTGCGGTGTAGTGGAAGAACTCCGGCAGATAGCTGACCTGGCCACGGGTTTCGCGGATCAGCTTACCGTTGTCACGGCTTTCCAGCTGCGCCAGGTGTTCCTTGTTTTCTGCGATCAGATCACCGAGGCGGCGCAACAATTTGCCCCGCGCAGTGGCGGTGAGGCCGCGCCACGCCGGGCTGTCGAAGGCCGTTTGCGCTGCTTGCACGGCGCGTTCGACGTCCGCTTCATCGGCGTCGGGCAGTTCCGCCCAGGCTTGCGCGGAGGCCGGGTTGAGGCTTTCGAAGGTCTTGCCGGAGAGGGCGTCGACCCAGTCTCCGCCGATGCACATCTGGAAGCGTGCGAGTGTCATGCAACGATCCCCTTTATATGGTTTTGTCGGGAGTGTGCGAATTGGAGAAATTCCAGCAGCATCTGGTTGACCAGACGCGGCGACTCTACCGGCATCATATGCCGTTGCTCGGGCAGCACGGCAACCTTCGCACCGGGGATGCGCCGGGCCAGTTGCTCGGCCATTTCCGGCGTTGAGCCAGGGTCGAGTTCGCCGGTGGCGATCAGCGTCGGCGCCTGAATGCTGCTCAGGTCGTCGGCGCGGTACATGTCCTGGGTGGCGAACAATTCATAGGTGGTCAGGTAGCCTTGCGGATCGTTGTTGGCCAGGGTCTGGCGCAACGCGGCGATCTGCGCCGGGTTGGCCGCCTGATATTCACGGCTGAACCAGCGTGACAGGGCGGCTTCGGCGTTGGCGTCCGGGCCATGTTCGGCGGCCTGCGCAGTGCGGGCAATCACGCCGGCACGCTGTTCTTCGCTGCGGTTGAACACGCTGTTCAACACCACCAGGCTTTGCAGGCGCTCCGGGTAATGCAGGGCGAAGGCCCGCGCGACCAGACCGCCCATGGAGAAACCGATCACCGCCGCCTGCGGCACGTTCAAGTGATCGAGCAACTCGAGCAACTGATCAGCGTAACCGAGCAGGTCGGTGCCGCTGGCCGGGCGCGGGCTGGCGCCGTGGCCGAGCATGTCGTAGGCGATTACCTGGTACTGGCTGGCGAGGCCGACAATCTGCCCGCCCCACATTTCTTTGTTCAGGCCCACGCCGTGGATCAAAACCACGGGCTGGCCTTGGCCGGTCGCCAGGTAACTGGTGCCAGCCGGGGTGAGTTCAGCGGTGAGCCGAATCATGGAGCGCTCCTGCAATGCCTTTCTTGTTGTGATTACTGGGCTTTTTCGGCAGCCAGTTCTTCCAGATCGATGTAGCGGTTGCCGATGCGCGGGTGCAGGCGGCCACCGTCGGCGCAACCGAGCACGACGACGATTTCGTCGGCACGCGGCGCGTCTTCGATCTGCATTTCCAGGGTGATGTAGTGCGAACGCAGGCCTTCGTCGTCCTTGTGCATCATCGGGATCTGAATCGAAGTACCCGGACCGCCGCGCTTGTTGGTGAAGCTCAGGTAGCTCTTGGCTTTCACCGCTTCGCGGTAGTGGTTGCCGAAGCGCAGGGTGTGGATTACAGCCGACGCGTGCTCGATCTCGCCGTCAACGCCGACTACCGCCGCTTTGCCGTAGGCCTCGATCTTCTCGGCACCGCCGATGATGCCGACCAGACGCTCGACCATCATTGCGCCGAGGTCGGAGCAGTTGGCGCGGATCTGCGGCTTGAGGTCTTCGACAAAACCGTTGCCCACCCACGGGTTCTTCATCACCACGGCGAGGCCGACCATGGTCACCGGCTTGTCAGTAGCCTTGCCGCCTTCGATAAAGGTTTCTTCGACATAGCTGACGATCTTGCGAATTTCGAAACTCATGAGCTGCTCCGTTGGGGGATTGAGAGTGTCTGTGCGTCTGATGGTATACCATAATACCAATCCTGCAAGTCCCCTCCGCAACAATTGCGTCATCCATCTTACGAATGGCTGCGCATTCACCTGCTACTGCCAATCTTCCAGACAACCTGAAACCCTGTGGGAGGGGGCTTGCTCCCGAAAGCGGTCTATCAGGCAACGTCTCTGGTGGCTGACACATCGCATTCGGGAGCAAGCCCCCTCCCACAATGGAAACCGCAGGCCAAGCGAGGCTGATGCCGGTTAACAAAAGATAACGTGGCGCCGATTGTCAGACATTTGCAAAGCCCGATAGGATGAGCCAGCTTCCGAAGGGGCTCTGGATTGCGGGTTTCAGGACTATGCTTCTGATCTGCCACTAGCCGAGCACCCTTGCGGCGCCCTTGAAGGCCCGATGGCCCAACAATAATAAATAGGGGAAGGTCTATGAGTCGTTGCCGCCCGCCGGCGTTACGCAACACCGCGTTGCTGGCCACAGCACTCTCGCTGCTGGGCTTTGCCACGTTATCGGCACCCGTGATTGCCGCCGAGGCCCCGGCTGACGTGGTCTATGCCACCGAATCGGCCAAGGCCGCGAAAAGCCTGATTCTTGATGTCGTCCATGCTGGCGCGCGTCTGGTCGCGGTCGGCGATCGCGGGCACATCGTCTATTCCGATGACCAGGGCAAGACCTGGACCCAGGCCAAGGTGCCGACGCGGCAACTGCTCACCGCCGTGTATTTCGTCGACGACAAAAACGGTTGGGCCGTGGGCCACGACGCGCAGATTCTCGCCAGTGCAGACGGCGGTCTGACCTGGACCAAGCAATTCGAAGACCTTGCACGCGAATCGCCGCTGCTCGACGTCTGGTTCAAGGACGCCAGCAGCGGCTTTGCCGTGGGCGCCTACGGCACGCTGCTGGAAACCGCCGACGGCGGCAAGCACTGGGAAGACGTCAGCGATCGCCTCGACAACGAAGACCAGTTCCACCTCAACGCCATCGCCTCTGTGAAAGACGCCGGGCTGTTCATCGTCGGCGAGTCCGGCAGCATGTTCCGCTCCGCCGATGACGGCCAGACCTGGGAAAAGCTTGAAGGCCCGTACGAAGGTTCGCTGTTCGGCGTGATCGGCACGGCGCAGCCGCAGACCCTGCTGGCGTACGGCTTGCGCGGCAACCTCTATCGCTCCACCGATTTCGGCAGCAACTGGGAGCAGGTCGAACTCAAAGCCGCACGCGGTGCGCTGGAGTTCGGCCTGTCCGGCGGCACGCTGCTGGAAGACGGCTCGATCGTCATCGTCGGCAACGGCGGCTCGGTGATCAGCAGCAGCGATAACGGCGAAACCTTCAGCGTGTTCAACCGCCCGGATCGCATTTCGCTGTCGTCGGTCACTGCCGCCGGCAACGGCAACCTGATTCTGACCGGGCAGGGTGGTTTGCACATCACCCAGCCAAACGGTGCCGAGACCAATAACAATAAGGCGGGGCTATGACTTCCTTGATCACTCCTCAGCAGGAAAAGGCGACGGTTCTCGAGCGCCTGATCTTCAACAACCGCCCGGCCGTGATCCTGATCTGCCTGGTGGTGAGCATTTTCCTGTTCTGGCAGGCCACGCTGATCCGGCCGTCGACCAGTTTTGAAAAAATGATCCCGCTGCAGCATCCCTTCATCGAAAAGATGATGGAGCACCGCAACGATCTGGCGAACCTCGGCAACACCGTGCGTATTTCGGTGGAGGCCACCGACGGCGACATCTTCTCCAAGGAGTACATGGAGACCCTGCGCCAGATCAACGACGAAGTGTTCTACATTTCCGGAGTTGATCGTTCCGGGCTGAAGTCGCTGTGGAGCCCGAGCGTGCGCTGGACCGAAGTGACCGAAGAGGGTTTCGCCGGCGGCGAAGTGATTCCGCAGAGCTACAACGGCTCTCAGGACAGCCTCGATCTTTTGCGCAACAACGTGCTCAAGTCCGGCCAGGTCGGGCGTCTGGTGGCCAACGACTTCAAGTCGAGCATCGTCGACATCCCACTGCTGGAGGCCTATCCGGACCCGCAGGACCAAGGCAAGTTGCTCGCGCTGGACTATCGCCAGTTCTCCCATGAGCTCGAAGACAAGATCCGCAACAAATTCGAAGCGCAGAACCCCAATATCAAGATCCACATCGTCGGTTTCGCCAAGAAGGTCGGCGACTTGATCGATGGTCTGGTGATGGTGGTGCTGTTCTTCGGTGTCGCCTTCGTCATCACCCTGATTCTGCTGCTGTGGTTTACCAACTGCCTGCGCAGCACCATCGCGGTGTTGAGCACGACGCTGGTGGCAGTGGTCTGGCAGCTCGGGTTGATGCACTTCTTCGGCTTCGGGCTCGACCCGTATTCGATGCTGGTGCCGTTCCTGATTTTCGCCATCGGTATTTCCCACGGCGTGCAGAAGATCAACGGTATCGCCCTGCAATCCAGCGAGGCCGATAACGCGCTGACCGCTGCACGGCGCACCTTCCGCCAGTTGTTCCTGCCGGGGATGATCGCGATTCTGGCCGATGCGGTGGGCTTCATTACCCTGCTGATCATCGACATCGGGGTGATCCGTGAACTGGCTATCGGCGCGTCAATCGGCGTTGCGGTGATCGTGTTCACCAACCTGATTCTGCTGCCGGTGGCGATTTCCTATGTTGGCATCAGCAAGCGCGCGATTGCCAAGAGCAAGAAGGACGCCAACCGCGAACATCCGTTCTGGCGTCTGCTGTCGAACTTCGCCAGCCCGAAAGTCGCACCGATTTCGGTAGCCCTGGCTCTGATCGCCTTCGGTGGCGGCCTCTGGTACAGCCAGAACCTGAAGATCGGCGACCTCGACCAGGGCGCGCCGGAACTGCGTCCGGACTCGCGCTACAACAAGGACAACAACTTCATCATCAGCAATTACTCGACCAGTTCCGACGTGCTGGTGGTGATGGTCAAGACCAAGGCCGAAGGGTGCTCGCGCTACGAAGCCATGGCGCCGATCGATCAACTGATGTGGAAAATGCAGAACACCGAGGGCGTGCAGTCGGCGATCTCGCTGGTGACCGTGTCCAAGCAGATGATCAAGGGTATGAACGAGGGCAACCTGAAATGGGAAACCCTGTCGCGCAACCCCGACGTACTGAACAACTCAATCGCCCGCGCCGATGGCCTGTACAACAACAGCTGCTCGCTGGCGCCAGTGCTGGTGTTCCTCAACGATCACAAAGCTGAGACCCTCGATCGTGCGGTCAACGCGGTGCAGGAGTTCGCCAAGGAAAACAACAAGGACGGCCTGGAATTCATCCTCGCTGCCGGTAACGCCGGGATCGAAGCGGCCACCAACGAAGTTATCAAACAGGCTGAGCTGACCATCCTGATTCTGGTGTACATCTGCGTGGCGGTGATGTGCATGATCACCTTCCGTTCGTGGGCGGCGACGCTGTGCATCGTCCTGCCGCTGGTGCTGACCTCGGTGCTCGGCAACGCTCTGATGGCGTTCATGGGCATCGGTGTGAAAGTCGCGACGCTGCCGGTGGTGGCGCTGGGCGTGGGGATTGGCGTGGACTACGGCATCTACATCTACAGCCGCCTCGAGAGTTTCCTGCGTGCCGGGCTGCCGTTGCAGGAAGCCTATTACCAGACGCTGAAGTCCACCGGTAAAGCGGTGCTGTTCACCGGCCTGTGCCTGGCGATCGGCGTGTGCACCTGGATCTTCTCGGCGATCAAGTTCCAGGCCGACATGGGCCTGATGCTGACCTTCATGCTGCTGTGGAACATGTTCGGCGCGCTGTGGCTGTTGCCAGCGCTGGCGAAGTTCCTGATCAAGCCTGAGAAGCTGGCGGGGCAGAAGGGTAACTCGTTGTTTGCCCACTGATCTGACAGGCTGAAACGACAAAGCCGCAACCTTGAGGGGTTGCGGCTTTTTTTGTGAATCAAGATCAAAAGATCGCAGCCTTCGGCAGCTCCTACAGGGGAACGCATTCCAAGGTAGGAGCTGCCGAAGGCTGCGATCTTTTGACTTTGCTCTAAGTGAGCTCAGCACCCAGCACCACACTCAACGCACTGCGCGCATCATCCAGCTGCACCAGCGTCGCATGCCGGGCCCCCAAGGCATCCCGATTTTCAATCGCCGTCAGAATCGCCTTATGCCTGGGCAACGCCAGTTCATGCAGATTCGGCCGTTGATTGGAATGCTTCAACGCCTCGGCGATCGCTACCGCCAACATGTTGCACAGGTTCGCCAGCAGGTCATTGTGCGTGGCATCGGCGATGCGGCTGTGGAAGTCCAGGTCCGGCTGCAACAGCGCTTCCGGAGTCGGCGCGGCTTCCATGCGTTGGTAGGCTTCGTTGATCGCGGCGATGTCGGCGTCGGTTGCATGCTGAGCGGCAAGGGCGGCGGCGGCCGGTTCGATGATGCTGCGCACACTGGTCAGGACGTTGAAAAATTCATTCTGCGGGCTGCTTTGCATCAGCCAGTGCAGCACGTCCGGGTCGAGCATGTGCCATTCGCGGCGCGCCTTGACGACTGTGCCCACGCGCGGTTTGGAATACACCAGCCCCTTGGCCACCAGCACTCGAGTCGCTTCGCGCAACACCGGCCGACTGACCGCGTACTCCTCGCACAGCAGGGCTTCGGCGGGCAGTTTGTCGTCGGGCAAAAAGCGTCCGGAGACGATCTGCATGCCCAGTTCCTGGACGATGCGCGAGTGCATGCTTTTACGGTCGGAAGGTTTGCGGTAATCCATGGGGAGTGGCGCGATCCTGAGCGATGGAGATGCCGCGCATCATAGCAGGCACGGCACAGATTTGAGGCGATACGCAAAAGCAACTGTGGGAGCGAGCCTGCTCGCGAAGGCGGCATATCAGTCAAATAGATGTCGACTGACACTCCCTCTTCGCGACCAGGCTCGCTCCCACAGGGGAATTGCGCTGTTAGTGAGAGTGACGCGGAACCTCGGCCCCTCGGCAACCGACGAGGAAGTCAAAGTCGCAACCCTGATCCGCCTGCAGCACGTGGTCGATGTACAGCTGACGATAACCGCCCACCAGCAATTGCTGCGGTGCTTGCAGATCGGCCATGCGCGCGGCCAGTTCAGCGTCGGGAATGTCCAGATGCAGACGGCCGCTGGCGCAATCGAGTTCGATCCAGTCGCCTTCCTGCACCGCCGCCAATGGTCCGCCCGCTGCCGCTTCCGGGGCGACGTGCAGAACCACCGTGCCATACGCGGTGCCGCTCATGCGTGCGTCAGAAATACGCACCATGTCGGTCACGCCTTCTGCCAACAGCTTGGCCGGCAAGCCCATGTTGCCGACTTCGGCCATGCCCGGATAACCCTTCGGCCCGCAGTTCTTCATCACCAGAATCGAATCCTTATCGACGTCCAGCTCCGGATCGTTGATCCGCGCCTTGTACATGTCGAAGTTCTCGAACACCACGGCGCGGCCGCGATGCTGCATCAGTTCAGCAGTGGCGGCGGAGGGCTTGAGTACCGCACCCAGCGGCGCCAGATTGCCGCGCAACACGCAGATGCCGCCGTCGGCGCGAATCGGATTGTCGAGGGTGCGGATCACTTGGTCTTCGCCGTAGATCGGCGCGTCCTTGGTGTTCTCGCCGATGGACTTGCCATTGACGGTCAGTGCGTTCGGGTTGGGGATCAGATTGGCCTCACCGAGGCGGCGCAGTACCGCTGGCAAACCACCGGCGTAGTAGAACTCTTCCATCAGGAAACGCCCGGACGGTTGCAGGTCGACGATGGTCGGCATGCCGCGACCGATGCGGGTCCAGTCGTCCAGATCGAGCTCGACGCCGATGCGCCCGGCGATGGCTTTCAAGTGGATCACGGCATTGGTCGAACCACCGATGGCGGCGTTGACACGGATGGCGTTTTCGAAGGCTTCCTTGGTCAGGATCTTCGACAGTTTCAGGTCTTCACGCACCATCTCCACCGCACGCATGCCGGACATGTGCGCCAGCACATAACGGCGCGCATCGACGGCCGGAATCGCGGCGTTGTGCGGCAGCGAAGTGCCCAGCGCTTCAGCCATGCACGCCATGGTCGACGCGGTGCCCATGGTGTTGCAGGTGCCCGCCGAACGCGACATGCCGCCCTCGGCTGCGAGGAAGTCATCGATGGTGATGGTGCCGGCCTTGACCTGTTCGCTGAGCTGCCAGACCACGGTGCCCGAGCCGATGTCCTTGCCCTTGTGCTTGCCGTTGAGCATTGGCCCGCCGGTGACGACGATGGCCGGCACGTCGCAACTGGCCGCGCCCATCAACAGTGCCGGAGTGGTTTTGTCGCAACCGGTGAGCAGCACTACGCCGTCGATCGGGTTACCGCGAATCGCTTCTTCAACGTCCATGCTCGCGAGGTTGCGGGTGAGCATGGCGGTCGGGCGCAGGTTCGATTCGCCGTTGGAGAACACCGGGAATTCCACCGGAAAACCACCGGCCTCGATCACCCCGCGTTTGACGTGCTCCGCGATCTGGCGGAAGTGCGCGTTGCACGGAGTCAGTTCCGACCAGGTGTTACAGATGCCGATGATCGGCTTGCCGTGGAACTGGTGGTCGGCGATGCCCTGATTCTTCATCCAGCTGCGGTACATGAAGCCGTTCTTGTCGGCCGTGCCAAACCATTGGGCGGAGCGCAGGGTGGGTTTCTTATCAGACATGATCGATTCTCTTATTGTAAGACTATTGTTTGCGAGCTGATGCTTAATCTAAGCTCAAAATCCGCGCTTTGGAAGTGTTGTTGGGTAATTAGTATTACTATATAGTCGTTTTCGACGGAGGGATGGCCCTGGCTGTTTTGGCGAGAGGCGTCCCCCGAGGTTCTATAAAAACAACAATCGGAGACCGATCTCATGAGCCAGGAATTGCGGCTTGTCCGGCGCATCACACTGAAACTGATTCCCTTCCTCATCCTGCTGTACCTGATCGCCTATGTGGATCGCTCCGCCGTCGGCTTCGCCAAGCTGCACATGGGCGCCGACATCGGTATCGGCGATGCCGCCTACGGCCTCGGTGCCGGGCTGTTTTTCATCGGCTATTTTCTTCTCGAGATTCCCAGCAACCTGATGCTCGAACGCTTCGGCGCGCGGCGCTGGTTCGCGCGGATCATGATCACCTGGGGCGCGATCACCATCGGCATGGCCTTCGTGCAAGGGCCGCACAGCTTCTATGTGATGCGCTTTCTGCTCGGCGCGGCCGAGGCGGGCTTCTTCCCCGGCGTGCTGTACTACATCACCCAGTGGTTCCCGGTGCGCCATCGCGGCAAGATCCTTGGCCTGTTCATCCTGTCGCAACCGATCGCAATGATGATCACCGGTCCCGTGTCCGGCGGTTTGCTGGGCATGGACGGCATCCTTGGTCTGCACGGCTGGCAGTGGCTGTTCATCGTCATCGGCACCCCGGCGATCCTGCTGACATGGCCGGTCCTGCGCTGGCTGCCGGACGGCCCGCAGCAAGTAAAGTGGATGGATCAGGCGGAAAAAGACTGGCTGACCGGCGAGCTGAAAAAGGACTTGCAGGAATACGGTCAGACCCGTCACGGCAACCCATTGCATGCACTGAAAGACAAACGCGTGTTGCTGCTGGCGCTGTTCTATCTGCCAGTGACCCTGAGCATTTATGGCCTCGGCCTGTGGCTGCCGACGTTGATCAAACAGTTTGGCGGCAGCGACCTGGTTACCGGGTTCGTTTCTTCGGTGCCGTACATTTTCGGGATCATCGGCCTGCTGATCATTCCGCGCAGCTCCGATCGTTTGAATGATCGCTACGGCCACTTGGCGGTGCTCTATGTGCTCGGTGCGCTGGGCCTGTTCCTCAGTGCCTGGCTGTCGATGCCGGTAGCGCAACTGGCGGCGCTGTGTCTGGTGGCGTTTGCCTTGTTCTCGTGCACTGCGGTGTTCTGGACTTTGCCAGGGCGCTTCTTTGCCGGCGCGAGTGCCGCAGCGGGAATTGCCTTGATCAACTCGGTGGGCAACCTCGGCGGTTACATCGGGCCGTTCGTGATCGGCGCATTGAAGGAGTACACCGGCAACCTGGCTTCGGGGCTGTATTTCCTCTCGGGCGTGATGGTGTTCGGGCTGATTCTGACCGGCATCGTTTATCGCGTGCTGGAACGCAAACACATGTTGCCCGTCGACCAGTTCGCCGCCAGCGCCCGTGGCGCGACCCGCACCTGACTGACAACACTGGCCCCTGTGGGAGCGAGCCTGCTCGCGAAGAGGCCATCACATTCAACACTGTTGGTGACTGATACACCGCTTTCGCGAGCAGGCTCGCTCCCACAGGGATAGCGGCGTTTTTGATGGAACAGGAGAAAATCATGCATCTGGTTCAATTCGAATTACCCAACGGCGAGCGCCGTGTCGGCGTGGTCGACAACGGTCAGGTCCGCGAAGTCGAGGACGCCCGCAGTGTCCGTGATCTGGCCCTGGCCGCGATCGAAGCCGGCAGCTCCCTTGAGCAGCAAGTGCAAAGCCTCGGCCTCGGTGCCAGCCACGACTACGCGCAGTTGCTCAAAGACCTGCGCATCCTGCCGCCACTCGATCACCCGGACCCGGCCCATATGCTGGTCAGCGGTACCGGCCTGACCCATCTGGGCAGTGCCTCGGCCCGGGACAAGATGCACCAGCAGGCCGGCGATGAAGCGGCAATGACCGACACCATGCGCATTTTCAAATGGGGCGTGGAGGGCGGCAAACCAGCGGCGGGGCAGGCCGGCGTGCAACCGGAATGGTTCTACAAGGGCGACGGCAGCATTGTCGTGCGTCCGGGGCAGCCGTTCCCGCTGCCGCCGTTCGCCGAAGACGCTGGCGAAGAGCCGGAGATGGCCGGCCTGTATGTCATCGGCAACGACGGCAAGCCGTATCGCCTCGGTTTCGCGGTGGGCAACGAGTTCTCCGACCACGTCATGGAGCGCAAGAATTACCTCTACCTCGCGCACTCTAAATTGCGCAGTTGCAGTTATGGCCCGGAACTTCGTACCGGTGAATTGCCTCAACACCTTGCCGGCACCAGCCGAATCCTGCGTGACGGCGAAGTGCTCTGGCAGAACGAGTTTCTCAGCGGCGAGGCCAACATGTGCCACAGCCTGGCGAACCTCGAATACCACCACTTCAAATATAGTCAGTTCCTGCGCCCGGGCGACGTGCACATTCACTTTTTCGGCACTGCGACCCTGTCGTTTGCCGACGGCATCCGCACCCAGCCAGGCGACACGTTCGAGATCAGCCAGGCCGACTTCGGCGCTGCGCTGGTCAACGGTATCGCACCGGTCAAAGCGGCTTTTGAACCGGACAGCATCGGCACCCTTTAAGGAGATCCCATGACTCAGATTCTCGGTCACAACTACATCGGCGGTCAGCGCAGCGCCGCCGGCAGCGTCAAACTGCACTCGGTCGACGCCAGCACTGGCGAGGCCCTGCCGCACGATTTCATTCAGGCCACGGCCGAAGAAGTCGACGCCGCCGCCAAAGCCGCCGCTGCGGCTTACCCAACGTATCGCAGCCTCAGCGCCGAACGTCGCGCGCAGTTCCTTGACGCGGTCGCCGATGAGCTGGATGCGCTAGGCGATGATTTCGTTGCCGTGGTCTGCCGCGAAACCGCGCTGCCGGCCGGTCGTATTCAGGGTGAGCGCGGTCGCACCAGCGGGCAGATGCGTCTGTTCGCCAAAGTCTTGCGTCGCGGTGATTTCTACGGCGCGCGCATCGATCTGGCGCTGCCGGATCGCCAGCCGCTGCCACGTCCGGATCTGCGCCAATACCGCATCGGCCTCGGCCCGGTCGCCGTGTTTGGCGCGAGCAACTTCCCGCTGGCGTTCTCCACTGCCGGTGGCGATACCGCAGCAGCACTGGCCGCTGGTTGCCCGGTGGTGTTCAAGGCGCACAGCGGCCACATGGCTACCGCTGAACTGGTCGCCGACGCGATCATTCGTGCCGCAGAAAAAACCGCCATGCCCGCCGGCGTGTTCAACATGATCTACGGTGGCGGCGTCGGCGAATGGCTGGTCAAGCATCCGGCGATTCAGGCGGTTGGCTTCACTGGCTCGCTGAAGGGCGGTCGCGCCTTGTGCGACATGGCTGCCGCACGTCCGCAACCGATCCCGGTGTTCGCCGAGATGTCGAGCATCAACCCGGTGATCGTCCTGCCTCAGGCGCTCGCTACGCGTTCGGAAACCGTCGCGCGTGACCTCACCGCTTCGGTGGTGCAGGGTTGCGGTCAGTTCTGCACCAATCCGGGTCTGGTCATCGGTATTCGCTCACCGCAGTTCAGTGCGTTTGTCCAACAAGTCGCCGCTGCAATCGGTGATCAACCGGCGCAAACCATGCTCAACGCCGGCACCCTCGGCAGCTATGGCAAAGGCCTGGAAAAACTCCTCGCGCACAGCGGCATCGAGCATCTGGCCGGTAATCCGCAGCAGGGCAATCAGGCGCAGCCGCAGTTGTTCAAGGCTGATGTCAGCCTGTTGATCAACGGTGACGAAGTGCTGCAGGAAGAAGTGTTCGGCCCGACCACGGTGATCGTGGAAGTGGCCGATCAGGCACAACTCAGCGCGGCGCTGCATGGCCTGCACGGTCAACTGACCGCGACGATCATCGGTGAGCCGTCTGATTTCGAGCAATTCGCCGAACTGACGCCGCTGCTGGAACAGAAGGTCGGGCGCATCCTGCTCAACGGTTATCCGACCGGTGTCGAAGTGTGCGATTCGATGGTGCACGGCGGGCCATACCCGGCGACGTCCGATGCGCGCGGCACGTCAGTGGGCACGCTGGCGATCGATCGCTTCCTGCGCCCGGTGTGCTTCCAGAACTACCCGGACAGCTTGCTGCCCGAGCCACTGAAAAACGCCAACCCGCTGCGGATTCAGCGTTTGGTGGATGGCAAGCCATCGCGTGAGGCGATCTAAAGCCAACCGGAAATCCTCTGTGGGAGCGAGCCTTCTCGCGAAAGCGGACTATCTGCCAGTTATTTGTTAACTGGCACACCGCCTTCGCGAGCAGGCTCGCTGCCACAGAGGTTCCAGCAGGGGCCTCTGGATCACATTGGGCTATCATTGGCCCTTTCCCCCCTAGAAAGACTGTTTGCCATGACTGCCCAAACCCTTCTCAACGCCCTCGAACACTGCGGTATGGTCGAAATCGATGGCCTGCACGCCTTCGAATTCGCCCTCGACGAGGACGATAACCTGCACATCGAATGCATCGATGGCCGCACAGCGAAGCACTGGGAATTCACCCCGGTGCAGGTTGCGCAAGCGACGTTCGATGAGACGCTGCAGAGCTGGCTGATCACCGGTTACGCCAGCGACACCAAGACCACGGGCGAACATCGTCTGGTGTGCCTCGGCGACGTAGTCAGCAGCAGCGACGATGAGGATGACAATAATGAAAATGCGTAACTTCTGGCCATTGCTGATGGCCGGCAGCGTCGGCGCGATGGGGCTTTCCAGCGCCTCTGCCGACACCTTGCAGTTGCTGGTCGGCTCGTACACCGCCGGTTCCAGCCAGGGCATCTACCGCATGCAGTTCGACAGCGCCACCGGCCAGATCGACGCCAAGCCGCTGCAAGTGGTCAAGACCGAAAATCCATCATGGCTGACCCTCTCGAAAGACCAGAAGCGCTTGTTCGTGGTCAACGAAAACGGCCCGGGCCAGACTGACCCTGTCGGCCGCGTCAGCAGCTTCGCCATCGATCCGAAGACTCACGCGCTGAGCCTGATCAATCAAGTGCAGAGCCTGGGCAACGAGCCGACCCATTCCAGCCTCAGCGCGGATGCCAAACACCTGTTCGTCAGCAACTACTCGGTGATGGAAGATCCGGGCGGCACCCTGGCAGTGTTGCCGGTCGATGCCGACGGCCAACTTAAACCGGTAGTGCAGATGAGCGGGCACCCGGCCAGTCGGGTCAATCCTGAGCGCCAGGCCTCGAATCACGTGCACTCGACGGTTTCCTCGCCGGACGGTCGTTACGTGTTCTCCAATGACTTGGGCGCGGACAAGGTGTTCATCTATCAATACGACCCGAAAGCCAACCCGCACTTGCCGCTAACCCCGGCGAAAACCGCCTCGGTAGCGCTGCCGGCCGGCAGTGGCCCGCGTCATCTGCTGTTCAGCGCCGACGGCAAACACGCCTGGCTGACCATGGAAATGAGCGCACAGGTTGCGGTGTTCGACTACAACGACGGCGTGCTGACGCAGACGCAACTGGTCGATCTGGCAGCGGGCCAGCCAACTTCGGACAAGGCGGGCGCGGCGCTGCATGCCTCGGCTGACGGCAAGTTTCTTTACGTGAGCAATCGCGGCACGGCCAATCAACTCGTAGTGTTCGGCATTGATCCGGCGACCGGTCAGCTCAAAGAGCTGCAAAAACGCTCGGTCGAAGGTGATCACCCGCGCGAGTTTGCCCTTGATCCGAGCGGTAAATTCGTCTTGATCGCCAACCAGAAGAGCAACCAGATTGTCGTCGTCGAGCGCGACGCCAAGACCG
This sequence comes from Pseudomonas sp. UF-293, assembly GCF_058245595.1. Classification (NCBI taxonomy): domain Bacteria; kingdom Pseudomonadati; phylum Pseudomonadota; class Gammaproteobacteria; order Pseudomonadales; family Pseudomonadaceae; genus Pseudomonas; species Pseudomonas sp. UF-293. Next base: position 9,288 of record NZ_JBSICA010000011.1, on the reverse strand, counting down.
GTCTGCTCGGCAAAACCGTGCAAAAACTGCCGATGGACGCGCCAAGTGATCTGAAATTCCTGGTGCGACAATAAGCCACAGGCCCCGGTCTACGGGGCCTGCATCCTTGTATTAATTGCACTGATAACGGCTAATGCTACAAAAGATTTCAAGCGAGCAACCCTCGAGCGTTACGTTTGTTTCACAGCCCGACCGGGCAAATCAAGCAAACGAACACGAGGGTTACCGCCATGAACTTCAATCTCTTCTCCGTCATCGCCGCTTCCGCCATTTCTGCCACCGTGGTATTGCCAGCCGGTGCCAACGTTGAAATCGCCAGCAAAAAATCCCACACCCAGAGCTACACCCAGAAATACCTGCAACAAAGCGCCAACTTCTACGCCGCGCTGGATCACAAAACCCAAGCCTGAGCGCACCGTTCTCCTGTAGGAGCTGCCGAAGGCTGCGATCTTTTGATCTTGTTTTTCATAAGCAAAATCAAAAGATCGCAGCCTTCGGCAGCTCCTACACGTGTGCGTGGCATTTGGTTATAGGTTTCTTCAAGCGAGGGAATAGAACGGCTAAATAATCAACGAAGCTGATGTTCACCATTGCAAACCCTGAGTGGTTACCCCGGCTTTTTTGATTGATTCTGTGGCCATCGAAACCTTTGCCCACGGAGAACACCATGGCCAGCGCAATCCTCACTTCCGCCAAACGCGGCGCCTACCTGGCCATCGGTCTGTACCTGGCCGTGGTGCTGTTCGTCAGCATCGGCGCACAGATGGAACACAGCTTCGACGCCCCGATCGACGTCGCCCACCCCGGCATCCAGTTCGAACTGCGCTCGCAAAGCGCGATGGTCGACAGGGCCGAACTCGCAGGAGTCGGCGGCGCATGAAAGGCTACAGACTCTGGGTCATCGCCAGCCTCGCGCTGATGACCAACGGCGCTTCACTGTTGGGATTTGGCCAGGGCTCGGTGGGCGGCTTGGCCCGGGCCATAGAGGCCAACCACAACATCGCGCACAACATTGAACGAGCCAACACGCTGGGGCTGATGGCCGGCAATCCACCGGTCAAGGTCGCGATGGATTTTCTCGGGCCGTTTGAAGTGGATTGCATGGCGCTGGGCATGTGTAACGCCCTGGCCTGACGAAGATCGCAGCCTTCGGCAGCTCCTACATCGGGTTACTTCTTCATGATCGAGGTGAACAGGTCGGATTCGAGGAAACGCTGCAACCACACCTGCAAGCGAGCATAAGGCGTCTGCGCGAACCACTCCCTATCGACGTGAGCGAACTGTCGGACGAAGGGCAGCAGGGCGATGTCGGCGAGGCTCGGATGATCGGCCAGCAAGTAGTCACGTCCTTCAAGCAGCTCATCCAGTTTCTGCACAAACAACGCACCTTCAGCCCGATAAGCTTCCATCGGCTGCTCAGGGTAGCGCTCGGCGTACTTGTAGCGATTCAAAGCCGATTTGAAAATCTGATCATTACCTTCAATCAGTTTTTCCATCCACAGCGCTGCGAACGAATCACCGGCCAGCAACCAATCATCCGGATCATTCTGCGCCAACGCCCAGCGCATGATCTGCAGACTCTCATCGATCACCACGCCATCGGCATTCAGCACCGGCACGGTGCCCTTGGGCGAGAGCACGAGCATTTCCGCCGGCTTGTTCTTGAGGCTGACTTCGACAATCTCTACCGGCACGCCCGCATAACGCAGGGCCATTCGCGCACGCATGGCGTAAGGGCAGCGGCGGAAGGAATACAGCGTGTTCATTTCACCTCCAGCGTGCTCAAACCATTGCCTTGGCGCCGCACCTGAATCTGCACCGGAATCCGCTCATGCATTTCCTGCACGTGGGAAATCACCGCCACCTTGCGCCCCTGCGCCTGCAAGCCATCGAGCGCGTCCATGGCCAGTTGCAAGGATTCCGGATCAAGGCTGCCGAAACCTTCGTCGATAAACAGCGATTCGATTTTCAGCGTGCTCGACGCCATCGACGCCAGACCCAGTGCCAACGCCAGCGAGACCAGGAACGTCTCGCCGCCGGACAACGAATGCACCGAACGCAGTTCGTCGCCCATTTCCGTGTCCATCACCAGCAGACCGAGCATGCTGCCGCCGCGTTTGAGGCGATAGCGTTTGACCAGTTGGCGCAGTTGCGCGTTGGCGTGATGCACCAGCAGGTCGAGGTTGTACGCCTGGGCGATCTTGCGGAAGGTGTCACCGGTGGCCGAGCCAATCAAGGCACTGAGCCGCGCCCAGCGCTGGTACTCGGCATAAGCCTCGGCGATCTGTTGGGCCAGCGCCTGATTGGCGTTCTGTCGGCGCTGGTCTTCAACCTGTTCGGCGCGCAATTCGGCGCACTGCTGTTCGCTGACGGCAAACTGGTTTTGCAGCTCGGCGAGGGCGCTGTCGAGCTGTTCGGCGTCAAGATTACCGTCCTGCCGGGCCTGGTGATCGAGCAGACGCTGATCGCGCTCCTGCAACAGGACCTGGGCCTGTTCGATGGCTTTTTCGTTGTGCTGAAGGGTCTGACGCAGGTCGGCGACTTGCGCGTCGTCGAAGCGCAGCAAGTCTTCCAGGCCGCTGTCATCCAGTTCCGAGTGGCTGGCGCGCCAATCGGCGATCTTGCCGGTGAGTGCCTGGTCTTCAGCTTCCAGTGCTTGCAGGCGATCCTGCTGTGACTTGAGTTCGGCTGCGATCCGCACCAACTGCGTGCGCACGCTTTGCAGCTCCTCAGCGGTGCTGGTTTCGGCGACGCGCGCCTGTTCCACCGCGTGTTCTAGCTGCCGCTGCCAGTGCTCGGCGCTGTCGTGCTCGCCAAGTAACTGCGCGAGTTTTTCCTGACAGTTTTGCTGTTGCTCGGTCAACGCGGTGGATTGCTGCTCGGCGCTTTGCAGTTGCTGAGTGCGCAGCTGCTGGCGATCCTGCTCTTTCTCCAGCGTCTGCTGGCGTTGCTGTTGTTCGCTCAACTCTTCCTTTTGCTGCTCAAGCCGGGCCAGACGCTCGGCGATCTGCCGATCCAGCTGCATGAACGTTGCCGCCGGCTCAAGGCGCAAGGCCTCAAGCGTGTCGGCGGGCAGCAGCGGGCCAAACGCGGCGAGTTCTTCTTCAAGACGCTGACGATCACTGTTGAGTTCATGCTGCTGATGGCTCAGCTGTTGCGTCGCTTGCTGGTGAGCCACTTCGGCCTGACGCAATTGTTGCGACAAGCGCGCCGCGTCCTGCTGCAAGGTGAGCAGGGCACTTTGCCGTTGTTCGTCCTGAGTGATGCTCTGGTTCAATTGCTCGTTCTGGCGGCTGAGCCAGGCGTCGCGTTTGTCGGCGTCCTGATTGAACAGTTGCGCGGCCAGCGGATGCGCGTCGAGGCTCGGGGCCAGGGCTCGTTGCTGCGCCGCCAGTTGTTCCTGTTGCTGGAGCAATTCTTTCTGTTGGGCGATCACGCCACCGACTTCGCCGCGCAACTCGATCAGTTTTTCCTTGAGCTGATCGACCACTTGCTGGGCGTTGGCCTGTTCGCTTTCATCGTGACGGCCGAGGCTTTGCAGCAGCGCTTCGGGCTGATGATAGGGATGCTCGTTGCTGCCGCAGACCGGGCAGGGCTGATCGTCCTGCAACTGCGCGCGCAACTCTTCGACACTGGCACTGCGCGCAAGCCGCTGACGTTCAAGCAGTTCACGAGTGACGCTGAGGGTCTGCTCGGCGACGGTCAGTTCGGCCTTGGTTTTCACCCCGTCCTGGGTCAAGCGTTCGCGTTGCTGCTGCGCGTCGAGCTGGCGTTGTTGCAACTCGCCGCTGCGCTTGTCGAGATCCTGCTGAGTCGCCCACAGGCGCGACAAGTCTTCGATCGCGCGCAGCTGTTTGCGGTTGTCCTGCAGCAAGGTGCCGAGCAGGCCGATCTGTTCGGCCACCGCATCGGGCTCTGCGCCAGCCTCTTTGAACAGCACTTCCAATTGTTGCTTGTGCGAGGCCAGTTGCTCAGCACTGCGCGCGGCGTTCTGTTCGAGGGACGCCAGTTCGCTCTGGCCTTTGTTCAAGCGGTTGCCGATCAGCATCAGCTGTTGCAGACGATCGCGATAGGCGCTCCAGGCATCGCTCAAGGGCGCCAGATGGGCGCTCTGCTCAAGCTCGGTGGCGATGCTTTGCAAGCGTGCGGCGACTTCAGCCTGTTTTTCCTGCAAGGCCTGAATCGCGCTCTGGCCATCCTTGAACGCTTGCTCGGCCGCTTGCCGGGCTTCGGCGCTGCTGGCAGTGTCCTTGATCAGACGGGCGAGGGTGCTTTGTTCTTCGAACGCCTGACGCAGCAACGGCGCGTTTTCGCTCTGCCGCTGCTGCGCTTCGCTCAGGGCGACTTTCGCTGCGTCGAGGTTTTGTTCCAGCTGCGTCTGGCGTTCGCCCAGCGCCGCGTGTTGTTGGGTGTGTGCGGCAATCTGCGCCGCCAGTGGCGTCAGCAGCGCGTCAAGCTCGGCCTTGCGCGCGAACTGATGGCGTTGCGGGCCAAGCTGTTCCAGACGCGTCAGTTTCACCCGCTCGCCGGCCAGTGCCTGCCATTGCTGTTGCGCGGTTTGCAGTTGTTCGCTGGCGGCTTTTTGCGCGTCCTGCAACTGACGCAAATCCTTCAGCCAACTGTGTTGTTGCTCAAGCTGTTTGAGCTGCGCCTGTTGCGCCTTCATCTGTTGCTGCGCGGTGTTGAAACGCTCGTCGAGTTCGGCGCGCGCTTCCGGCGCCAAAGGCGTTACCCCGGTAGCCTGATCCTGCAACAGCTTGTGTGCTTCGCGGGCTTCTTTGGTCTTGTCGAAGGCGCGGCGGCCGAGGCGTGTGTAGAGCGCGGTGTCGGTGAGTTTTTCCAGCAGTTCACTGCGGTCGTTATCGTCAGCCTTGAGGAACGCGCTGAACTCACTCTGCGCCAGCAGCACAGCGCGAGTGAACTGTTCAAAGTTCAGGCCCAGCGCGGCTTCCAGTTGGGTTTTGTATTCGCCTTTCTGGCTGGCGAGCAGTTGATCCTGATCGATGTCGCGCAGGCTCTGCCGGCTCGCTTGCAACTTGCCGCCAGCCTTCTCGCGGGCACGGTTGGCTTCCCAACGCGCGCGATAGCGGCGGCCATCGACGCCGACAAAATCCACCTCGGCATAGCCTTCACCGGTGCCACGCCGCAGCAAGGTGCGCGGGTCGCCGGTGGCGATTTCACCGTCGGCATCCGGGACTTTGGCATCGCGGCCGGTGTTGTTCAGGCGCGGCACAGCGCCGAACAGTGCCAGGCACAAAGCGTCGAGCAGGGTACTTTTGCCGGCGCCGGTCGGGCCGGTGATTGCGAACAGGCCGGCGCTGGCCAGCGGTTCCGCGGTGAAATCAATCTCGAACGGCCCGGCCAGCGAGGCCAGGTTTTTCAAACGAATGGCGAGAATTTTCATGGCTGCTCGCCCTCCAGTTGCACGTCCTGCAGCAGTTCAGCGAAGTCCTTGAGCGTCTGCTCGTCGACCTCGCCGCCGTAGTTGTCGAGCCAGGCGCGGCTGAACAATTCCTGCGGGGTGAGCTGGTCGAGTTCGATCAGCGTGCTGCCGTCATCGCTGCCATCGGCGCCACGATTACCGGCGTATTCAGCGGCGATGCGCACCAGTCGCACGGCTTTGCCTTGCAGTGCGGTTTCCACTTGATGGCGCAGATCCGGCTGCGGTTCATCCAGGCGCACCCGCACTTCGAGCCATGGCTGGCGCTGGGTTTCGGCGAGCAGATCGATGTTCGGCAGGTCGGCCAGTTGCAGCAGGATCTCGGCCAGCGGCGCCGGGCCGATGCGCTGCAGATTGACCGAGCGCGGGATCAATTTCGGCTCGACGCTGACCAGTGTTTCACCGTCGAGGACCACATCGAGAATCTGATGCTGATAGCCGATTTCGGAGAACGACAGCGGAATCGGCGAGCCGCTGTAGCGGATGCGCTCCTCGCCGTTGACCTTCTGCGGCTTGTGCAAATGGCCGAGGGCGACATAGCTGATGCTTTCGCCGAACAGGCTGGCGGGCAGGGCTTCGGCATTGCCGATGATCAGGCTGCGCTCGGAATCCTCCGACACCGAACCACCGGCCATGTGCGCGTGGCTGATAGCGATCAACGCCTGCCCGGGCTGGCGCTTGGTATTCGCCGCCGCGATCAGCCATTCATGCACCTGACCGATGCCGCGCAGATAGTTGTCACCCAGATGCGCGCCAGTGACTTCCGCCGGGCGCAAGAACGGCAGCGCCAGACACCATGCGGCGATTTCACCGGTTTTATCCGGCAACGGCAGCAGCAGCCGGTCGGCATCGAGTTGGCCGTCATCCAGCCACAGCACCCGACCCAACGCGTGAGTGCGCAAACGCCGCATCAACGGCGCCGGCAGCTCGATCCGCGAGCCGGAATCATGGTTGCCGGCGATCATGACGATGGTCAGCAGCGGCTGCTGTTCGTGAGCGCTGACGATGAAATCGTAGAGGCGTTCCTGAGCTTTGACTGGCGGGTTGACCGTATCGAAGATATCCCCGGCGATCAGCAGCACATCCGGCTGCGCCAAGTGCAACTGGCGCAGCAGCCATTCGAGAAAACACGCGTGCTCGAAATCGCGCTCCTGGCCGTGCAGGTTTTGCCCAAGGTGCCAGTCGGAGGTGTGGAACAAACGCAAGGTGGACTCCGCATTTTGATCAAGAGGGTGGCCGCGAGGAACAAAGGGCGGCGAGAGGAGGGGAGTTTACTGGCAAATCACGCCCCTTGCCTTGTCGTGTGTCTGCTTGCACCGACAGCGGCGAATATTTCGGTAATCGGCCGATGCGGCTGGCGCTTGTGCATCTGCCGCACCAACTCGCTCAACCGCAACAACTCTTCGCTCGGCTTGGCCCATTGCTCTTTCGGCAGCGGCTCGGACCAGGCGCGTATGACTTCCGGCAGCGCCTGCTTGCCGATTCTTTCCAGGCGGCGCACTTCCCATTCGACCAAACGGTTGGGAATCGTCCATAAAGTCATGACGTGATACAGGTACCAAAAGAACCCCGACAACCGCGAGCGGCGGCCTTCACGAATCTGCTGGTGCATCCGCGCGCGGGCATTGCGGAAAGTATGCAGCCCTTCGTGGGGCGGGTCGTCCGGGCCTTGCAGATCCTGCAAATCCTGGATCGATTTGAGGTCGTTGACTTCGTACTCCATGTAACCGCGAATCGCTTCCCAATGACTGATCGCAAGCTCCAGGCCGGCGCATTGGAATTCGAGGCTGGTGAGGGTTTCGCCGTGATCAAAACCGATGCCCATGCCGTATTGGCGGTGGATGCCAAACTGGGTGGCGCCTTTGGCTTCGATAATCCAGGCGCTGAGCGATTCCCATGGAACGAAGACTGGTTCGGTGGCGCCTTCGGGCATGAAGCAGACTTCGCGGCGTTGGCGGTTGAAGCGGGTTGGGATGAGGGAGAGGCGTTTTTTGTGGACGTGGTGCCAGACGCCCAGGTTAATACACAAACAACAAAAAATGGTCAAAGAGCCCGTACCAATCAAAGCATCGAACACTCCTTCGATGGCGCCGCATATGTCATTCCACCCCGAACCTGCCAGAAAAAACATAAACCCAGCAATTGCGGGAAAAAGGCATGTGATCATGAAGGTTGCACTAAAGGGCAACCCTACTGTTACCTGCCACATGAACACTTGCGGCGGTCCTATCCCGAATTCCATGAAGACGTGATTCAGTTCACCGATTTGCGGTCCAAAGGGTTGCTGTACGGTAGGCAATGGCAACGGTGCCAGATAAGTAATTTTTCCGCTTGGAAACGGTTCGATATCTCCCGCCTGCCTGGCCTGGTTGCTTGCGTTGTCTTGGTCATTCGGCATGGTCGGCTGGGTCCAGAAACTGTGTTTCGATGAACAGTACAGGTGGTTTGTCTTTTACAAGCTCAGGTGAAACCACCGGAAAATGACCTTTCCCGCGAGGCTCAACATGTATCACCCGAGTTCGTGATACCCATTGACCATTCTCATCCAGAGCCTGAATGCGGATGGCCAGCTCGAGTGTTTCTTTTGCTGGGGTGAATTCCGAGTCGGGCGCTACCGGGTACTCAAGACAGAGCACCAGGCCCTCCGGCATGGACTTGACGATGCGCAGACTCTTTACGATTTCGTCGCTGATGACGTCCCGCTGTTCTCGTGGCGTTCCTCGGCTGTGTAATGGAGCTGAAATGCGGTGCGCGCCGATAGCTAAGTGATGCGTCGGTTTCCCACCGAAGGGGGGTGTCAGATCCTTCAAGGTCAATCGAGGCAGGACCAGATGGATATCGCTGGGCTTGGCTTTCAGCAGCAAGCTTTTAAGTCGAGAGTCATGCGCTTGCACGCCGAGTTGCACATAGGGCGCGTGAATCAAAAAAGCCAGATAATTTTGATAATCCTTGAGCGAATGATCACCACGCATATCCGGATCCCGGCTCCATGGCGTTATTTTCAGCCATTTATCATGCGCGCTGATGTTGTAACGGCTGAACAGCCAGACCCCCGATAGTTCAAGCACAGTGAATAACGCACCGGCCAGGTTAAAACGAAAGAAAACAGTAGACAGGCGTGTGCCAGCAGCGGCCCAGGCTGCGGCTCTTGCCGCTGCGTTTTCGGCGATCAAAACTCTGTGCCCGGCGTGAATGGTATGGCTCAAGGCATACCCGTTATTGGCAGTTGAACCCAACGCGCCAATCGCGGCCAACGCAGTGCTTTTCTCGGCGTGAAAGCTTCCGCCGCGAACGGCCTGTTGCCAGTTTGCATAATGGCTTTTCACGCTTTGCAGCGAAGACAGGAAACCTGAGACATAGGTGAAACTGCCCAAACCAATATGCAGTTTCCCCAACTGCACATGCACGTTTTTCAGCGCCGCCTGCTGAAGATTCGTCGCCAGAAATGAACTGCGGTTTTTCAAGGCTGTATCCCCAAGACTTTGCGCAGCAGTAAATCCTGCAGCCCCAGTAGCGACAATCGCATTGGCGAATGGCTGCCAAACTCGTTTATTCGCTGTTTGCCTGCGCAGTTCACGCAAAGCCCCCACCAAATTCACCACCTGCACCAACACCACCAACAACCCCATCCCCTCCGTCCGGACCAGACTCGCCTTCGAAACCCCCGCCACCCCCGCGCGAATATTCTCCAGCAACCCGCGCAATTCCCCGTGCTGCGCCGGCGGAAACACCACCGTCAATCCCGCTTTCGCCTGGGTGGCGCCATACAGTCGGGCCGAGCGATCCGGCAGTTCGTCAATCGGGCTTAACGCTGCCGCAAGGCGGCCTTCGAACAGCGCCAATTGCGT
>NZ_JBSICA010000115.1:0-202 GCF_058245595.1 Pseudomonas sp. UF-293 | reverse complement strand
GGCTGGAAATCCACGCCACGGCGCAGGGTCATTCCCGTTGCCAGCACATCCAGCACCGTTAACTGAATGATCCGCGAAGTCATCGGCATATAAATGTCGGTGTCTTCCGGCAGCGGAATGTTCAGGCTCCCACACTGGATCTTCAGTGAACATTGAATTTGTGTTCAAGACAGATTCCCTGTGGGAGCGGGCTTGCTCGCGA
>NZ_JBSICA010000114.1:0-205 GCF_058245595.1 Pseudomonas sp. UF-293 | reverse complement strand
TCCTCCAGCCAGAACGCAGTCGACCTGTGGGAGTGAGCTTGCTCGCGAAGGCGGCTTCACAGTCAACATCTTCATTGACTGACCCACCGCTTTCGCGAGCAGGCTCGCTCCCACAATTTTGATCGCATTCCTCCAGCCAGAACGCAGTCGACCTGTGGGAGTGAGCTTGCTCGCGAAGGCGGCTTCACAGTCAACATCTTCATTG
>NZ_JBSICA010000113.1:0-205 GCF_058245595.1 Pseudomonas sp. UF-293 | reverse complement strand
ATTGTGGGAGCGAGCCTGCTCGCGAAAGTGCTGGGTCAGTCGGCGAAGATGTTGGATGTGCCGCTTTAGCGGGCAAGGCCGCTCCCACCGGGGATTTGTGGCACCACCGAGTCAATGGTCAACACGGAACATTGTGGGAGTGAGCTTGCTCGCGAAAGCGCTGGGTCAGTCGGCGAAGATGTTGAATGTGCCGCCGCTTTCGCGG
>NZ_JBSICA010000112.1:0-206 GCF_058245595.1 Pseudomonas sp. UF-293 | reverse complement strand
GCGACCAACAACGTCGTTGAAGGCGGACAGATCACCTACACCGCGACCTTGACCAACCCGGCGCAAACCCCGGTAACTGTCACCCTGTCGAACGGCTCAACCATCACCATTGCGGCCGGCGACACCGTGGGCACCGTGAACGTGCCGACTGCGGCCAATGACGTTTACAACAATGGCAGCACCGTCAGCACCACGATCACTGGCGC
>NZ_JBSICA010000111.1:0-207 GCF_058245595.1 Pseudomonas sp. UF-293 | reverse complement strand
CTTGCCCGCTAAAGCGGCACATCCAACATCTTCGCCGACTGACCCAGCACTTTCGCGAGCAGGCTCGCTCCCACAATGTTCCGTGTTGTCCATTGATTCGGTGGTGCCACAAAACCCCTGTGGGAGCGGGCTTGCCCGCTAAAGCGGCACATCCAACATCTTCGCCGACTGACCCAGCACTTTCGCGAGCAGGCTCGCTCCCACAAT
>NZ_JBSICA010000110.1:0-209 GCF_058245595.1 Pseudomonas sp. UF-293 | reverse complement strand
CAAAGTCTGAGTCGATGCACAACCTCGGTTCGCCTGGAACCGAGGTGATGCCATTCGCGAGCAGGCTCGCTCCCACCTTGGAATGCGTTTCCCTCTGGGAGACCGCTGCGTCCAGCGTTGAACTGGCCCGATTGGGCACGCATCTGCAGATGCTGGTAGGCCGTTTCAAAGTCTGAGTTGATGCACAACCTCGGTTCGCCTGTAACCGA
>NZ_JBSICA010000010.1:0-192935 GCF_058245595.1 Pseudomonas sp. UF-293 | reverse complement strand
GGTTCAGTCAAATAGTTTGCTGACTGACACGCCGCATTCGCGAGCAAGCCCGCTCCCACATTTGGTTTATGGATAAGCTGCAAAATCCGATTGACTGTTATTCGTATGATGATTAGCGTAAGCACCCATCGCGATTCGCCTTGAGGTGTTCATGTCCAGCAGCTTTCATGCGTCAACCGTTGACTGGCTGGGCAGTTGGATCGCCGCTGGCCAGGTCAAGCCGGGGCAGACCATCAAGGTTGAGGCGGATCTGGGTGAGCAGCTCGGCGTCAGCCGTACGGTGATTCGCGAAGCCATCAAGACCCTTGTCGCCAAAGGCATGCTCGAGGTCGGACCGAAGGTCGGCACGCGGGTGTTGCCGGTCCGGCGCTGGAATCTGTTCGATCCGCAAGTGGTCGGTTGGCTGTCGCGCAACGGCTTGCCGGAAAACTTCGTCGATGACTTGCTGGATTTGCGCCGCACCATCGAGCCAATGGCGGTGCGCTGGGCCTGTGAGCGCGCAACGCCAGAGCAGATCGAAGCGGTGCAACTGGCCTTCAACGCACTGGAACGTGCGGTCGACAGCGGCATTGATTACAACCGTGCCGACCAGGCCTTCCACGAATGCATCCTTGCTGCCAGCCATAATCAGTTCATCGAACAAATGGTCCCGGCACTCGGCGCGTTGCTGGCGGTGTCGTTCGAAGTCTCCGCCGCCGACCCCGATGAATTGCGCCGCACCTTGCCGATTCATAAAGACATGGCCGATGCCATCGCCGCGCGCGATTCGACCCGTGGCGTGTGGGCGTGCATGACCCTGATCGACAACGCCGATCTGGCGATAAAACGCTTTTACCCGAAAGTCATGGCCGACCGCAAAGCCAGCTAAGATCGAAAATCCCCTGTGGGAGCGAGCCTGCTCGCGAATGCGTCAGGTCAGATGCATCATCAATGACTGACACGCCGCTTTCGCGCGCAGGCTTGCTCCCACTTTGAAACAACAAGAACATGAAGGATTCCAGATGACCTGCACCGCCCTGACCCAACACCGCGCGCAACTCGGCGAAGGCCCGTTCTGGGATGCGCCGACCCAGGCGTTGTACTGGGTCGATATCGCTGGCAAACAAGCGTTGCGCCTGATCGGCCAGAACGTGCAGATCTGGCAGATGCCTGAACACATCTCCGCCTTCATTCCCTGCGCCAGCGGCGATGCGTTGGTTACGCTCAGCAGCGGTGTCTATCGACTGGATCTCGATTCGCCTGGCCTCGAGCCACGGTTGACGCTGTTCTGCGTCGCCGACCCGCAACCGGGCAACCGCCCCAACGAAGCCCGTTGCGATGCCTTGGGCCGGTTGTGGTTGGGCACCATGCAAAACAACATCGGCGAGCACGGCGAGGATCTGCCGCTGGTGCGCCGTTCCGGTGGCCTGTTTCGTATCGATCCCGATCAGCGCGTGACACCGCTGCTGCTCGGTCTGGGCATCCCCAACACTTTGTTGTGGAGCGATGACGGCACCTCGCTGCTGTTTGGTGAAAGTCTCGACAGCACGCTCAATCGATATTTCATCCGCACCGACGGCAGTCTTGATGCGCCACAGGTGTTTTACTCCTCCGATCAACACGGCGGCCCTGACGGCTCGGCCATGGATGCCGAAGGCTACGTGTGGAATGCACGCTGGGACGGCAGTTGCCTGTTGCGCCTGACGCCGGACGGGCAGGTGGATCGCAAGATCGATCTACCGGTCAGTCGCCCGACCAGTTGTGTGTTCGGTGGCGAAGACTTGAAAACCCTGTTCATCACCAGCGCGAAGAGTCCGCTGAACCATCCATTGGATGGCGCGGTGCTGAGCATGCGCGTCGACGTTGCAGGAAAACTCTGTGCGCGTTTTGCTGGCTAGATCCCAAAATATGGGATGCAAAATTATATATTGAGATTATTTGGCGGTCGGGTTTATAGTCGGCTCCAGCAGTAACACGCACTCACACTTAAAAAGAACAAAACAGGTGAAGTGATGCAGCGAATTCTTGTCGCCCGCGCAAGCGGGATCCGCCTTTCGTCACGGCTTAATGCTGTCGGCGACGCTTGCCTGTTTGTTTTCCCCAGCCGTCAGAACCGGACATCCACCGATGCCCGGTTTTTTTGCGCCTGCGCGCAGGAGGCCTGAGCCATGGCTGAAGCGCTGACATTGCCGCGAGTGCCGGCCCCGCCGAAAGGCGAGCGCCTGAAAAACAAGGTCGTGCTGCTGACCGGGGCCGCTCAGGGCATCGGCGAAGCGATCGTCGCCGCCTTTGCCTCGCAGCAAGCCAGATTACTCATCAGCGATATCCAGGCCGACAAGGTCGAGCAGGTCGCCGCTCACTGGCGGGATCAGGGCCATGACGTGCAAGCGCTCAAGGCTGACGTATCGAATCAGCAGGATCTGCACGCCCTGGCCCGACGCGCCGTGGAATTGCATGGCCGCATCGACGTGCTGGTCAACTGCGCCGGGGTCAATGTGTTCCGCGATCCTTTGCAGATGACCGAAGAGGACTGGCGCCGTTGCTTCGCCATCGATCTGGACGGCGCCTGGTATGGCTGCAAAGCCGTGCTGCCGCAGATGATCAAGCAGGGTGTGGGCAGCATCATCAACATCGCCTCGACCCATTCCAGCCACATCATTCCCGGTTGCTTCCCGTACCCGGTGGCCAAGCATGGCCTGCTCGGCCTGACCCGCGCCCTCGGCATCGAATACGCGGCCAAGGGCATTCGCGTCAACGCCATCGCGCCGGGCTACATCGAAACGCAATTGAACGTCGATTACTGGAACGGCTTTGCCGATCCGCACGCCGAACGGCAGCGCGCCTTTGATCTGCATCCGCCCAAGCGCATCGGCCAGCCGATCGAAGTGGCGATGACGGCAGTGTTCCTGGCCAGCGATGAGGCACCGTTTATCAACGCTTCGTGCATCACCATCGATGGTGGTCGCTCGGTGATGTACCACGACTGAATGAAACGGATTTCCAGCGCTGAACTACGCTTGAAATCCAATCATCATACGATATGACTATTTTCAACCAGCTTCACTGAGAACACGCTTCAACGCTTTTCAAACCTTGCTCAAAAAAAATAACAAGGAGTCATCTGATGAAACGTCGTTTCGGGATTCGTACCCTGTGCAGCACTGCCCTGGCGGTCACTGCGTTCAGCCTGAGCAGCGCGCTGCTCGCCGCCGACGCGGTGAAGATCGGTTTTCTGGTCAAGCAGGCCGAAGAACCGTGGTTCCAGACCGAATGGGCTTTTGCCGAAAAAGCCGCCAAGGACAAAGGCTTTGAACTGATCAAGATCGCCGTGCCCGATGGCGAGAAAACCCTCTCGGCGATCGACAGCCTCGCCGCCAACGGCGCCAAGGGCTTCGTGATCTGCCCGCCGGACGTGTCTCTGGGCCCTGCCATCATGGCCAAAGCCAAGATCAACGATCTGAAAGTGATTGCCGTCGACGACCGTTTTGTCGACGCCAACGGCAAATTCATGGAAGACGTGCCGTACCTGGGCATGGCCGCATTTGAAGTTGGCCAGAAGCAGGGCGCCGCGATGGCCGCCGAAGCGAAGAAGCGTAACTGGGACTGGAAAGACACCTACGCGGTGGTCAACACCTACAACGAACTCGACACCGGCAAGAAGCGCACCGACGGTTCGGTCGATGCGCTGAAAAAGGCCGGCATGCCTGAGGACCACATCCTCTTCGCCGCACTGAAAACCCTCGACGTACCGGGCAGCATGGATGCCACCAACTCGGCGCTGGTGAAACTGCCGAGCGCGGCGAAAAACCTGATCATCGGCGGCATGAACGACAACACCGTGCTCGGCGGCGTGCGTGCCACCGAAGCGGCCGGTTTTGCCGCGAGCAACGTGATCGGCATCGGCATCAACGGCACCGACGCCATCGGCGAACTGAAAAAGCCTAACAGCGGCTTCTTCGGTTCGATGCTGCCAAGCCCGCACATCGAAGGCTACAAGACCGCCGAAATGATGTACGAGTGGATCACCGCCGGCAAAGAGCCGCCGAAGTACACCGCCATGGATGACGTCACCCTGATCACCCGCGAAAACTTCAAGCAAGAGCTGGAAAAAATCGGCTTGTGGAACTGAGGCAGCGACGGCCCGGGCAGCCGGGCCGTTTTTCGGTGTGAAGAGGTGGCTTTATGCACGCGCAAGTACAGACACAAGAACAACACGGCGCCAGCGGCAGCCTGCGCTTCAACGGGATCGGCAAGACCTTTCCCGGCGTGAAAGCGCTCGACGGCATCAGCTTCGTCGCCCACCCCGGCCAGGTTCATGCCCTGATGGGCGAGAACGGCGCGGGCAAATCGACCCTGCTGAAGATTCTCGGTGGTGCTTACATTCCGAGCAGCGGCGAGCTGCAGATCGGCGAGCAGGCGATGGCGTTCAAGTCCACCGCTGACAGCATCGGCAGCGGCGTCGCGGTGATTCACCAGGAACTGCATCTGGTCCCGGAAATGACCGTGGCCGAAAACCTGTTTCTCGGTCATCTGCCGGCCAGTTTCGGCTTGATCAATCGCGGTGAGCTGCGCCAGAAAGCCTTGAATTGCCTGAAAGGCCTGGCCGACGAAATCGATCCGCAAACCAAGGTCGGACGCTTGTCGCTGGGCCAGCGGCAATTGGTGGAAATTGCCAAGGCGCTGTCGCGCGGCGCCCACGTTATCGCTTTCGATGAGCCGACCAGCAGCCTCTCGGCGCGCGAGATCGATCGCTTGATGGCGATCATCGGGCGTCTGCGCGACGAAGGCAAAGTGGTGCTCTACGTGTCCCATCGCATGGAAGAAGTCTTCCGTATCTGCGACGCCGTCACCGTGTTCAAGGACGGCCGCTACGTGCGTACCTTCGATGACATGAGCCAGTTGACCCACGATCAACTGGTGACCTGCATGGTCGGCCGCGATATTCAGGATATCTACGATTACCGCCATCGCCCGCGTGGCGCCGTGGCGTTGAAAGTCGACGGCCTGCTCGGCCCGGGCCTGCGCGAGCCGATCAGTTTCGAAGCGCACAAAGGCGAAATCCTTGGCCTGTTCGGGCTGGTCGGGGCAGGGCGCACCGAGCTGTTTCGCCTGCTCAGCGGCCTGGAGCGCAACACCGCCGGCCGTCTCGAATTGCGCGGTCATGAGCTGAAGCTGCGCTCGCCCCGTGACGCGATTGCCGCCGGCATTCTGCTGTGCCCGGAAGATCGCAAGAAAGAAGGCATCATCCCCCTGGCCAGCGTCGCCGAGAACATCAACATCAGTGCCCGTGGTGCGCATTCCGGGCTCGGCTGCCTGATTCGCGGCTTGTGGGAAAAGGGCAACGCCGACAAGCAGATCAAGGCCCTGAAAGTGAAAACTCCGCACGCCGGCCAGCAGATCAAGTTCCTTTCCGGCGGCAACCAGCAGAAGGCCATTCTCGGTCGCTGGCTGTCGATGCCGATGAAAGTCCTGCTGCTCGACGAACCGACCCGTGGCATCGACATCGGCGCCAAGGCCGAGATCTACCAGATCATTCATAACCTCGCCGCCGACGGCATTTCGGTGATCGTGGTGTCCAGCGATCTGATGGAAGTGATGGGCATTTCCGACCGCATCCTGGTGCTGTGCGAAGGCGCCCTGCGCGGCGAAGTCAGCCGCGACCAGGCCAATGAATCCAACCTGCTGCAACTGGCTTTGCCACGCCACCGCGCTGACGGCGTGGCGAACTGAGAGGTGACTATGATGACTACGCAAAACGAAACCCTGCCGACCGAGCGCAAACCGCTGGACCTGCGGCGCTTCCTCGATGACTGGGTCATGCTGCTGGCGGCGATCGGCATCTTTGTCGCCTGCACACTGCTGATCGACAACTTCCTCTCGCCGCTGAACATGCGTGGCCTGGGTCTGGCGATTTCCACCACCGGCATCGCCGCGTGCACCATGCTTTATTGCCTGGCATCCGGGCACTTCGACCTCTCGGTCGGCTCAGTGATCGCCTGTGCCGGCGTTGTCGCGGCGGTGGTGATGCGTGACACCAACAGCGTATTTCTCGGCGTCAGCGCGGCACTGGTGATGGGCCTGATCGTCGGACTGATCAACGGCATCGTGATTGCCAAGTTGCGCGTCAATGCCCTGATCACGACGCTGGCGACCATGCAGATCGTGCGCGGTCTGGCCTATATCTTTGCCAACGGCAAAGCGGTCGGCGTTTCGCAGGAATCGTTCTTCGTCTTCGGCAATGGCCAGCTGTTTGGTGTGCCGGTGCCGATCCTGATCACCATTGTCTGCTTTCTGTTCTTCGGCTGGCTGCTGAACTACACCACCTACGGGCGCAACACCATGGCCATCGGTGGCAACCAGGAAGCGGCGTTGCTGGCGGGCGTCAACGTTGACCGGACCAAGATCATCATCTTCGCCGTGCACGGTGTGGTCGGCGCGCTGGCGGGTGTGATTCTGGCGTCGCGGATGACTTCCGGGCAGCCGATGATTGGTCAGGGTTTTGAACTGACGGTAATCTCTGCCTGCGTACTGGGCGGGGTGTCGCTGAGCGGCGGGATTGGCATGATCCGCCATGTGATTGCCGGTGTGTTGATTCTGGCGATCATCGAGAACGCGATGAACCTGAAGAACATCGACACGTTTTATCAGTATGTGATTCGTGGTTCGATTCTGCTTTTGGCTGTGGTCATTGACCGCTTGAAACAGCGCTGACACAAGCACTTCCCTGTGGGAGCGAGCCTGCCCGCGAAGGCATTGGCACATCCAGCGTTGATGTGTCAGGGATACCGCCTTCGCGAGCAGGCTCGCTCCCACAGCTGATCGCGCCATTCCTGCCTTCTGTCATCTCCCTTAAATAATTCTTGCTCGTCAGCGACCGTTTCGGTTATCAATTTGTACATGATTAGACAGGTACGATTCGACAAGAAACAAAGGGTGGTCGACGAGCTCGTCCGACGCATCGAAAGCGGCCTCATGGAGGACGGCTTTCTATTGCCCGGCGAACATCAGTTGGCTCAGGAATTCCAGGTCAGCCGTGGCACCTTGCGTGAAGCGCTGGCCGAACTGAAGCGGCGTAAATACATCGCCACGCAGAGCGGGGTTGGCTCCATCGTCACCTTCGACGGTGTCGCGCTCGACCAGCGCAGCGGCTGGGCGCAGGCGCTGGCCGACAGCGGGGCGCTGATCAATACCGAAGTGCTGCGTCTCGAAGCGGTGACCCGTCCGGATCTGCTGGTGCGGTTCGGCACCGATCAATTCATCACCCTCGACCGTCGCCGGCGCGCCACCGACGGTACGCTGGTGTCTCTCGAGCGCTCCTTGATGCCGGCCAACGGCGGCCTGGAAAGCCTGCCCCGCGTCGGTTTGATCGACAACTCCCTGACCATCACCCTGGCCGCCTACGGCTATATCGGCGAGCGCGGCGATCAGTGGATCGGCGCCGAGCCGTTGAATGCTGAAGATGCCGAGCTGCTCGGCCGTCCGGTCGGCACGGTTTTTCTCAAAGCCCTGCGCACCACCTACGACCGGCAGAACCGTTTCATGGAGCAGGTCGAAAGCCTGCTCGACCCGGTGCATTTTCGTCTGCACCTGCAATTTGGAGAATCGAAATGACCGCGCTCGACCGTGCGCTTGGCGCTTTCTATGGTCTGGCCCTGGGTGATGCGCTGGGCATGCCGACGCAGTCGCTCGATCGCGAAACCATCAAGGCGCGCTTCGGCCAGATCACTGATCTGCAAGACGCAGGTCCCTTGCAACCGATCGCCGCGAACATGCCCAAGGGCTCGATCACCGATGACACCGAACAGGCGATTCTGGTCGGCGAGTTATTGGTCGAAGGCCACGGCCGCATCGAACCGGCGGTCCTCGCCCAGCGCTTGATCGAATGGGAAGCCGAGATGCAGGCCAAAGGCTCGCAGGACTTGCTCGGCCCCTCGACCAAACGCGCCATTGAAATGATCCTCGCCGGGCATTCGCCGGAAGAAGCCGGGCGCTACGGCACTACCAATGGCGCGGCGATGCGCATTACTCCCGTCGGCATCGCCGCGAATATGGCCGATCCGCAGCGCTTCATTGCGGCGGTCGTGCAGGCGTGCCAAGTGACGCATAACACCACGCTGGGGATTTCCAGTGCGGCGGCGGTGGCGGCGGTGGTCTCCGCTGGGATCAACGGCGTCGATCTGGGCGAGGCGCTGAACCTTGGCCAGCAGATGGCCCAGCAAGCGGAAGCCCACGGGCACTGGGTGGCCGGAGGGCGCATGGCCTCGCGCATCAGTTGGGCACGCAGCATCAGCGTCGACAGCGACAAAGCACTGCTCGCCGATCTGCTCTACGACGTGATCGGTACATCGGTGGCGTCGCAGGAGTCGGTGGTGGTTTCATTCGCACTGGCCCAGCAAGTGGCCATCGGCGAGATGACGGCATTCGAAGCGCTGTGCATGGCTGCCAGCCTGGGCGGCGACACGGATACCATCGCGGCGATTCTCGGCGCCATGCTCGGGGCCTGCCTGGGGCTTGGGTGCTGGCCGCAGCCGATGATCGAGACGGTGAAAGCTGTTAATCATCTGCAGCTTGAGCCGTTGGTGCAGGGGCTGTTGGCCTTGCGTTGACTGGCTGGCCTCTTCGCGAGCAGGCTCGCTCCCACAATTGGAATGCAGTTCCTTGTGGGAGCGAGCCTGCTCGCGAAAGGGGCGGCGCATTTCTAAAGAATTCACACAGCAATGGATCGCACAGACAGGCCTCGGAAGGCCGGTTGTCTTGTCGTTTTGCATCATTGCCACAACCACAAAAAAGGCAAACAGGAGCATTTTCATGAGTTCATCAACCGCCGGGCAGAGCGTCGGGCAACTGGAAACCCGGGGCATCGAGCCCGTGCCGGAAGCCGAGTGCAACGGTCATCCGCTGCAACTGTTCTGGGTCTGGTTCGCCGCGAATATTTCCATCCTCGGCCTGCCGCTGGGAGCCACGCTGGTGGCGTTTCGCGGGCTGGCGATCTGGCAGGCGATCATCGTCGCCATCCTCGGTGCCGCCGGTTCGTTTGCCGTGGTCGGGATTATTTCGATTGCCGGGCGTCGTGGCCGCGCGCCGAGTCTGACGCTGTCGCGGGCAATCTTCGGCGTACGCGGCAACATCGGCCCGACGCTGGTTTCGCTGATGTCGCGTCTGGGTTGGGAAACCGTCAACACCACCACCGCAGCCTTCGTCCTGCTGTCGCTGTGTTCGATCCTGTTTGGCTCGCCGGTCGAGGCGAAAAGTGCGCCGATACTGACGCTGATCTTTATCGCCATCTTCGTCCTGCTGACCTTGTCAGTGTCCGGCCTCGGCCACGCGACCCTGCTGGTAATCCAGAAGTGGGCGACGTACGTGTTCGGCGCGCTGAACATTCTCGTCGGCGGTTTTCTCTGCGCGACCATCGACTGGAGTGCGGTGTTCAACGCCACGCCGGCGCCGCTGAGCGCAATGATCATCGGCATCGGCACCATGGCCGCCGGTACTGGCATCGGCTGGGCCAACGCTGGCGCTGACATGTCGCGCTATCAGCATCGCAGCGTCAAGGCTGTGCGCCTGGTGGCGTCGGCGGCGTTCGGCGCAGGGATTCCGCTGGTGCTGCTGATCACCCTCGGTGGCTTGTTGTCGGTGGGCAACAATGACTTGGCTTCGGCGACTGACCCGATCGTGGCGATCCGCGACATGCTGCCGACGTGGATGGCCGTGCCGTACCTGATCACCGCGTTCGGTGGCCTGCTGCTGTCGAACAACCTGTCGGTGTACTCCGCCGGCCTGACCACGCTGACCCTGGGCCTGAAGGTGAAACGCGTCTACGCGGTAGTGGTGGATATCGTCGCGATCTTCGCCGGCTCGATCTACTTCATGCTGATCGCCGACAGTTTCTACGGCCCGTTCATTACCTTCATTTCCCTGCTGGCAGTGCCGATCACTGCCTGGGTCGGGATCTTCGTGGTCGACCTGATTCACCGTCACTACTACAGCCCCAAAGACCTGCTCGACGTCAGCCCGAGCAGTGCCTACTGGTATCGCGGCGGCATCGAGTGGCGCGCGTTTGGCGCCTGGGCGATCGCCATCGTCCTCGGTTTCAGCTTCACCACCATCGGCACCACGGCGGAAAACGTCTGGTTCAAGGGCTTTCTGTCCGATTCCTGGCTGGGCCACAACGGCCTCGGCTGGATCGTGACCTTCGTCGTCGCCGGTGGCCTTTACCTGATACTGGGCGGCGCGAAAGATCGTCGCGCCGCGCAACCCGAGAATGCTCATGCCTAAGATGTTGCACACCGGCCAGGTCATCATCGACCTGGTCATGGCCGTAGATAAATTGCCGCAGATTGGCGGCGACGTGTTGGCGCAATCGGCGGGTTTCGAAGCCGGCGGCGGCTTCAACGTGATGGCGGCGGCGGTGCGTAATGGCCTGCCGGTGGTCTATCTCGGTCGCCATGGCACGGGACGTTTCGGTGATTTGGCACGCCAAGCGATGCACGCGGAAGGTATCAGCATCGGCATCCGCGAATCGGCCAAGCGCGATACCGGTTTGTGCGTGGCGCTGACCGATGCCTCGGCTGAACGCAGTTTCATTTCCTACATCGGCGCCGAAGGCGAGGTGACCGAGGACGATCTGAACAGCGTGGCTGCCGAGCCCGGCGATTACGTTTATCTCAGCGGCTACAGTCTGCTGCACGAGGGCAAGGCGCAGGCGTTGCTCGACTGGACGCTGGCACTGCCGGCGTCGGTCAACGTGGTGTTCGATCCAGGGCCGCTGGTGGAATCGCCTGAGGCTCCGATGATTCAAGCTTTGCTGCCGCGCATCGATGTGTGGACCAGCAACAGTGTCGAGGCGCTGCGATTTACCGGAGCCGATGAGATTGGTGTCGCGATGGATCGCCTCGCGGAACTGCTGCCGGAAAGTGTGCTGATGGTGGTGCGCGACGGGCCGCAGGGTTGCTGGATTCAGCAGGGCAGTGAACGTCGGCAGGTGCCGGGATTTGCTGTGAAAGCAGTGGACAGCAATGGTGCCGGCGATGCGCATGCCGGGGTGTTTGTTGCTGGATTGGCCCAGGGGCTGGATGCAGCGGAAGCGGCGCGGCGGGCGAATGCGGCGGCGGCGCTGGCGGTGACTCGCTGGGGGCCGGCTACATCGCCGGGGAGGGCGGAGGTGGATGCGTTTATCCGCGAGTCCTGCGGCGGCTGACCTCAAACCTTCGCGAGCAGGCTCGCTCCCACATAGGATCTAAGTCGTATACAAATCTTCTGTAGGAGCTGCCGAAGGCTGCGATCTTCTGATCTTGAGAAGCACAAGATCGCAGCCTTCGGCAGCTCCTACAGTGGGCGTCTTTCTAGCCAGCCTTGCGCAACGCCTCAATCAACTCCTGCTTGCGCATTGAAGACCGCCCCGGAATATTCTTCGCTCGGGCTTCCTTCATCAGGCTATCGACAGTCTGCGTATCCTTAGAAGTCTCGCTGTTGCGTGAATGGCCCTTGCGGCTGGACACCGCGCGCCGCGATGACTCTTTGCGATCTTCCGACTTGGCACTGGCGGGCTTCTTGCGCCCCGAGCCACCGGACTTTTCGCCGCCGCCGGACTGTTTGTTCACCGTCGCCCAGGCGCGCGCCTCAGCCTCATCTTTCGACACGCCCTTTTTCTCGTAGCCGTCTTCGATGTGCTCGGCTTTGCGCTTCTGCTCGCTGGTGTATTTGTCTTTGCTTCCACGAGGCATGGGATATCTCCTCAAGTTGCGGATCCGGCCGCTCGCCGCTTCGACGGCGAGCGGCTTGGCACTACTGCAGATCCAGTTTGCGCGCCGCTTCGACGCCGGCAGAACTGAGCTTGATCGGCAGGTTCAGCGAGTGTTCGCCTGCTTCGCTCAAGGTCACATGACCATGGTGAATCAGCCCGCGATCCTGCAGGGCGGCGAGGGCGCTGGCCACGACTCTCTCGCCCCGGTAATTGTCCAGCACCTCCTTGCCCAGGCCGTTGGGATGGGCGTGCAGCAGGCGGGTGAGGACTTCTTTTTCCAGGTCTTTGTCGACGTTCATGGTTACCTCTTCATGGGAGTGAATAGGGCGCTCGCGTCGGCGAACTACTGACCGGCACCTTCGGAACCGGAGCCACCGGTGGTGGTTTTCGAACCGACACCGGGGCCGGCATTGTCAGGCGCAGTGGCAGGAGAGTCAGGCGTGTTCATGCCACCCTGACGGCCCGGATCGCTGCCTTGAGTGCGCGGATCGGTGCCGGTGGCGGGCGGCTGATTGATCAGCGGCACGCCGGAGCCATCGGTATTCATACCGGGAGCACTGTTAATGGCGGGCGCGCGTGGCGGGGTCGGATCGGTAGGGCCAGTGCCCGCTGCCGTGGAAGAGGCGGCGAACACCGCAGGGCAGAGCAGGGCGCTGAAGACTAAAGCGGTCAACCTTGACAGGATCATAGGGCTTCTCCAGTGATTGGAATCCTTACACTTGGTTGGTCAGCCCTGATGACGGTTTGGTGCCTGATGATCGACGAACGGTCTTCGCCGGGGTCGCATGTCTGCTGTTCAGACGATGCCGATCTTCAGTGTTTCCATGGGTGCAAAACAGTTAACGGTCATAAGCATCCTTTCAGAATGTGCGGTATCAACTGTGGGAGCGAGCCTGCTCGCGAAGGCGTCATTTCAATCAGACGTTGATTCAACTGACAGAATGCTTTCACGAGCAGGCTCGCTCCCACAAGGGCGACGGTGTTCAACAAATTGGGCAAGTCAGGATGTTTGCCATGTGACGAGCGCCGCTGCGCGCCTTAGTATGGCGCTTTAATTTGCACACAAGGCCCGTTCATGACGATCGAAATCCGCCCTGCGACCCCCAGCGATGCGCCGCAAATCCTCGCCTTCATCACCGAACTGGCAGATTTCGAAAAGGCCCGTCACGAAGTCATCGCCAGCGTCGCCGACATCGAACGCAGCCTGTTCGGCGAAGGCGCGACCGCCCATGGCCTGATCTGCCTGCGCGACGGCGTGCCAATCGGCTTTGCGGTGTTCTTCTTCAGTTATTCTACGTGGCTGGGCAGCAACTGCCTGTACCTCGAAGACCTCTACATCACCCCCGAACAGCGCGGCGGCGGCGCCGGCAAAACCTTATTGCGCCACCTGGCAAAAATCGCCTGCGCCAACGACTGCGGCCGCTTCGAATGGAGTGTGCTGGATTGGAACACTCCGGCCATCGAATTCTACAAATCCCTCGGTGCGCAACCGCAGGAGGAATGGGTGCGGTATCGCATGGATGGGAAGGTGTTGCGCGAATTTGCCGAGGGCTGAGCACAATGATGGCAATCTACTGCTGATTCAGTTGTCGCCACCGCTCTAGTCCGGCATTCTGTGCGCCATTTTTGCGCGCTCACGGACGACACCTGCAATGCATCTGGCAAAATTTCTCCGCGCCTGTGGAGCCCTCGCTGCGTCAATGAGTGACCAGCTATGAGCGGACTGCAGGCGTCCATGCGTCTGTATGGTCTGGTGAAAACCACCGGCTCTTCTGACGACCCGAATCGACAGGCTGTCGAAATCCTCTGCATGGCCCAGCGCACCGGCGGCCTGGCTATTCGGGCTTTCGTGTCGCGGCTCGACGCTGAGTTGATGTCGCGCAGCGCCGGCCTCGGCGAATACCGTGTGGTAGCGCTGAGAACCTTTGATCCCACAGCGATTATCGACGCTCATCAAGGCTGGCTGATGCTGCACATCTGTTGCGGCTTCGTCGCTCTCGCCGGCCATTCTCTGTTGGAAAACGGTGCGTTGATCCCGATGGGCTGGCACGTCTACTCCGAAGTGGGGCGCTGGACCTCCAGGCATCATCTGGACCTTGGCGTGGAAATGGGCGACTTGCTGCAATCGACTTTCGAGCGCAATCACCTGCGCAATTACAACGCCTGGCTCAACGAACTTGATGATGCAACGCCTGCCGAGTTGAGGTGGCAAGCCAACGAAGCCTGGCGTGCCATACAAACCGCGACATCACCTGAAAGCCGGGAGCATTGTCATGCTCTGTTCGACCCGGTCGACAATCGCTGGCGCTTTGCCGCGACCGACATCGACATCTATCAGCCATCCCCGGCACCCCTTAAGCAAGGAGCTTTGAATTGAGTGGTAAACCCGCAGCACGCGTCACCGACCCAACCGCCTGCCCACTGCCAGGTCATGGCACCAACCCGATTGTCTCCGGCTCGCCGGACGTATTCTTCGACGGCCTCGCTGCTGCACGCATGACCGATAAATCAGCGTGTGGCAGCCCTATCACCGGAGCGGTCTCCGGCACTGTTTTCATTAACGGCCTGAACGCCGCGATGCTCGATAGCACTGGTGGGCATGGCAATGTCGTGATCGGTGGCTCGGGCACGGTGATCATCGGCCAAAGTGGGGGAGGGGCTGCGTTTAGCGGGCTGTTGCCGATGCCGGTGCATTTCAACGATCGGATGCAAGTGATCAATGAGATCACAGGAGAGCCCATGCCGAATCATCCCTACGCGATTCAACGCGGTGATGGACGCGTCGAACACGGCGTTACCGATGGCAAGGGTTTCACTCACACGGTGAGCTCGCACCTGCCTGAATCCATCAAATTGTTCGTAGAGTAAGAAGCCATGGCCGCTGAAAATTCGCAATTGAAAGGCTGTCAAAGATTGGTCGTGACACACGAATTAACATGTAAAACCGACGCGACCGTAAAGCAGGCTACGGTTAGCCCGAAAAAAATTGTTTTATTTTTCGTCGGAGGGGCGGGAGACAAGGAGAGTTATTACGGAACGGGACCGAACAATAATGTGGCGGAGGCGCTGAAAATATTCATCAAGAATATGGATGCCGAAGGCCTTTGCGCTGATACCTACGACGCGTATCACATCGGTTATAACGACTTCATCAGTGACGAGGGATTGAAAGCGAATGTGTTGGCGAAGATTCCTGATCTCACAACTCCCGTTTACATCGTCGGCCATAGCCTGGGGGGCTGGAATGGAGCTCATCTGTCTAAAGTGCTGTCCGATAAAGGCTATCGAGTCGCGGTATTGGTTACTTTGGATCCCGTCGGAGAGGGCCAGATCGTATGGGGCATATCTAATATTTATCAAAAAGAGCCTACTCCCAAAGCTGAATATTGGGTGAATGTAAGGGCTGATGCCAAAGACTGGAACTTTTCTGATCTCGTGGCGGATTTTGGAGAGCAGTGGGACATGACAAGCGGCCCGAACATGAACGGCCGGGTAGATGTGAACCACGCCGACGCCTGGGCTATTTACATTGCCGTATTAAGTAGCGGAATGTCTGCTAGGGATGTTCTTATGCAGTCAGTGGTATTGCATTTCAAGGGGCGGAAATGTGCGTAAATTTTTACTGGTTTTAATGTTTTTGGTCTGTGCGTCATGCGCTATCAGTCACGGGCGGCCAACTGCCCATATTGAGTACATGAGTACGGAGCGTTATCTAAATCGAAATATTTACCAAGTCAAGTTTTCTTCTGACGTTGATGTGGGGCAGTTATTCGAGTCAAAAATAAGCCAATCGCTTCTCTGTTCTTTTGATCAAAAGACGGATTTCTCAACGGCGCAGAATCTGAAGGAATACGGCGAGGGCTGGCTAGAGCCGGTAAATTCAGGGGAAGGGATGGTCTTTAAAGCAGATCTGATGTTTTACAAGGTTAAGGAATCGACAAGTTATGCGCTTATGAGTAACGATGAGTTAAAGGCATTGCTGGCTCGTCAACAGTCAATAGCTTGTAAAGTCAGAATCAACTCATACTCTTACAAGATCTATTTATCGAAGGTCATGGAGATTCCAGTTGAAGATCTAATGAGAGAAGTCAATAAATACTGAGGTGGCAGGGCTCGCTGATTGATACGGGCATTTCGGGCCCGTAGGCCCGACCGATTCGCCAGCGCGACTGAGCCATCCTTTATGCAAGCCAAAAGCTAAAATGCATAATCCCACAATGTGGGATTGATATTTATATATTGAGATTTCCCGTCCCTCGGGTTTATAGTCCATCGCACTCACTGCCAAAAACAAAACAGGTGAAGCGATGCAGGCGCAATTGATCGCGCTCGATTGGGGGACGACCTCATTACGTGCTTACAAACTCGCGGCGGACGGTGTGGTGCTGGAGCAGCGTGCGCTGTCGTCCGGGATCATGCAGTTGCCCAAGACCCCGCGAATCATCCACGGGCGTGAATGCGCCGATGGTTTTGAACTGGCCTTTGACGAGGCCTGCGGTGACTGGCTCGATGCGCAGCCGGATCTGCCGGTGATCGCTTGCGGCATGGTCGGCAGTGCGCAGGGCTGGCGCGAAGCGGCTTACTGCGAAACGCCCGCCGACGTCGCTCATCTCGGAAATTCCCTACAAACCGTTATCAGTCTGCGCGGCAAGCCGGTGCATATCGTTCCGGGCGTGATCCAGCGTTCGCGACTGCCCAATGTAATGCGCGGCGAAGAAACCCAAGTCCTCGGCGTGCTGCAAAGTCTGCCGGCCGAGGCGGGTAATGATCTGCTGATCGGCCTGCCCGGCAGCCACTCGAAATGGGTGGAGGTGGTCGATGGCCGCATCATCCATTTCGATACGTTCATGACCGGCGAAGTTTTTGCCGTGCTCAGCGAGCACAGCATCCTTGGCCGTACCCAGCAACCGAGCGCGGCCTTCGATGCGCAAGCGTTCGATCGCGGCGTGCAAATCGCGCTGTCGACGGATGCCGAGCTCGGTGTGCTCTCGACCTTGTTCAGCGCCCGCACCCTTGGCCTGACCGGTGAATTGAGCCCGACTGCTCAGGCGGATTATCTCTCCGGCCTGATGATCGGCCATGAGCTGGCAGCGCTTGCCAATGTGCAGCGGCGCCGGCGCAATCAAGCGAACCTTCCAGCGATCGTGCTCATCGGCAATGCGCAATTGTGCACGCGCTACCAACGTGCCCTCGACGTCTGCGGCTTTGCTCAGGTAACGCTGGCCGAGCAGGCGACCGAGCGTGGCCTGTGGCAACTGGCGCGTGCCGCCGGACTGATCGATTCCTCATCCCGTTAACCCTGACTGGAGGCCTGACATGCTCAAGCAAGCACTGGCACAAAACGGTCTGATCGCGATTCTGCGTGGCCTGCAACCGCAGGAAGCGGCGGCTGTCGGAGAAGTCCTGTATTCCGCCGGATTTCGCGTCATCGAAGTACCGCTCAATTCCCCATCGCCATACGAAAGTATCCGCATCCTGCGCGACGCGCTGCCCGCCGATTGCCTGATCGGTGCCGGCACGGTGCTCACCCCCGAGCAGGTCGAGCAGGTCAAAGCTGCTGGCGGACAAGTGATCGTCATGCCGCACAGTGATGCCAAGGTGTTGCGCGCGGCGAAAGCGGCGGGGCTGTACCTGTCGCCGGGTGTGGCCACGCCGACCGAAGCCTTCGCCGCTTTGGCCGAGGGTGCGGACATTCTCAAGCTGTTTCCGGCCGAGCAAATGAACCCGGCAGTCGTCAAAGCCTGGCTCGCGGTGTTGCCAGCCGGCACGGTGCTCGCGCCGGTCGGCGGGATTACGCCGGACAACATGCAGGCCTTTATCGACGCCGGGGTGAAAGGTTTCGGCCTAGGTTCCGGCCTGTTCAAACCGGGCATGACCCCGCAGCAAGTGGAGGTCAATGCCAAGGCCTACGTGGCTGCCTGGAAAGCCCTGCGTTAAGACTTTTTGGCGCTGTGTGCGCTGCATCTAATAAAAGCTGCATTTACAAAAGAGAGCAGAGATGAAAATCACCAAACTCACGACCTTCATCGTTCCGCCGCGCTGGTGCTTCCTCAAGGTCGAAACCGACGAGGGCGTGACCGGTTGGGGCGAGCCCGTGGTCGAAGGGCGCGCGCACACGGTTGCCGCAGCGGTGGAAGAATTGTCCGACTACCTGATCGGCAAAGACCCACGCAATATCGAAGACATCTGGACGGTGCTTTATCGCGGCGGCTTCTACCGTGGCGGCGCGATCCACATGAGCGCACTGGCCGGTATCGATCAGGCGTTGTGGGACATCAAGGGCAAGGCCCTCGGCGTGTCGGTCAGCGATCTGCTCGGTGGCCAGGTACGCGACAAGATTCGTGTGTACTCGTGGATCGGCGGCGATCGTCCGGCCGACACCGCGCGTGCGGCGAAAGAAGCAGTAAGCCGTGGTTTCACGGCGGTGAAAATGAACGGCACCGAAGAATTGCAGTTCCTCGACACCTTCGAGAAAGTCGACCTCGCCTTGGCCAACGTTGCCGCCGTGCGTGATGCGGTGGGGCCGAACGTCGGTATCGGCGTTGACTTCCACGGCCGCGTGCACAAGCCGATGGCCAAGGTGCTGATGAAGGAGCTCGACCCGTACAAGCTGATGTTCATCGAAGAACCGGTGCTCAGCGAAAACTACGAAGCGCTGAAAGAACTGGCGCCGCTGACCAGTACGCCGATTGCCCTGGGCGAGCGGCTGTTCTCGCGCTGGGACTTTAAACGGGTGTTGAGCGAAGGCTACGTCGACATTATCCAGCCGGATGCCTCCCACGCTGGCGGCATCACCGAAACCCGCAAGATCGCCAACATGGCCGAAGCCTACGACGTCGCGCTGGCACTGCATTGCCCGCTGGGACCGATCGCGCTGGCGGCCTGTTTGCAACTCGACGCGGCTTGTTACAACGCGTTTATCCAGGAGCAGAGCCTCGGCATCCATTACAACGAGAGCAACGACTTGCTCGACTATGTGAAGGATCCGCGCGTCTTCGACTACGACCAAGGCTTCGTGAAGATTCCAAACGGCCCGGGGCTGGGCATCGAAATTAACGAGGAATACGTGATCGAGCGTGCGGCGGTCGGCCACCGCTGGCGCAACCCGATCTGGCGTCATGCCGATGGCAGCTTTGCCGAGTGGTGATCTTCTGATTCAGCACTGATCCCTGTGGGAGCGAGCCTGCTCGCGAATGCAATGTCACATCCGCCATCCATGTGACTGACCCGACGCTTTCGCGAGCAGGTCGAATCGTCGCACCGTCGCTCCCACAGTTTTTGATCTCCAGGGAGAGGAGATCTGCGTCATGACCTCAACAAACATAAAAAGAGGCATCTCTCATGCAAACGCACACCCTCTCCGGGCAGGCGTCTTTAGTCACGCCTAGCCGCAAGCGATTTTTCATCATGGTGTTGCTGTTCATCACCGTGGTCATCAATTACCTCGACCGCAGCAACCTGTCGATTGCCGCGCCGGCGCTGACCAGTGAGCTGGGCATTGATCCGGTCCATGTCGGTCTGATCTTCTCCGCCTTTGGCTGGACTTACGCCGCGATGCAGATCCCCGGCGGCTGGCTGGTCGATCGCGTGCCGCCACGGATCCTTTACAGCGTCGCGCTGCTGCTGTGGTCGGTGGCCACGGTGATGCTCGGTTTCGTCAGCAGCTTCATCGCCCTGTTCGTGCTGCGCATGGCCGTCGGTGCGCTGGAAGCGCCGGCCTATCCGATCAACAGCCGCGTGGTTACCACCTGGTTCCCTGAGCGCGAACGCGCCACGGCAATCGGGTTTTACACCTCCGGGCAGTTTGTCGGTCTGGCCTTCCTGACCCCGGTGCTGGCGTGGCTGCAACATGCATTCGGCTGGCACATGGTGTTCGTCGCCACCGGCGCGGTGGGCATTCTCTGGGCGCTGATCTGGTACGCGGTGTATCGCGAGCCGCGCGATTTCAAAGGCACCAACCAGGCGGAAATCGACCTGATCCGCGAAGGCGGCGGGCTGGTGGATATCCAGGCCGAGACGGCCAAGGTCAAGGCCAAATTCAGCTGGTCCGATCTGGGCATCGTTCTCAGCAAGCGCAAGTTGTGGGGTATCTACCTCGGCCAGTTCTGCCTGAACTCGACGCTGTGGTTCTTCCTCACCTGGTTCCCGACCTATCTGGTGAAATATCGCGGCATGGACTTCATCAAGTCCGGCCTGCTCGCGTCCCTGCCGTTTCTTGCCGCGTTCGTCGGTGTGTTGTGCTCGGGATTCTTTTCCGACTTCCTGATCCGTCGCGGCTACACCGTGGGCTTCGCGCGCAAGTTGCCGATCATTGGCGGACTGCTGATTTCGACTTCGATCATCGGCGCCAACTTTGTCGAGTCGACGCCGCTGGTGATTGCCTTCCTCGCCCTGGCATTTTTCGGCAACGGTCTGGCGTCGATTACCTGGTCGCTGGTGTCGACGCTGGCACCGGCGCGTTTGCTCGGTCTGACCGGTGGCGTGTTCAACTTCATCGGCAACCTGTCGGCGATTGCTACGCCGATCGTGATCGGCTTCCTCGCCAGCGGCGATTCGTTCGCGCCGGCGATCACCTACATCGCCGTGCTCGCGCTGGTCGGTGCCTTGTCCTACGTGCTGCTGGTGGGCAAGGTCGAGCGTATCGAGTTGTAGTGCTCTGCGTCGGGCGACCATAATGCCGCCCGTTCCTTCGCTCAACGGTAAAAGGCTGGATATGCAGGAAGACGCCCCGGAAAAAACCAAGGACGCCGCGCCCACCGGCACCCAGACGCTGCTGCGCGGCCTCGGGGTGGTGCAGGCGGTAGCCAGTGGCGCGCGTGATCTCAAGGAGATTGCCCGGCTGATCGGCACCACGCGCAGCACCACCCATCGTCTGGCCAGTTGCCTGGTCGACGAGCGTTATCTGCGCGTGGTCCCGCAGATCGGTTATCTGCTCGGGCCGAAGCTGATCGAACTGGGCTTTCAAGCCCGCGAAGAGTTGCCACTGGTGACGTTGGCCGGGCCATATCTGGACGAGTTGTCGGCACTGACCGGCGATACCGTGCACCTCGGGATCCGCGAGGGCGACGAAGTGCTGTATCTATTGAAGAATCCTGGACGCAACGGCCCGGAAATGCGCTCACGGGTCGGCCATCGCATGCCGCTGGTACGCACCGGGATCGGCAAGGCCTTGATGCTCGATGACTCGCCACAGGATTGGCGGCGGCTGTACGACATCAGCCTGCCGGCGGGTGGCAAAAGTCAGTTCTGGCCGCAGCATCCCCAGCAGTCGTGGGAACAGCTTGAGCAGCGCATGGGCGAATACGTCGCCGGTGGCTACGCGTTCGATCTGGAAGACAACGAACCGTCGATCCGCTGCGTGGCGGCGCCGATTCGTGATGCGAGCAAGGGCATCGTCGCGGCAATCAGTATCGCCAGCACCGTGCCGTACATGCCGCTGGAAAAAATGGCCGAGTTGATCCCCCTGCTCAAAGGGGTTACAACCCGGCTATCAGCTGAGCTAGGGCTTAAGGTTTAAGCCTTCAGCGTCGCCATGTCGATGACGAAACGGTATTTCACGTCACCGGCAATCATCCGCGCGTAGGCTTCATTGATATTGCGGATGTCGAGCATTTCGATGTCGCAGGTAATGTTGTGCTCGGCGCAGAAATCCAGCACTTCCTGGGTTTCGGCGATACCACCGATCAAGGAGCCGGCCAGCACGCGGCGGCTCATCACCAGTTTGCCGGCGTGGACGGGCGGGTTCACTGGCTCGATCAGGCCGACCAGAATGTGCACGCCGTCGAAACGCAACGTGTCGAGGTACGGGTTCAGATCGTGCTGCACCGGGATGGTGTCGAGCAGGAAGTCGAAGTAGCCGGCAGCGGCCTTCATTTGCTCTGCATCGGTGGAGACGATCACATGATCGGCGCCCTGACGGCGACCTTCTTCAGCCTTGCTCGCCGAGCGGGTGAACAGTGTCACTTCCGCGCCCATCGCCTTGGCGAACTTGATGCCCATGTGGCCGAGGCCGCCCATGCCGAGAATCCCGACCTTGTCACCGGCCTTGACGCCGTAATGCTTGAGCGGCGAGTAGGTGGTGATGCCGGCGCAGAGAATCGGTGCGGCGCTGGCCAGTGCCAGACGTTCCGGAATGCGCACAACGAAGTGTTCGCTGACCACGATGCTGTCGGAGTAACCGCCCATGGTGTTGCTGCCATCGACTCGGTCCGGGGTGGCGTAGGTCATGGTCGGGCCTTCGAGGCAATATTGCTCGAGGTTCGCCTGGCAGGCTTCGCAGCTGCGGCAAGAGTCGACCATGCAGCCGACGCCAACCAGATCGCCTACTTTGTGACGGGTGACATTCGCACCGACAGCGGTGACTTTTCCGACGATCTCATGGCCGGGCATCAGCGGATAAACGGCGATGCCCCATTCATTGCGTGCCTGATGGATGTCGGAATGGCAGACGCCGCAGTACAGAATTTCGATCGCCACGTCGTCGGCGCGCGGGCTGCGGCGTTCGAATTTCATCGGGGCGAGGGGAGTGGTGGCCGACTGGGCGGCATAGCCGATGGCGGTATACATGGGTGACCTCGCAAAAACAGTGACAAGTGAGGCGGTGAATTCTGGGCGCCAGACGCGGGTGCGGCCATGACGATTTCTCCGGGTCTCATGCCTAATCCTCCGGCATGCGGGTTTCGGCCATCGCATTGGCCAGCGGATCTGCGATGATGTTTTCATCCCTTTTTCCGTGATTTTTACGAAGACTAATTCGATGCAGTTGACCCGTCATCTTGATGCCAATGCCCGGCTGGTTTCGTTGATCGAACCGCTGGCGCTGCGCGATGGCTACAGCCAGACCGGTCTGCCCGGTGTGCAGATCTTGCGCGCCAGTTGCGACGTCGCCCGTGGTCCGCATATCTACGAGCCGAGCCTGATGATCATCGCCCAGGGCAGCAAACTGGCGTTCCTCGGCCCTCGGACTATGGAGTACGGCGCCGGCCACTACCTGATTCAAGCGCTGCCGGTGCCGTTCGAATGCGAAACCTTTGCCTTGCCCGATGCGCCATTGCTCGGTGTGTCGGTGGCGATCGATCGCGTTCTGCTCGGCGAACTGGTGCTGGCCATGGGGCTGGCTCCGGGGCGGCATATTCCGGCGCAGACGCCGGAGTCGATGACCTCGGTGGTGCTCGACGATGGCATGCGTGGCTGTGTTGAGCGGCTGCTCAGCTGTCTGCACGATCCGCTGGAATGCCAGATTCTCGGCCCGGCGCGGGTTCGCGAATTATTGTTCGTCGCGCTGCGCGGGCCGCAAGCGGATGTGCTGCGTGCGCTGGTCGAGCAACAAGGGCAATTCGCCCGGGTCGCGGCATCGATCAGCCATCTGCATGCGCATTACACCGAGCCGCTGAATGTCGAGACATTGGCTGGTTGCGCGAACATGAGCGTGTCGACCTTTCATGAGCATTTCAAACGCAGCACATTGTTGTCGCCGGTGCAGTATCTGAAACGTTTGCGCTTGTTGAAGGCGCAGACGCTGCTGGTGGCGGAGGGGCTGGGCGTGGCGCAGGTGGCGCATCGGGTGGGTTATCAGAGCACGTCGCAGTTCAGCCGCGAGTACAAGCGTTACTTCGAACGCAGCCCGGGGGACGAGCGCGCAGCCTGATCCGACGATATCCCCTTTGGGAGCGAGCCTGCTCGCGAAGGCGGTGTGTCCGTCGACATCATCTTTATATGACACACCGCTTTCGCGAGCAGGCTCGCTCCCACAGTTGTTTTGTGGTCTCAGAGCAATTTTGGGCAACAAAAAGGCCCCCATTTCGGGAGCCTTGTCGTTCAGCGTTTCGACTTACATGTTCGGGTAAGTCGGGCCGCCGGCACCTTCCGGTGCCACCCAGGTGATGTTCTGCGCAGGGTCCTTGATGTCACAGGTCTTGCAGTGCACGCAGTTCTGGGCGTTGATCTGGAAGCGCTTCTCGCCGTCTTCCTTGGTGATCACTTCGTATACGCCGGCCGGGCAGTAACGCTGCGCCGGTTCGTCGTACAGCGGCAGGTTTTTGCTGATCGGGATGCTCGGATCGGTCAGCTTCAAGTGGCACGGCTGCTCTTCTTCGTGGTTGGTACCGGAGATGAACACCGAGCTGAGTTTGTCGAAACTCAGTTTGCCGTCGGGTTTCGGATAGTCGATCTTCTTGCAGTCGGCCGCGAGCTTGAGGCAGGCGTAATCCGGCTTGGTGTCGCGCAGGGTGAACGGCAGCTTGCCGCCGAAGATGTTCTGGTCCAGCCAGTTGAAACCACCACCGATGATTGCGCCGTACTTGTGAATCGCCGGGCCGAAGTTACGGCTGGCGAACAGTTCTTCATGCAGCCAGCTGTTCTTGAACGCGTCGACGTAAGTGGTCAGTTCGACGGTGCAATCCTGCTCGGCGAACAGCGCATCTGCCACCGATTCCGCCGCGAGCATGCCGGACTTCATCGCGGTGTGGCTGCCTTTGATCTTGGCGAAGTTCAGGGTGCCGAGGTCGCAACCGATCAGCGCGCCGCCCTTGAAGACCATTTTCGGCAGCGAGTTCAGGCCGCCCTTGGCGATGGCGCGGGCGCCGTAGCTGACGCGCTTGCCGCCTTCCAGATATTGCTTGAGCACCGGGTGATGCTTGAGGCGCTGGAACTCATCGAACGGCGACAGGTAAGTGTTGCTGTAGGACAGGTCGACGATCAGACCGACCACCACCTGATTGTTTTCCAGGTGATAGAGGAACGAGCCGCCAGTGTTTTCGGTGCCCATGATGTCCAGCGGCCAACCGGCGGTGTGCACCACCAGGCCCGGCTGATGCTTGGCCGGGTCGATTTCCCAGATTTCTTTCAGACCGATGCCGTAATGCTGCACGTCGGCATCGCTGTCGAGGTTGTAGCGCTTGATCAGTTGCTTGCCGATGTGGCCACGGCAGCCTTCGGCGAACAGCGTGTATTTGCCACGCAGTTCCATGCCCGGGGTGTACAGGCCTTCTTTCGGATGGCCTTCGCGGTCGACGCCCAGATCACCGGTGATGATCCCGCGCACCACGCCGTTTTCATCGATCAGCGCTTCCTGAGCGGCGAAGCCCGGGTAGATTTCCACACCGAGGTTTTCAGCCTGTTGAGCCAGCCAGCGGCACAGGTTGCCGAGGGAGATAATGTAGTTGCCTTCGTTGTGCATGGTCTTGGGCACAAAGAAGTCAGGAATCTTCTGCGCACTGTCGGCGTTTTTCAGCACGAAAATGTCATCGCGTGTGACGGGCGTGTTCAGCGGCGCGCCGAGTTCTTTCCAGTCCGGGAACAATTCGTTCAATGCGCGGGGTTCGAACACCGCACCGGAGAGGATGTGCGCACCGACTTCGGAGCCTTTTTCGACCACGCAGACGCTGATTTCCTTACCGGCATCAGCGGCCTTCTGCTTCAAGCGGCAGGCGGCGGACAGACCAGCGGGGCCGGCACCGACGATGACGACGTCGAATTCCATGTATTCGCGTTCCACAGGCTATCTCCTACTCAAGGCTCAACAGTTTTTTTTCTAATATGGAGGTTTGATCTCGCATCCGTATTGCCTTTACGTTAACGTCAAAGGGAATATTGGCGAATCCACCTTTCTCTCTAGGCGGCGCATTATATCTACACCACTCCCAGCGTCCAATACAAACGTTTGTTTGAATCGCCTCCAGCCCTGATAAATCAAAGAAGCGCGGCTTATGACAGGGCATTTTGGCGTATTGACCAGAATGGGCGTTCCGGTCAAGATACGGGCGGTTTTGCGCTCGCCGTAGGCAGACTGGCGGTTTCAAGAGCACCTCTAAAGACAGGGCACAGGCAGTAGACGGTGATGCGCAGCGCAAGTCCGGCGCGCAGTTTACACAGCGTGAGAATGAATGACCCGGCAGTCACCCCTGACGAACGGTCAACTCCCTTCGCGAAGTGAATCACCTCACATTCAAGCCGGCGTTTTTAGAGGTGCCCTTGTCGCCCGATGAGCATCATCCGCCAGGTTCGCCTAGGCGACTTTCTTTTCACCGGAGAGTAACGAGGAATCCATGAAGGTTCTTGTAGCTGTCAAACGCGTTGTGGATTACAACGTCAAGGTCCGCGTCAAGGCGGACAATTCCGGCGTCGACCTCGCCAACGTCAAGATGTCGATGAACCCATTCTGCGAAATCGCCGTGGAAGAAGCCGTGCGCCTGAAAGAGAAGGGCGTTGCGACTGAAATCGTCGTCGTCTCCATCGGCCCGACCACCGCTCAGGAGCAGCTGCGTACCGCACTGGCTCTGGGTGCCGACCGCGCCATCCTCGTCGAATCCGCTGAAGACCTGACCTCGCTGGCCGTGGCCAAGCTGCTCAAGGCCGTCGTCGACAAGGAACAACCTCAACTGGTGATCCTGGGCAAACAGGCGATCGACAGCGACAACAACCAGACCGGCCAGATGCTCGCTGCACTGAGCGGCTACGGTCAGGGCACCTTCGCTTCGAAAGTCGAAGTCTCCGGCGACAGCGTTGCCGTGACTCGCGAAATCGACGGCGGCGCGCAGACCGTTTCGCTGAAACTGCCAGCCATCGTCACCACCGACCTGCGTTTGAACGAGCCGCGCTACGCGTCCCTGCCAAACATCATGAAAGCCAAGAAGAAGCCTCTTGAAGTGCTGACTCCGGACGCTTTGGGCGTTTCCACCGCCTCCACCAACAAGACCCTGAAAGTCGAAGCGCCGGCTGCACGCAGCGCAGGCATCAAGGTCAAGTCGGTGGCTGAACTGGTTGAAAAACTCAAGAACGAAGCGAAGGTAATCTAAATGACTATCTTGGTTATTGCTGAACACGACAACAAAGTGCTGGCCCCGGCCACACTGAACACCGTGGCCGCTGCTGCCAAAATCGGCGGCGACATCCACGTTCTGGTAGCAGGTCAGGGCGCAGGCCCGGTCGCCGAAGCCGCAGCGAAAATCGCTGGCGTGAGCAAGGTCCTCAACGCTGACAACGCCGCCTACGCGCATCAGCTGCCGGAAAACGTCGCGCCGCTGGTTGCTGAGCTGGGCGCTGGCTACAGCCACATCCTTGCTGCCGCCACTTCCAATGGCAAAAACATCCTGCCGCGCGTCGCCGCTGCGCTGGACGTTGACCAGATCTCCGAGATCATCTCGGTGGAAAGCGCTGACACTTTCAAGCGCCCAATCTACGCCGGTAACGCCATCGCCACCGTGCAATCGACCGCCGCGATCAAAGTAATCACCGTGCGTGCCACCGGTTTCGATCCGGTTGCCGCTGAAGGTGGTTCGGCTGCCGTTGAAGCCGTGGGTGCTGCCCACGACGCTGGTACTTCGAGCTTCGTCAGCGAAGAGCTGGCCAAGTCCGATCGTCCTGAGCTGACCGCTGCCAAGATCGTTGTTTCCGGTGGTCGCGGCATGCAGAACGGTGACAACTTCAAACATCTGTACGCGCTGGCCGACAAGCTCGGCGCTGCTGTGGGCGCCTCGCGCGCTGCGGTCGACGCAGGTTTCGTACCGAACGACATGCAGGTCGGTCAGACCGGCAAGATCGTTGCGCCACAGCTGTACATCGCCGTCGGTATCTCCGGCGCGATCCAGCATCTGGCCGGCATGAAGGACTCCAAGGTGATCGTCGCGATCAACAAGGACGAAGAAGCGCCGATCTTCCAGGTGGCCGATTACGGTCTCGTAGCGGATCTGTTCGAAGCAGTACCTGAGCTGGAGAAGCTGGTCTAATCCGGCGGCTTCACTTATAAAGAGCCCGGCCTGTTGGTCGGGCTTTTTTTTGTCTCGGATTTGAGTGGGGAGCGTTTTGCCATGGATCTGCGCTGCGGATGGTTATTGGGATTGATGCTGTTGCCCGGTTTGGCCATGGCCGCTGGCAAGTGCGAGCGCCTGGTCGTCACCGGCAGCCCGGATGCGCCGCCGTACTTGTGGCAGGACCCGCAAAACCCCAAGCTCCTGATCGGCGCGAGTGCCGATCTGTTGCAGCAAGTGGCCAAGGATCTGGGCATCAAAGTCGACCTGCTCTACGCCGGCAAACGCTCGCAGGCCCTCGATGAGGTGCGCAGCGGGCGCATGGACATGCTGGCCGACGCGCCGCTGACCGTGCCCGAGCTGGAAAACTTTGACTTCATTCATCCGCCACTGCTGGAAAA
Source organism: Pseudomonas sp. UF-293 (assembly GCF_058245595.1). NCBI lineage: Bacteria > Pseudomonadati > Pseudomonadota > Gammaproteobacteria > Pseudomonadales > Pseudomonadaceae > Pseudomonas > Pseudomonas sp. UF-293. Next base: position 165,066 of record NZ_JBSICA010000010.1, on the reverse strand, counting down.
TGACTACCTGGTGTGGACGCGCAAAGGCTCGACTTTAACCTATGCCGAGGCCAGCGACCTGAAAGGCCATGCCGGCGCGATGTCGGAAAAGTCTCGAATGACCCAGGCATTCGGCACTTTCGCCGAGCAGAATCTGACCCTGACGCGGACAGCCAACCTTACCCAGGCCCTGCAGAAACTTCTGCTGGGCGAGGTGGAATACGTCCTCGCCGGGCGCTACTCAGGCCTGGCCGCCGCGCAGACATTGGGCATGACCAGCGATCTGCTGGCGTTCGAGCAACCCATTGATCGCCCGGGGCTGTTCCTCGCGGTTTCGCATAACTCGGCCTGCAACGATCCGTGGTTGCGCGGACAGCTCGCCAAAAAGATGACAGAATTGCCCGCGTCCGGACTGACGGAAGCCGCGCTGCAACGCAACTTCGAGCGCTGGAAGGCGCAACAGCAACAGCCGCCACAACCTGTCAGTGCCTCAAAACAGTAGGGATTCTTAGTGAGTATTCGACCTCTTTTCGCGGCTGTGGCCGTTCTGGCCCTGGCCGGGTGCGCAACCGATCCGGCACCCAGTGAACAAATGCGTTTGACCGAACAGGCCATCGTGCAGGCCAAGGCAGTCGGCGCCACCGCTGACGAAGTGCCGGAAATGCAACTGGCCGAAACCAAGTACAACCGCGCCAAAGGCAACATGGCGGACGAGTCCTATCGCAATGCGCGCATGCGTGCCGAGCAGGCCGAACTGGATGCACGTCTGGCCGAAGCCAAGGTGCTGACGAAAAAAAGCGAAGAGCAACTGAATGTGCTCAATACCCGCATTGTTCGCCTGCGCAAGCAGCTGCAACTGGGGGAAGCGCAATGAGCCTCAAGTCCAATGCTCTCGGCATTCTGCTCCTCGCCGGTTGCGCCAGCCTCTACGGCTGCGCCGGCCAGCACAGCGAGGCGGCGCTGCAACAGGCCGGCGCTGATTTCCAGAAGGTCAAGGAAGATTCCAACGTGCTGCGCATCGCGCCGAAAGACGTGATCCGCGCTGGCGAATCCCTGGCCCGCGCCGATCGGCTGTCGACCTATTGGGGCAGCGGTGCCGACGTGGTGCATTACGCCTACCTGAGCCAGCGCTACAGCGAAATCGCCCGCGAGCACACCAATCAGGCGCTTAACGAGGAGCGCGCCGCCAAGCTTGAGCTTGAGCGGCAACGCCTGCAATTAGCCCTGCGCGAATCGAAACTGCTCAGCGTGCAGCAACAAGGCAAGTGGCTGGAGGAACAGATCGTGGCGCTGGCGACCACGCAGACCGATCGGGGTCTGGTGATGACCCTCGGCGACGTGTTGTTCGACACCGGCCAGGCGGAACTGAAAAACTCGGCCAACCGCGTCGTACTGAAGATCGTCCAGTTCCTGCAACTGAATCCCAAGCGCGTTGTGCGCATCGAGGGTTACACCGACAGCACCGGTGGCAAGCAGGAAAACCTCAAACTGTCCCGCGATCGTGCGCAATCGGTGGCTGACGTGCTGGTCGATCTGGGTATCGATGAAAAACGTATCCAGGTTGAAGGTTACGGTGATCAGTTCCCGGTCGACGCCAATGCCTCCGAGCGTGGACGGGCGCAAAATCGCCGTGTGGAAATTGTGTTCTCCGACGAAAAAGGCCAGCTCGGCGCCGCCCGCTGAGGGCTGCGTCTCTGGAAAGCCCGGACTGTCATGCAGTGCCGGGCTTTTTCATGTCTGTCGATTGCCGCGCAAATCCGTACAGATGGGGCAGACACCGCACTGTACGGTCGAGTAATCTGGCAACTGTCCCAGTACACTTCTAAACTGTTCCGGTATTGTTCCACACAAGAATAAAACGCCCGTGAAATCGAGTGCTGCGTCATGACCAATCTCTTGCTCTATCAGCGTATTGCTCAGCAACTGGCCGAAGACATCCGCCGTGGTGTCTATCAACCGGGGGAGCGCGTGCCCTCGGTGCGCAAGATGAGTTCGCAGCTCAACGTCAGCCACGCGACGGTATTACAGGCATATGCCAACCTCGAAGATCAGGGCCTGATCCGCGCTCGCCCGCAGTCGGGTTATTACGTCCACCAGACCCCCGCGCTGACCGCGCCGACGCCGGACATCGCCCGGGTCGAACGGCCGGGACTGGTGACGCGCAGCAGCATCATTCAGCAGGTATTGGTCGAATCCCGCCGCGAAGGCGTGTTTCCGCTGGGCGCTGCGGTGCCGAGTGTCGATTATCTGCCGGTACGTGCGCTGCATCAGCAGTTGGCCAAGGTGACCCGGTTTCACAGCCCACGGGCATTCAGCTACATGTTCAGCCCCGGCTTCGAACCGTTGCGTCGGCAAGTCGCGATCCGCATGCGTGACGCTGGCGTGGTGGTCGATCCGTCGGAAGTGGTGATCACCCACGGCTGTGTCGACGCCTTGCAGATGTCATTGCGCGTGCTGACCCGGCCGGGCGATCTGATCGCTGCCGAATCGCCGACCTATTACGGCCTGCTGCAACTGGCCGATCTGCTCGGCCTGAAAGTCATCGAAATTCCCAGCGACCCCGCCACCGGGATGAGTCTGGAAGCCTTGCAACTGGCCGCCAACCAATGGTCGATCAAGGCGCTGGTGCTGACCACGCGCCTGAGCAATCCCCTCGGCGGGACCATGCCGGAAGAGCGGCAGAAACAGTTGCTGCGCCTGGCCTCGGATTTCGATATTCAGATTGTCGAAGATGATATTTACGGCGAACTGATGTTCGAACAGGGCCGCACCAAGGCGCTGAAGGCCTACGATCGGCTGGATCGGGTGATTTACTGTTCGAGCTTCTCCAAAACCCTGTCGCCCGGTGTGCGCATCGGCTGGATGATCGCCGGCAAGTACCAGCAGGAAATCCAGCGCCTGCAAACGTTCAGTACCCATTCGGCGTGCAGCGTCACGCAGATGGCGATTGCCGCTTATCTGGAAAACGGCGGTTATGACCGGCATTTACGCTACATCCGTCAGGAATACCGAAAAAACCTCAGCGCGTTCCAGCTAGCGGTGCAGCAGCACTTCCCTGAAGGCACGCAAATGTCCCGACCTACGGGCGGTTTCATCCTATGGGTGAGCTTGCCGGGGCGCGTCAATACCCAGGAATTGCATGTTCGCGCGCTGCAACAAGGCATCAGCATCGCGCCGGGGCTGATCTTCAGTAACACCGAGCAGTTCAACCACTGTATCCGCCTCAATTGCGGCATTCCGTGGAACCGCGAGGCGGAGCGGGCGCTGATGACGCTGGGTCTGTTGGCCACCCAACTGTGTCAGGAAACCGCTGGCGGATTCTGAACGGGGAGGGCGCTGAGGCTTGTCATGTGACGCACAACAGGCGAGCATGTGGCCCTCTGCCGTTAGTACGTTGGGTCCATGAAAGCGATTGTTCCTGCCGCGTGGGTATTGCTGGGTTTGCTGATGATCGGTCAGGCACCGGGTGCCATGGCGGCCGCAACCCAGGAAAAACCGGCAGCGACCAGTACGACGAAGAAAACCGTTAAAACCACGGCGCCAGCAAAAAAAGCCCAGGCCAAACAAAACGCCACGGTGAAGAAGCGCCGCCCGGTTGCCTCGAAATCGAAACCTGCCAGCGAAGTGGCCAAGACCAAATTGCCGCCGGCAAAACTCGATCTCAGCCTGCCCAAGGATATGGTTGAAGATCTGAAGCCAAAGGGCACTGTGGAGCTGCCCAAACGCGAGGCGATCCTGCCGCAGATGTTTGGCGAAAAAGATAACGGCTTCCAGCTCAACGGCCGCTTGCTCAGCAATGAAATGGAATTGCAATTGCGCAACGAAGCGCGACGCGATGTGGAAGGCGCGGCGCTGGATTTCGAATTCAAGCAATAGATGCAGCCCTCTGCAACGCGCAGAGCAGACGCTTCGTCGGAGACTGCCCGGTCACTTTTACTTATCGTTGAAAAGCCGCTTGTAGCAATTTGAAACAGCCGTTTTAGCGGTTACTCTGTTTCCCGTCTCTTTACACATCGCCCGTCGCGAGGATCTGTTCGTCATGAAATGCCGTGAAGGCTGTGGCGCTTGCTGCATTGCCCCCTCCATCAGTTCGCCGATCCCCGGCATGCCCGACGGCAAACCCGCCGGCGAACGTTGCGTGCAACTGTCGGTCGATAACCTGTGCAACATTTTCGGCCGCCCGGAGCGTCCGCCGGTTTGCTCGGGTTTCGCTGCGGATGTCGAGGTATGCGGCAGCAGTTCTGAAGAAGCGATCAGATTGATCGGCTGGTGGGAGCAGATGACGGCGGCGTGATGTGTTCACGAACGGAACTTCAACAATAAGGAATAACACTATGGGTTCGCTGCACCGTTTCGCTGTGTTGTGTGGTCTGACTGCCGTACTTGCCACTTCGGTCGCCCAGGCGGAAGACTGGAAAGTCGCCAAGAACGAAGACGGCATCAAGGTTTCCCTGAGCGAAATACCCGGTTCGGACTACAAGTCCTATCAGGGCGTCGCGCTGATGAAGACCACCATCGCCAAACTGCGCGCCTTGCAGGAAGACGTCTCCGGCGCGTGCGCGTGGATTCACGAATGCAAGAGCCAGAAACTGCTCAAGCATGAAGGCGATCTGAGCTGGACCTATTCGCAATTCAACACGCCGTGGCCGGTGACCCCGCGTGATTCGGTGCTGAAGATCACCACCGTTGAGGGCGCCGATGGCAGCCTGACCCGTAATCTTGAAGGCGTACCGACCTATCTGCCGGAAGAAAAAGGTTTCGTACGGGTTCAGCAAGTCAAAGGCTTCTGGAAGTTCGTGCCTAAAGGCGATCAGGTCGAAGTGACTTATCAGGTGCACACCGAGCCGGGCGGTAGCGTACCGGCCATGGTCGCCAACAAGTTCGTGGTCGATGCGCCATTCAATACCCTCAAAGCGCTGAAAGAACGCGCCGAGAAATAATCAATTCGCTGTAAGCAAAACGCCCCGACCGCTTCGGGGCGTTTTGTTTTGTCTCTAAATTGTATTTCCAGATATGCGTTGCACGAAATTTTCACAAAGTCTCCAAGACAATTCGCCCGCACTTGTTGCCTGCCATTGCGCTGCCAGCCCTTTGAGTGAAAGTCTCGAAGAGCAGGGCAGTAATCAATGGCAATGGTGTGAACGATCGTGCAACATTTGCGCACCGCGCACGCCCCGGGGTCTGGACTGACCAATAGAGGGCCTGGCGCCGCTGTATTTTTGCAACTTCAACTTTCAATGGGTCCTAAAACGACATGGCAAACCCGGACGCCCTGAATCAGCAGCGATCTTCTGCTCGCCTGCTGCAACCGACCGTCAAATCGCATCTGGCCTACACGCTGCTGTGCGCCCTGGTCATGATGGTCATGTTTTCCGCGCTGCGCCTTGCGCTGCTGGTCTACAACCGCGAGATGATCCTCGACACCCCGGCCGCGACCTTCCTCGAAGCGTTCGTCAACGGTCTGCGTTTCGACCTGCGCCTGGTGGTGTACCTGTGCATTCCGCTGGTGCTGGCGCTGTTCAGTGCCAGGGCCATGGCCGCGCGCGGTTTCTTTCGCCTGTGGCTGACCATCGCCTCGAGCATCGCGCTGTTCCTCGGCCTGATGGAAATGGACTTCTACCGCGAGTTTCACCAGCGGCTCAACGGTCTGGTGTTCCAGTACGTGAAGGAAGACCCGAAAACCGTAATGAGCATGCTCTGGTACGGTTTCCCGGTGGTTCGCTACCTGCTGGCGTGGGTCATCGGCACGGTCATTCTGACCCTCGCATTCAAGGGCGCCGACCGTGCCACCCGCCCGCGCGGGCCGTTCAGCGGCGGCAGCGTCAGCTCCCGTCAGGTTGCACCGTGGTACACCCGTCTGGCGGTGTTTGTGGTCTGCCTGCTGATCTGCGTGGTTGCCGCGCGTGGCACCCTGCGTCAAGGCCCGCCAATGCGCTGGGGCGACGTGTACACCACTGATTCCAACTTCGCCAACCAGCTCGGTCTCAATGCCACGCTGTCGTTGATCGAGGCCGCCAAGTCGCGCATGGGCGAAGATCGCGACAATATCTGGAAAGCCACGCTGCCGCAGGACCAGGCGCAGAAAATCGTACGTGACATGCTGCTGATGCCGGACGACAAACTGGTCGACGCCGATATTGCCGCCGTGCGCCGTGATTACACGCCGCCAGCCGACAAGACCCTGCCGGTCAAGAACGTCGTCGTGATCCTCATGGAAAGCATGGCCGGTCACTCGGTAGGCGCCTTGGGTGCTCCGGGCAATATCACCCCGTACCTGGACAAACTGTCCAAGGAAGGCCTGCTGTTCGACCGTTTCTTCTCCAACGGCACCCACACTCACCAGGGCATGTTTGCGACCATGGCCTGCTTCCCCAACCTGCCTGGCTTCGAATACCTGATGCAGACCCCCGAAGGCAGCCACAAGCTGTCCGGCCTGCCGCAGGTGCTCAGTGCCCGCGACTATGACGACGTGTACGTCTACAACGGCGATTTCGCCTGGGACAACCAGTCGGGCTTCTTCAGCAACCAAGGCATGACCAACTTCGTTGGCCGCAACGACTTCGTCAATCCGGTGTTCTCCGATCCGACCTGGGGCGTGTCCGACCAGGACATGTTTGATCGTGGCCTGCAAGAACTGAAGGCGCGGGAAAACGGCAAGCCGTTCTACGCGCTGCTGCAAACCCTGTCCAACCACACGCCGTACGCCTTGCCGACGCCATTGCCGGTCGAGCGCGTTACTGACCGTGGCAGCCTCAACGAACACTTGACCGCCATGCGCTACTCCGACTGGGCGCTCGGCCAGTTCTTCGAGAAGGCGCGCAAAGAGAAGTACTTCAACGAAACCCTGTTCGTCATCGTCGGCGACCACGGCTTCGGCAACGAGCGCCAGATCACTGAAATGGACCTGGGGCGCTTCAACGTGCCAATGCTGATGATCGCCCCGGGCATTCAGCAGAAGTTCGGTGCCCGTGACCACACCGTGGGCACGCAGATCGACATCGTGCCGACCATCATGGGCCGTCTCGGTGGTGAAGTGCGTCACCAGTGCTGGGGTCGTGACCTGCTCAACCTGCCGCAGGGCGATACCGGTTTCGGTGTGATCAAGCCTTCGGGCAGCGAGCAGACCACCGCCATTGTCACCGCCGACCAGATTCTGGTGCTGCCGCGTGACAAGGATATGGGCCCGAAAATCTGGCAATACCAGCTCGGTGCCAATCCGCACGCCGAAGTAGTGCCGGACGCGCCGCGCACTGCCGAACTCAAACTCAAACTTGAAGCGTTCCTGCAAACTGCGACCAAGAGCCTGCTCGACAATACCGCCGGTGTGATTCACGGCACGCCGGACTGATGCCGGGTTAACAAAAAGTCCACGCAATAAAAAAGAGGCCCTTGAACAAGGGCCTCTTTTTTTACAGCTTCAAGTCGTCATATCTTGCCGAGTAACAACAGCACCAGCAGCACGACCAACACCACGCCGATAATGCCCGACGGGCCGTAACCCCAACTTCTGGAGTGCGGGAAGACCGGCAGACCACCGATCAGCAACAGGATCAGGATGATGATTAGAATTGTGCCCATGGGTGATTTCCTTGTTCAGATTCTGGAAGAGTCTTGATGCTCAGTGGGCAGCTGGAGAGCAACTAAATTCCAGCCGGCTTACATGTTCCGACTTGCGCCGGTGAAAAATAATTCAATGTTTTTTTAATGTATTTGGATTGCTCTGTTATTTCCTTTCCAGCAAAAAGATCGCAGCCTCGTTGCACTCGTCAGCTCCTACATGAGACCAACCGGGGAACTATGACGGCAGCAATCTTTTGATCCTCCATTCAGCAACTGGATGGAGCGTGGGCGGCGCTGGATCCTTCGCTACACTCGGCGCATCTCTCCCGGAACAACAAGGCTGTCCGCTATGCAAAATCGCATGATGATCACTGGTGCAGGCTCAGGCCTGGGTCGCGAAATCGCGCTGCGCTGGGCCCGTGAAGGTTGGCGGCTGGCCTTGTCCGATGTCAGTGAACCCGGTCTGCAGGAAACCCTGAAGCTGGTGCGCGAGGCGGGCGGTGACGGTTTCATCCAGCGCTGCGACGTGCGCGATTACAGCCAGCTCACCGCGTTCGCTCAGGCCTGTGAAGAGAAGCTCGGCGGCATCGACATCATCGTCAACAATGCCGGCGTCGCCTCGGGCGGATTCTTCAGCGAGTTGTCGCTGGAAGACTGGGACTGGCAGATCGCGATCAACCTGATGGGCGTGGTCAAGGGCTGCAAAGCGTTCCTGCCGCTGCTGGAACTGAGCAAGGGCAAGATCATCAACATCGCCTCCATGGCCGCGCTGATGCAAGGCCCGGCGATGAGCAACTACAACGTGGCGAAGGCGGGTGTGGTGGCGTTGTCGGAAAGTCTGCTGATCGAACTGGCGCAGCAGGAAGTGGCGGTGCATGTGGTTTGCCCGTCGTTCTTCCAGACCAACTTGCTCGATTCATTCCGTGGCCCGACCCCGGCAATGAAAGCCCAGGTCGGCAAGTTGCTGGAAAGTTCGCCGATCAGCGCGGCCGACATCGCTGACTACATCTATCAGCAAGTCGCTGCCGGCGAGTTCATGATTCTGCCCCACGAACAAGGGCGCATGGCCTGGGCGCTCAAGCAGAAGAATCCGCAGTTGCTCTACAACGAAATGACTTCAATGGCCGAGAAAATGCGCGCCAAGGCCAAACAAAACAACGCTTGATCTTGTTCGTTGCCCGCCGCGTCGTTAGGGTGGCCGCCATGGTCACCCTGTCGAGACGCCTCCATGCTCAATTACTTGTGGTTCTTCCTTGCGGCGCTGTTTGAAATCGCCGGCTGTTTTGCTTTCTACATGTGGCTGCGCCAGGGCAAGAGTGCGTTGTGGGTGATTCCCGCATTGCTCAGCCTGACCCTGTTCGCACTGTTGCTGACGCGCGTTGAAGCAGCCTATGCCGGGCGCGCCTATGCGGCGTACGGCGGGATCTACATTGTTGCTTCGATTGGCTGGCTGGCGGTGGTCGAGCGGGTGCGTCCGCTGAGCTCGGACTGGATCGGCATGGCGCTGTGCGTGGTCGGTGCCAGCATTATTCTGTTCGGGCCGCGCTTTACCGCTGCCTGATGGTTTTGTGCGAAGCGTCTGACGGCTGCGGGCGTGGGAGGCTGTAGGGCAAGACTGAATTGCGCGTCATGCATTGTGGAGCGGCTGTAAGCCGCGCATCTTCAGGGTTTGCCAGTCCTGAAGGATGAATCCCATGCTTGTACTCAGCCGTGTGGTCGGTGAGTTGATTTCAATCGGCGACGACATCACCCTGCGTGTTCTGTCAGTCAATGGCTCCAGCGTGCGCTTCGGCGTCGAGGCGCCGAAGAAAGTCCATGTGCACCGCGCCGAGGTCTATGACCGGATCAAGCGCAAGGAGGCCGCAGCGAAGGCTGGCTGAGGGTTTCAGTCGAACAGATGCTTGGGTACGTCGTGCTTGAGCATTAACTGGCACTGCTCGCTTTCCGGGTCGAACACGATCAATGCCTGGCCTTTGGTCAATGCCTGACGCACGCGCAGGACGCGGGTTTCCAGCGGAGTGTCATCGCCGTTGTCGGTACCGTCGCGGGTGACGAAGTCCTCGATCAGGCGGGTGAGGGTGTCAACTTCAAGCGCGTCGTGGGGAATGAGCATGGGCACCTCGGTCAAATCAATGTCGGGATGCTACGGGGATTGGGTTTTACCTGCCAGTTCTGTATTGGTTGTGCCGGCCCATTAGCGAGCAGGCTCGCTCCCACATTTGAATGCGATCCCTGTGGGAGCGAGCCTGCTCGCGAAGACGGTTATGTGATCACCGAAGATTCAACTGTCGGAACGCTGCCCCACCAGGCTGTCCACCGGGGGCACGCGGGTTTCGCTTTCCATCTGGGTGTCATGCTCAATCTGATGGCTGAAGCGATCCAGTGAAGCATTGGCCGGCGCCGCATCGCTGGCAAACACCGGCGGGCTAAGAATGTACGCGCCGAGTAAGCGACTGAGCGCCGCCAGGCTGTCGATGTGCGTGCGTTCGTAGCCGTGGGTGGCATCGCAGCCGAAGGCGAGCAGGGCGGTGCGAATGTCGTGACCGGCGGTGACGGCCGAGTGCGCATCGCTGAAGTAATAGCGGAACATGTCGCGACGCACCGGCAATTCGTGTTCATCGGCCAGACGCAACAAATGCCGCGACAGATGATAGTCATACGGCCCGCCGGAATCCTGCATCGCCACGCTCACCGCGTGTTCGCTGGAGTGCTGGCCGGGGGCGACCGGTGCGATGTCGATGCCGACAAACTCGCTGACATCCCACGGCAATGCCGCCGCCGCACCGCTGCCGGTTTCCTCGGTGATGGTGAACAGCGGATGGCAATCGATGTTCAGTTCCTGGCCACTGTCGACAATCGCCTTCAGAGCAGCGAGCAATGCGGCAACACCGGCCTTGTCGTCGAGGTGGCGGGCGCTGATATGGCCGCTTTCGGTGAACTCCGGCAGCGGGTCGAACGCCACCACGTCGCCGACATGAATGCCCAGCGACTCGCAATCGGCTTTGGTCGTGCAGTAGGCGTCCAGACGCAGTTCGACATGGTCCCAACTGATCGGCATTTCATCGACCTGGGTATTGAACGCATGCCCGGACGCCATCAGCGGCAACACGCTGCCGCGAATCACCCCGGTGTCGGTAAACAGGCTGACCCGGCTGCCCTCGGCAAAGCGGCTCGACCAGCAACCGACCGGGGCGAGGGTCAGGCGACCGTTGTCTTTCACCGCACGCACAGCGGCGCCGATGGTGTCCAGGTGCGCCGACACGGCGCGGTCAGGACTGCTCTTTTTGCCCTTCAACGTCGCGCGAATGGTGCCGCGCCGGGTCATTTCGAACGGAATACCCAGCTCTTCGAGACGCTCGGCGACATAGCGCACGATGGTGTCGGTGAACCCGGTAGGGCTGGGAATGGCGAGCATTTCCAGCAGGACTTTTTGCAGGTAAGCCAGATCCGGTTCAGGGATTTGTGTGGTCATGGTCATGGAAACTCCTGATGGGTTGAGCACATCGATGGTTTCGATGAGGAAGGTTTGCGGGGCGGTTCAGGGCCTCTTCGCGAGCAGGCTCGCTCCCACATTTGGAATGCATTCACCCTGTGGGAGCGAGCCTGCTCGCGAAGGCGTCAGTAGAGGCGCTGCATAATCACGAAACAGCCGGCTGACTATGCGGAAACAACAGATCGACAAAGCGCTCTGCCGTCGGCTGCGGTTCATGGTTGGCGAGGCCGGCGCGTTCGTTGGCTTCGATGAACACGTACTCGGGCTGATCCGCCGCCGGCACCATCAGATCGAGCCCGACCATTGGAATATCCAGCGCCCGCGCCGCGCGCACTGCCGCGTCGACCAGAGTCGGATGAAGAATGTCGGTCACGTCTTCCAGCGTCCCGCCGGTGTGCAGATTGGCCGTGCGCCGCACGAACAGATGCTCGCCGGCCGGCAGGATGCTGCTGTAGTCGTACCCGGCCGCGTGCAGCGTGCGTTGGGTTTCGTGGTCCAGCGGGATCTTGCTCTCGCCGCTGGTGGCCGCTTGCCGACGACGGCTCTGCGCCTCAATCAGCGCACCGATCGAATGCTGACCATCACCGACCACTTCGGCGGGCTTGCGAATAGCGGCTGCCACCACTTCAAAACCGATCACCACAATGCGTAGATCGAGACCTTCGTGGAAGCTCTCCAGCAACACGCGACTGTCGAACTGCTTGGCGGTTTCGATGGCCTGCTGCACCTCTTCGATGGTGCGCAAGTCCACAGCGACGCCTTGGCCTTGTTCACCATCGAGCGGTTTGACCACCACGCGCTGATGTTCATCGAGGAAGGCCAGATTGTCGTCGGCATTACCCGCGAGTTGCTGTGCCGGCAGTTTCAGGCCGGCGGCCTTGAGCACTTTGTGGGTCAGGCTTTTGTCCTGGCACAAGGTCATGCTGATGGCGCTGGTCAGGTCGCTCAGCGACTCGCGGCAGCGCACGCGGCGGCCGCCATGGCTGAGGGTGAACAGCCCGGCGTCGGCGTCATCCACTTGCACATCGATACCGCGTCGATGCGCTTCTTCGACGATGATCCGCGCGTAAGGGTTGAAATTGGCTTCCGGCCCCGGGCCGAGGAACAGCGGCTGGTTGATGCCGTTCTTGCGCTTGATGGCGAAGGTCGGCAGGTTGCGGAAACCCAGTTTGGCGTAGAGGTTTTTCGCCTGACGGTTGTCGTGCAGCACCGACAAATCCAGATAGGCCAGACCACGACTCATGAAGTGCTCGACCAGATGTCGCACCAGCACTTCGCCGACGCCGGGGCGCGAGCAATGCGGGTCGACCGCCAGGCACCACAGGCTGCTGCCGTGTTCCGGATCGTTGAAGGCTTTTTGATGATTGAGGCCCATGACACTGCCGATCACCGCGCCGCTGTCCTCGTCTTCCGCCAGCCAGTACACCGGGCCGCCCTGATGATGTGGGGTGAGCAGCTCCGGATCGATCGGCAACATGCCGCGCGCCTGGTACAAACGGTTGATGCCTTGCCAGTCGGTTTCGCTCTGCGCGCGACGAATGCGGAAGCCGCGAAACACCCGCGTGGCCTGCCGGTAATCGCTGAACCACAGACGCAGGGTGTCGGACGGATCGAGAAACAGCTGCGTCGGCTCAAGGCCGAGAATCTGCTGTGGTGCGGCGACGTACAGGGCGATATCGCGCTCGCCCGGCTGCTCGTTGAGCAGCTCCTGCGCCAGTGACGCCGGATCGGGAAAAGTGTGACCGATCAGCAGTCGGCCCCAGCCGCAATGCACGGCAATCGGGGCGCTGGCAGGCTCGCTGCCGTCTTCGGCCAAGCGTGCCTGCAAACGTTCATACGAGGGAGCCTGACCACGCAACAGGCGTTGGTTGATGGACGTGGCATGGGGTTTCATCAATCAGATTCCTTGTTCACTGAGCCACAGGTTCAGGGCTGCCAGTTGCCACAGTTTCGAACCGCGCAACGGGGTCAGTTGGCCTTGCGGGTCAGTCAAAAGCTTGTCGAGCATGGTCGGGTTGAACAGGCCGCGATCCTGGCTCGGATCCAGCAGCAGCTCGCGCACCCAATTGAGGGTGTCACCCTGCAAGTGCTTGAGGCCCGGCACCGGGAAATAGCCTTTCTTGCGGTCGATCACTTCGCTTGGAATGACCCGGCGCGCAGCTTCTTTCAGTACTTGCTTGCCGCCATCGGGCAGCTTGAATTGACCTGGTACACGAGCCGACAGCTCGACCAGTCGATAGTCCAGAAACGGCGTACGCGCTTCCAGACCCCAGGCCATGGTCATGTTGTCGACGCGTTTGACCGGGTCATCGACCAGCATCACCGTGCTGTCCAGGCGCAGGGCTTTGTCCACCGCGGCATCGGCGCCAGGCTGGGCAAAGTGCTGTTTGACGAAGTCGCCCGCCGCATCGTGGTCGACCAGCCATTTCGGCTGGACCGTCGCCGCGTAGTCGTCATAGCTGCGATCAAAGAACGCATCGCGATAGGCCGCATAAGGATCTGCTGCGCCGTCGACCTGCGGATACCAGTGATAACCGGCAAACAACTCATCCGCGCCTTGGCCGCTCTGCACCACTTTGCAATGCTTGGCTACTTCACGGGACAACAGATAGAAAGCGATGCAGTCATGGCTGACCATCGGCTCGCTCATCGCACGGAACGCGGCGGGCAGTTGCTCGATGATTTCTTTCTCGTCGATGCGAAGTTGATGGTGGCGGGTACCGTAGTGCTTGGCGATCAGGTCCGAATACTGGAACTCGTCGCCGCGCTCGCCGCCGGCGTCCTGGAAACCGATGGAGAAGGTCGACAGATTCTCTACGCCGACTTCGCGCAACAGGCCGACGAGCATGCTCGAATCGACACCGCCTGAGAGCAACACACCGACATCCACCGCCGCGCGCTGACGAATCGCCACCGCTTCGCGGGTGCTGTCGAGGACGCGATCAACCCAGTCTTCAAGGTTGAGGTTTTTCTCGTCCTCATGCGGGCCGTACGGCAGGGTCCACCAGGTTTTCTGCTCGGTGCGGCCATCGGCTTCAACGCGCATCCAGGTGGCGGGCGGCAGTTTTTCGATACCGGCCAGCAAGGTGCGCGGCGCAGGCACCACGGCATGGAAATTCAGGTAATGGTTGAGCGCCACCGGATCAAGAATCGGGTTGATGTCGCCACCCTTGAGCAAGGCCGGCAGTGCCGAGGCAAAGCGCAGGCGTTGGCCAGTGCGCGACAGATACAGCGGCTTCACGCCGAGACGGTCGCGGGCGATGAACAGGCGCTTGGCGTCGCGCTCCCAGATGGCGAAAGCAAACATGCCATTGAGCTTCGGCAGCAGCGCCTCGCCCCAGGCGTGATAACCCTTGAGCAGCACTTCGGTGTCGCCACCGGAATAAAAGGCATAACCCAGTGCCTCGAGCTCTGCGCGCAATTCCGGGAAGTTGTAGATCGCGCCGTTGAACGCCAGGGACAGGCCTAGTTGGCTGTCGATCATCGGCTGCGCCGAGCCGTCCGACAGGTCCATGATTTTCAGGCGTCGATGGCCCAGGGCAATCGGCCCTTGGGCATGGAAGCCCCACGCGTCGGGGCCGCGAGGGGCCAGGTGATGGGTGATTCTCTCGATCGCTGCAAGGTCTGCAGGTTGTTGATCAAAACGTAACTCGCCAGCTAATCCGCACATAAAGTCCTTACCGGTTTTTCCGTTGGGGAAGGTCAAGCCGTACCGCGCGAAAAGTGCGGGTACTCAGAAACTGACCTGTCTCGGTAGGCGGAGTTTTAGATCGATAAGTTATAAGCGAGCCGTTTGCGCCGAGGTGCGGCGGTTTTCCAGGAGCAAGCAGCGTGGACAACCGACTCTGAACGACCGGGTGGTAGCGGGCTGTTTTATCGGTCGCAAATCCTGTTCGGTTGCCGGGTTTTCTCCAAGCTTTTTGAATTATCAATTCGCCTGCGGCATCGCTAAGGTCACAGGCTTACCGCAATAAAGGACTATTGCCATGCCTTCCAAAGAAAACAACATCGCAACCACTCAAGCCACGATTCTCGACACATTGCTTGAGGCTGCCGGCGACCTCGATATTGCCGAAGCCCTGCAGAAAAACCTGCCGCCGCATTTGCTCACGACCTCGCCTGCGACGCTCGCAGTGCTCGATGAAACCGTCAGACATCTGCATACCCTGCAACTGCGGGTCGAAAAGGACTTTCGGCGCTTGGAGTCATTGCCGCATTTCTGCATCCGCGAGCTGACCGCTGCGCTGAACCGCAAATGGCCGGCGGTCTATGACGTCGAGCGGGATCTGCTGAGCCTGCCCGGTGTCGACTGCGGTTGTGAGGCGGTCACTGCCGATGAGTCCGGCGTCGAAGTGATCAAACATGCCACGCAAACCCTGCTGCAGGCGGCGATGCAGAATTTCACCGAGGATGAAGAACAGGCAGATGCGTTCCCCGCCGGCAGTCTGGTACGCGTCCATAGTGCGCCCGGTGGGATCAAGGATCTGACGCCGGCGGCGTTCGCCACGTTGTGCCGCGAACTGGATCTGGGCAAGCAATACCAGCTGCATTTGCAGAAAACCTTCGGCCTTGTAGACGATGGCGGGGAGGTCTTGGCCAGCAGTGCCATGACCCGCGACATCGTCGCGATGAAAAAGCATCTGTTACGACTGGACGCCGAGCTGGCCTGGCTCAAAGGCGACATCACCTCATCCGGGCTGCGCATGGTCAAGGATCTGATCGAGGCCGATGGCGTGGCGTCGCCGCAAACCCTGCGCTACGGCAAGGACCCGATGGTCATGCAGGGCATTGAAATATTCGACAGCTGCGTCTGGGGCGTTGTGGTTTTCAGCGCACGTTCCCTCGAACATCATCCCGAGGATGGCTGCCTGGTGTACATGCCTGGCGAGTCCGCACGAGCGCTGTACGAGTACCCCAATCTGGCGGCCTTCAAGCTCTACCTTACGCAACAACTGCAGACGACGGACTACCGCGAATACTTCGCTCGCAGTCTGGATGAAGATGACCGGGCCGATTTTTTCAAGGCATTCGCCGACAAGAAAGAGGTGGGCGTTATCAAGCAGTTGTCGATCGATGTGTCGCTGTTCGAATTCATGCTGCAGAGTCACATCGGCAAGCGCCAGATCGATGCGCGCAAGCTGGCGGTGCCGACCGCCGATGTTGACGAAGATGCGCGTCAGAAACGCTTGCTGGACTGGCTCGAGTCGGGGGTGACTCTGGCGTCTGTGGCAGGGCTGTTCGTGCCGGTGCTCGGGCAATTGATGATGGGCGTCGCAGTGGGCCAGTTGCTCGGCGAGGTGTTCGAGGGCGTCGAAGACTGGCAGCGCGGCGACCACCAGCAAGCCCTGTCGCATGTGCTCAGTGTGGTCGAGAACATTGCGCTCATGGGCGTCTTCGCCGGTGGGCAAAAAGCGCTCGGTGCCTTGAGCGGCAAGCTGCTGCGCAGCCATCCCGAATTTTTCTGACAATTCGCTGCGATTCTCGATCACGCCGCAAAACCGCGCTTGTGGAAGCCTGAGCTCAGCCATTATGAGCACGCGCTTCCAGCCGGTTTCACCATCGATGCGGGCTCCGAGGAGTTCTACCGGATCGGGGTCAAAACCCTGGGCCGTGTCGATCATCGACTGCTTGCCGGCAAGTACGACGCGCAGAGCCAGATCTGGTACCTCGAACATGCAGAGCGTGCGCAAGCCTATGCCCCTCAATTGGTCCGGCATGTCGAGGGTGGCTGGCGGATTCCCAACGAGGCGCCGGAAGAATGGAGCAGCTCGCCCTACACGCTCAAGCGCACCGATCCGCAACTCAGCGAGTTCGTCGATGATGATCTGGACATGATGCGCCGGCTCAGCGACACCTCGCACGAGACGCTATTGCAAACCTTCAATGACAACCTGAAGCTGCCGGTGCGCTTGCGCGACACCGTGGAGCGCGTGCGCCTGGTCCGGCAATTGCGCGAGCTGACAATCGAATTGCACAGCGGCGAGTACCATTCCGGTCAGCCTGTCGAGGAGCAATTGCACGCCTTGCCGACGCTGCCGGGCTGGCCGACAGACCGTTATATCGCTGTAACCACCGCCGGAAAAGCCATCGAAGCAACCTATCCTGCGACTCGCTTGCTCGACGACACCCTCAGCGTGGAGGTGACGCGCGAACAATTGTCCCGGGGGCAATTGCTGCAAGCCGTTGTCGATGGCCTGCACGCGCACGAAGTCAATGCGCTGCTTGGCGGCAAAGTGGCCACGTCTACCGAAACCTCGGCGCTGGCCAAGAAGCTGGCCGCGGCGCTCACTGCGGATCATCGCGCCGCCTTCGAGCGCATGTACCAGCGTTACGACCAGAGCGAGGCGGATGAGCTGGTGAAATTACGCCAGGTATTTGCTGACATTCCTGCGCGCCATGGGCAACGCTTGATCGACCGCGCCACGAGCGTCGAGCGCCAGCACCTGCGCTCGACAGGACGAGTGCCGTTGCGGCTTGCGCAGCGCGCTACGGCCGGCATCGACGAAGTGCGCCTCGATCGCGCGCTGACGGGGTTTCACTGGCCGCGTCTGGCCAACGCCGACACTGATGCGCTGGCGATCCGTCTGCTGCCGCGCCTGAGCGGTTGGGACGCGCAATTGCGTTTGCAGTTGCGCGAAAACACCTTGGAGGGAGCGGTTCTGGAGGAAGTCGGCGACACGGCGGCCAGCGCTGAAAACACCTGCACGCTGGTGAAGTCCGCCTCAGGTTATGAAGCGTTCAGCGGCGCGGGAAAGTCCTTGGGCAAGGTGGCCAAGGCGCCTGAAGCGTTGTTCACGGCGATTTTCAAGGCATTGCCGCAGGGGCAACGAACGGTACCGGGGTTTGCCAAGAACGCCCGGCAATTGCGCAGCAAATTGCTCGATGCAGCACTGGAAGAGCGCCAGGCCTCGGCCGACACATTGCGTAATCCAGGTGCCGTAAAGATTGCAGAGCCTGCGTGTGTGCAAGGCGATCAGGCGCCCGCAACCCGACATCCGCGCGGGTTACTGCGCAAAGTGCGCAGGCTTTACCCGCGCCTGAGCGAAACCCAGGCCAGCCAACTGATCGATGGCCTCGGCGCGGATCCGCTGAGCCGGGCAACGCGGGTCAAAGCGCTGCAGCAGGAACTGAAAGTCCTGCGTGACGCCTTGTTCGTGTGGAGCGAGGACGCACTTGGCCTGAAGGCCTTGGGGGGTGACCTGGCAGAAGCGCGCCACGGCCGAAAAATGACCGCAGAACTGATCGAGGAGGGTTTTCGCCGGTTTCACTGGGTGCCTGACGAACAAGGCAAATCCCTCTGCACGCTCAACCTTGATGGCATGCGCGTCGGCAAGCTGCCAACACTGCCGCCGGGGGTGAGCTTTGACCACATCCAGCAGCTGTCGATGAAAAACATGGCCCAGGGCGACGATGTCGCGCACTTTCTCAAGTCCTTCAAACAGCTCGAGTCGCTGGAGCTCGACAACAACAGCGTAACCCGCCTGCCGGAAATGCTCTCGTACATGCCCAAACTGCAGCGGCTGAGTCTGGCACACAATCAGCTGCGGCTGACGGAGCCGACGCTGGCCAAGCTCAAGCGCATGACCACGCTGCATTACCTCAATCTCAATGGCAATCCGTTGGGCGCGACGCCGGACGTCAGTGCCATGCGCGGTTTGCGCCGATTGCTGCTGCGTGAAACAGGGCTTACGGAGATTCCCGTCGGCCTTGAAAAACTGCCCTGCGCCGAGTGGATGGATCTGCGCAGCAATCAGATCAAAGACTTGCCGGACTGGCTGTTCCAGACCAGGCGGGCGTTCAGTCAGGCGCTCAATCTGCGCTTCAATCCGTTGTCTGCCAGCAGCGCGACTCACCTCGAAGACTACCGCACCAACACCGGCATCGGCATGGGCTATCTGGAGGATGACATTGCGCGCCTGGACGAGCAGAAGGCGCGCTCGCTGTGGTTGACTGACAGCCCGCCCGCGCAGACTGTCGAGCGTGAACGAATCTGGGCCGCATTCAAGGACGACGAGCGCGGCGAAGCCTTGTTTCACTTGTTGTCGGAACTGGGCGATACCGCTGATGCGACGCAAGGCAGCGCCGACATGCGTGAGCGGGTCTGGGCTGTATTGGAGGCGGCGCAGCGTGATCCGGCGCTTTGCGATCAATTGCTCAACCTGGCTGCCAATCCGATCAACTGTACGGACAGCGCGGCGATGAATTTCAGTCATCTGGAAGTGGCGGTCGAAGTTGATCGGGTCAGCAACGCCGCCGGCGGGCGGCCAGTCACGGCCAAACCGCTTCTCGAATTGGGAAAACGTCTGTTTCGTCTGGAAAAGCTCGGCGACATTGCGCTTGAACATGCGCGCAAACATCCGAAAGCCGACGCGCTGGAAGTCAATCTGGCCTATCGCACCGGCCTTGCCGAGGCGCTCGATTTACCCGGACAGCCGCGACGGATGCAATTCGCCGAACAGGGTGGAGTGACTGCCGCCGATCTGGAAGTCGCCAAGAACCGGATCACCACGGCGGAGCTGTCGTCCGAATGGCTGAAATTCATGCAGCGGCAAGGGTTCTGGACAGACTATCTGCAGCGCACGTTCGTGCGAAAGTTCTCGCCAATCGATGCGCTCTACGCACCGCGTATCGATGCTGTATTCGAACAGGCCGAAACGCTGCCCTCCGCCGATTACCTGAGCCAGATGGATGCCATCAGGCTCGAGCGCGATCAGGCACAACAAGCCGTGATCAAGCGCCTGACCGAAGAGTCGATACGCCTGATGGACCTCGGCCTCTGTGTGATGCCCGACGAGTGAGGCTCACTTGCCGCGAATCAGCTGGCGCAGGGCAAACCGGTTGGGGTGACAGGCTTCGGCTACGCTGCGCGGCAACGGCAGCGGCTCGTTGTCCAGCCACGCGGCGAGCAGTTCGCCGGACAATGGCGCGGTGATCAGCCCGCGAGAACCGTGGCCGCTGTTGACGTACAGACCGTCGAGCCACGGGCAGACGACGTCCGGCACTTGCCGGGCGTCCTTGCTCAATGCCGCGTAAGTCTGGACGAAGGCTGCGCGGTCAGCGAGCGGGCCAACGATCGGCAGGTAATCGGGGCTGGTGCAGCGGAAGGCGGCGCGGCCCTCAAGGTTCTCAAGTGGCTGCTCGTTGATGTTGAGGCGTGTCAGCAGGTCGCTGGAAATTTCTTCGAGCATCGCCAGATTGCCTTCGTGCTCGGCAATTGTGGGTGTCAAATCGTCGCTGTTGAAGGCAAAACTCGCACCCAGGGTGTGCTCGCCCAGACGCGCCGGGGCGACGTAGCCCTCGGCGCACACCACCGTGGCCAAGGCATGACTGTCTGCGGTTTCAGCCAGCCGGGTAATCTGTCCGCGAATGCGCTTGAGCGGTAATTCGGCACTCTGGGCAAAGCGTTTGATCTCGGCAGCGCCGGCCAGCACCACAACCGCCGCACTGGCGAGCAAACGCTCGCCGTCGAAGGCTTGCCAATGGTCAGCGACTTTGCGCAGCTCCAGCGCATCGTGATGGCTGAGCAATTCAATGTTGGCGTGCATTGCCTGAGCCTGACACAGCGCCGGCGGATGCACCCAGCCGCCTTCGGGGTAGAACAAACCGCCATGGGCCACGCCGACACCGGCGCGGGCCTGGGCTTCAGGTTGCTCCAGCCACTGCAAAAGATCTTCCGGAAATGCCGCCGCCAGTTGCGCGTGGCGCTCGGCTTCCTTGGCATTGAACGCCAGTTGCAGCACGCCGCAGTCATCCCAGTCGCTGCCGCGCTGTAGCGTTTCCAGCAGGCGCCGGGTGTAACCGAAGCCGCTGAGGATCAATTGCGACAACGCCGTGCCATGGGCGGACAGCTTGAGATAGAGCACGCCTTGCGGGTTGCCCGAAGCTTCTTGCGCCACCGCCGCATGCCGCTCCAGCAGACTCACCTGCCAGCCGCGCGCCGCCAGGCTCGATGCTGTCGCGCAGCCGGCCAGACCGGCACCGATCACCAGCGCCCGGCGTTCACCGTTAACCGGAGCAGGGCGGGCGAACCAGGGTTTCGCCGGTATCGGCGCCGCCACCTCGGCGGGCCAGCCAAGAAATTCGCCACGCAGGATTTCCCACTTGTGGCCGATGCCCGGCGTGCGCTTCATCTTGAACCCGGCGGCGTTGAGCAGACGCCTTACCCAACCGGTGCTGGTGAAGGTGCTGATGGTCGAGCCCGGCGCGGCCAGACGCGCCAGTTCGACGAACAGTTCAGCAGTCCACATGTCCGGATTTTTTGCCGGGGCGAAACCGTCGAGAAACCACGCGTCGACCTGTGCATCGAGTTGCGGCAGTTGCTCCAGCGCATCGCCGATCAGCAAGGTCAGCGTCACGCGGCCATTGGCCAGAGTGATGCGTTGAAAGCCTTGATGAATCGCCACGTAGTGTTTAAGCAACTGATCGGCCAATGGCTTGAGTTGCGGCCACAGCGCCAGGGCCCGGTGCAGATCCGCTGGCGCCAGCGGGTACTTTTCCACGCTGACGAAATGCAGGCGCGCACCGGCCACTGCGTGTCGTTCGAACAACTGCCAGGCGCAGAGAAAATTCAGTCCGGTGCCGAAGCCGGTTTCGCCAATCACCAGTCGACCATCCGCCGGCAGCGCGGTGAAGCGTTCGGCCAGACGGTTCTGTTCGAGGAACACGTAACGGGTCTCCTCCAGCCCCGACTGGTCGGAAAAATACACGTCATCGAACACTCGCGAACGTGGGCGTCCCTGGTCGTCCCAGTCGAGTTGGGCGTGGGGCATTTCGGCTTTCATGGCAGGCTCGGCAAACACAAGGCGGCCATTCTAGCCGATCGGGCGAGGGTTGCCTGATCCAGCGCAAGACAGGATTTGGGCATGTCAGGAAAAATCTCAAAAGATCGCAGCCTTCGGCGGCTCCTACAGTCAAACGCATTTGCAAATGCAGGCGCTGGCGAAGGCTGCGATCTGTTCAGGTGCTGCAATCATCCGCTAGTCTTGCTGAACCCTGGAAGGAGCCGTCCCATGTTCGAATCCGCTGAAATCGGTCACGCCATCGACAAAGACACTTATGAGGCGGCGGTCCCTGCGCTGCGTGAAGCCTTGCTTGAAGCCCAGTTCGAGCTGCAGCAGCAGAAGCGCTTTCCGGTGATCATCCTGATCAACGGCATCGAAGGGGCGGGCAAGGGCGAGACGGTCAAGCTGCTCAACGAGTGGATGGACCCGCGCCTGATCGAAGTGCGCACCTTCGACCAGCAAACCGATGAAGAACTGGCGCGGCCACCGGCGTGGCGCTACTGGCGCATGCTGCCGGCCAAAGGACGAATGGGGGTTTTCTTCGGCAACTGGTACAGCCAGATGCTCCAGGGCCGGGTCCATGGTTTGTTCAAGGATCCGCGCCTGGACCAGGCCATCGCCGGCGCCGAGCGTCTGGAAAAAATGCTCTGCGATGAAGGCGCGTTGATTTTCAAATTCTGGTTTCACCTGTCCAAGAAGCAGATGAAAGCACGGCTCAAATCGCTGGCCGACGACCCGCTGCACAGCTGGCGCATCAGCCCGCTGGACTGGCAGCAGTCGCAGACCTACGACAAGTTCGTCAAATACGGCGAGCGGGTGTTGCGCCGCACCAGCCGCGATTACGCGCCGTGGCATGTCATCGAAGGTGCCGATGCCAATTACCGCAGCCTGGCGGTGGGCAAGATTCTCCTCGAAGGCCTGCAAAGTGCGCTCAAGCGGGCCGACGTCAATCCCCACGAAGTCAGTGCCGCGCCGCTGGGTACGCCGGTCGATCAGTTGAACCTGCTCGACAGCCTCGACCTGACACAGCGTCTGGACAAGAAAGATTACGAAGAGCAATTGATCACCGAGCAGGCGCGGCTGTCCGGGCTGATGCGCGACAAACGCATGCGCCGCCATGCGCTGGTGGCGGTATTCGAAGGTAACGACGCGGCGGGCAAGGGCGGGGCGATTCGCCGCGTGGCAGCGGCGCTCGACCCGCGTCAGTACAGCATCGTGCCGATCGCCGCGCCGACCGAAGAGGAACGCGCGCAACCGTACCTGTGGCGGTTCTGGCGGCACATTCCGGCGCGAGGCAAATTCACCGTGTTCGACCGCTCGTGGTATGGGCGGGTGCTGGTCGAGCGGATCGAGGGCTTTTGCCCCCCGGCCGACTGGCTGCGCGCCTACGGCGAGATCAATGACTTCGAAGAGCAACTGGCCGACGCCGGGGTCATCGTCGTCAAGTTCTGGCTGGCCATCGACAAGGACACGCAGATGGAGCGCTTTCAGGAGCGCGAAGAGATTTCCTTCAAGCGTTTCAAGATCACCGAGGACGACTGGCGCAACCGGGAAAAGTGGGACGACTATCGTATGGCGGTCGGCGACATGGTTGATCGCACCAGCACCGAGATCGCGCCGTGGACGCTGGTCGAGGCCAACGACAAACGCTGGGCACGGGTGAAAGTGTTGCGCACCATCAACCGCGCGCTGGAAGAAGCGTTCGAGAAATCCGACAAGAAGGCCAGGAAGCACAAGGATTGAAGCGATGGCCGCGCATACGCCGGATGAATGATCCTCGCGGTCGGCAAGAAGGTGGACTTATGCTCAGGTCCACTTTCAACCGACAACAACAATGAGGTATGCCATGCGTGAAGTGGTGATCGTCGACAGCGTGCGGACCGGCCTGGCCAAATCCTTTCGCGGCAAGTTCAACCAGACCCGCCCCGATGACATGGCGGCCCACTGCGTCAATGCGCTGCTGACCCGCAACGATATCGACCCGGCCAGCGTCGAGGACTGCATCGTCGGCGCCGGCTCCAACGAGGGCGCGCAGGGCTACAACATCGGCCGCAACGTCGCGGTGCTCTCGCGCCTGGGCACCGGCACTGCCGGCATGACCCTCAACCGTTTCTGCTCGTCGGGTTTGCAGGCCATTGCAATTGCCGCCAACCAGATCGCCTCCGGTTGCAGCGACATCATCGTTGCCGGCGGCGTCGAGTCGATCAGCCTGACCCTGAAAAGCGTCAACACTGATCACCTGATCAATCCGCTGCTCAAGCAACAGACTCCCGGCATCTACTACACCATGGGCCAGACCGCCGAAGTGGTGGCACGCCGTTACGGCGTCAGCCGCGAGGCCCAGGATCGCTACGCGCTGCAAAGCCAGCTGCGTACGGCCCAGGCCCAGGCTGCGGGTTTGTTCGATGATGAAATCGTGCCGATGGCGGTGAAATACCGCGTC
This sequence comes from Pseudomonas sp. UF-293, assembly GCF_058245595.1. Taxonomy (NCBI): domain Bacteria; kingdom Pseudomonadati; phylum Pseudomonadota; class Gammaproteobacteria; order Pseudomonadales; family Pseudomonadaceae; genus Pseudomonas; species Pseudomonas sp. UF-293. Next base: position 140,810 of record NZ_JBSICA010000010.1, on the reverse strand, counting down.
GAGGACAAGAACAGCGGGGAAGTGCAGATTGTCGACGGCGTCGTCGAGCGCGACGACTGCAACCGCCCGGACACCACCTACGAAAGCCTTGCCGGACTGAAACCGGTGTTCGCCGACGACGGTTCGGTGACGGCGGGCAATTCCTCGCAGCTGTCCGATGGTGCCTCGATGACACTGGTGATGAGCCTGGACAAAGCGCTGGAGCTGGGGCTCAAACCGAAAGCGTTTTTCCGTGGCTTCACCGTCGCCGGTTGCGAGCCGGACGAAATGGGCATCGGCCCGGTGTTCTCGGTGCCGAAACTGCTCAAGGCCAAGGGCCTGCAAGTGGCGGATATCGATCTGTGGGAATTGAACGAGGCATTCGCTTCGCAGTGCCTGTACAGCCGAGATCGGCTGGAGATCGACAACGACAAGTACAACGTCAACGGCGGCTCGATTTCCATCGGCCACCCGTTCGGCATGACCGGCTCGCGTCAGGTCGGGCATCTGATCCGGGAATTGCAGCGGCGTAATTTGCGTTACGGCATCGTCACCATGTGCGTGGGTGGCGGGATGGGGGCGAGCGGGTTGTTTGAGGTGGTGCGCTAAAAAATTGGTTGCCTGTTCAGGCCCCTTCGCGAGCAGGCTCGCTCCCACAGGTGATCGCATTCCCCTGTGGGAGCGAGCCTGCTCGCGAAGGCAGCGCCACGTTCAGCGGCTGGAATCCCGCCGCTGCATCCGCGCTATATAAGCCTGAATCTCCCGCTCAATTACCTGACTGTCATACGGCCCTTCAAGGGTATTTTCCCGGGTGCTGAAATACAGCTCGCCATTGACCCGACACACGCGGTCGCTGCGGAAACGGGTGGCGGGGGCGCTGTCCTCGGCGCGCATGGCGTACATGTCGGTCTCCCTGATCAATGCGTTGAAAAGTCTGCATTCAGCTTATGCCTGAAGCACTTGGCGCGCCTGCCCGGCCGATCAACGGCGGCGCGCCGGTTTACTGCTGCGACCTGCACAGTTTCATTCGCGGCCTGCCGGCAACTGTCCCTGTGTTGCACGGGACAGGGCGCCTAGAATGCAGGCTCTTGTCAGCAGGCTTTCGGGGTTCGTATGCACATTTCATCGGGGCGCTGGGTGTACGGACTGTTCCTGGCGCTGCTGACTGCGTTTCTGTGGGGCATCCTGCCGATCAAGCTCAAACAGGTGTTGCAGGTAATGGACCCGGTCACGGTGACCTGGTTTCGCCTATTGGTGTCCGGCGGCTGCCTGTTCATTTATCTGGCCTCGGTCAAACGCCTGCCGAGTCGCAAGGTGCTCGGGCCCAAGGGCGGCTGGCTGGTGCTGATGGCGGTGTTGGGGCTGGTCGGCAATTACGTGTTGTACCTGATGGGCCTCAACCTGCTCAGCCCTGGCACCGCGCAACTGGTGGTGCAAATGGGCCCGATCATGCTGCTGATCGCCAGTCTGTTCGTGTTCAAGGAGCGCTTCAGCATCGGCCAGGGCCTCGGCTTGCTGGTACTGCTGATCGGCTTCGGCCTGTTCTTCAATCAGCGCCTGGCCGAGCTGCTGACTTCGCTGTCCGATTACACCGCCGGTGTGTTGTTGGTGCTGCTGGCGTCGACGGTCTGGACCTTCTATGCGCTGGGCCAGAAGCAATTGCTGACGGTGTGGAATTCGCTGCAAGTGATGATGGTGATCTACCTGTTCTGCGCGCTGTTGCTGACACCGTGGGTGCATCCGCTGGAAGCGCTGAATCTGAGCCCGTTGCAGGGCTGGCTGCTGTTGGCGTGCTGCATGAACACGTTGATTGCCTACGGCGCATTCGCCGAAGCACTGGCGCATTGGGAAGCGTCGCGGGTCAGCGCGACACTGGCGATCACGCCGTTGGTGACGTTTGCGGCAGTGGCGATTGCGGCGCGGATCTGGCCGGACTATGTGCATGCCGAGCAGATCAATGCGCTGGGCTATGGCGGGGCAGTGCTGGTGGTGCTGGGTTCGGCGCTGGTCGCGTTGGGGCCATCGTTGATTGCCGGGCTCAGGGCGCGGCGGATGCGTATGGCCTGAAGTTCAAAAGATCGCAGCCTGCGGCAGTTCCTACAATTGGAATGCGTTTCCCTGTAGGAGCTGCCGAAGGCTGCGATCTTTTGCTTTAGCCCTTGGCGCCAGCCTCGATCATGTTCTCCGGGCGCACCCAGGCATCGAACTCTTCATCAGTCAGATAACCCAGCTGCAACGCCGCCTCACGCAAAGTCAGCCCTTCGCTGTAAGCCTTCTTGGCGATCTCCGCCGACTTGTCATAACCGATGTGCGGGTTCAGCGCGGTCACCAGCATCAGCCCACGTTCCAGATGCTTGGCCATGACCTCCGCATCCGGTTCGAGCCCGGCGATGCAGTGCTGCTGGAAGTTGCTGCAGCCATCACCAAGCAGACGGATCGACTGCAGCAGGTTGTGGATGATCACCGGTTTGAACACGTTCAACTGCAAGTGCCCCTGACTGGCAGCGAAACCGATCGCCACGTCGTTGCCGAGCACCTGGCAGGCGAGCATCGACAGCGCTTCGCACTGGGTCGGGTTGACCTTGCCGGGCATGATCGAACTGCCCGGTTCGTTGGCCGGCAGCTTCACTTCAGCGAAACCTGCGCGAGGACCTGAGCCCAGCAGACGCAGGTCGTTGGCGATCTTCATCAAGGCCACGGCGAGGGTTTTCAGCGCGCCGGACAGGGTCACCAGCGGTTCATGGCCGGCCAGTGCAGCGAACTTGTTCGGCGCGGTGACGAACGGCAGACCGGACAGTGCTGCGAGTTCGGCGGCAATCGCCTCACCAAAGCCGTGCGGTGAATTCAGCCCGGTGCCGACCGCAGTGCCGCCCTGAGCCAGTTCGCAGACTGCCGGCAACGCGGCACGAATCGCGCGCTCGGCGTAATCCAGTTGCGCGATGAAGCCGGACAGTTCCTGACCGAAGGTGATCGGCGTCGCGTCCATCATGTGCGTGCGCCCGGTCTTCACCAGTTTCATGTGCCGCGCCGCCAGTTCGGCAAGGCCGCCGGACAGCTCGGCAATCGCCGGCAGCAGTTGTTCCTGCACCGCTTTGGCGGTGGCGATGCTCATGGCGGTAGGGAAGCAGTCGTTGGAACTTTGCGAGCGGTTGACGTGATCGTTGGGGTGCACCGGCGACTTGCCGCCGCGCGGGTTGCCGGCCAGTTCGTTGGCGCGACCGGCGATCACCTCGTTGACGTTCATGTTGCTCTGGGTGCCGCTGCCGGTCTGCCAGACCACCAGCGGAAACTGCTCGTCATGCTCGCCGGCGAGGACTTCATCGGCGGCCTGTTCGATCAGGCGGGCGATGTCGGCGGGCAAGTCGCCGTTGCGGTCGTTGACCCGCGCGGCGGCTTTCTTGATCAGGGCGAGGGCGTGCAGCACCGGTAGCGGCATGCGTTCCTGACCGATGGCGAAGTTGATCAGCGAGCGTTGCGTCTGAGCACCCCAGTAAGCGTCGTCCGGGACCTCGATCTGGCCCAGGCTGTCGGTTTCGATACGGCTCATCGTGCACACTCCTGTTGGTCTGTTGGCGCAATTTAGGCCGGCGTCGGCCCGGGTGGTTCCATCGACTCGATTGTTGACCGCAAAACCCCGCCAATCAAGCGCGGCAAGGGCCGGGGGTTGAGCCACAGCGATTGTTAGGCGCAGAATGGTCGCCCTTGGGGTTCGACCTCGCTTTGCTTAAAGGAAACTCGATGACTCGTCTTCGCGCCATCTGTACCGCGGTTGCACTGGTTTGCGCCAGCGGCCAGGTGCTTGCCGATACCGCCAGCCACAACGCCAGTGCCGAAGCTTTCCTGACGCTGGCTCACGCTGACAAGCTGGGCACCCCGGTGTACATGCAAGTGCAGCAAATGTTCGCCCAGCGCTTTGAACAGACCAAAGCCCCTGAATCGAAGAAAGCCGTGCTTGAAACCTACCAGGCCAAGGCCAACGCCGCGCTGGACCAGGCCATCGGCTGGAACAAGCTCAAGCCGGACATGGTCAAGCTCTACACCAGCAACTTCAGCGAATCCGAGCTCAAGGACCTGGTTGCTTTCTACCAGTCGCCACTGGGCAAGAAAGTCCTGGAAAAAATGCCGCAGCTGACCCAGCAATCGGCGCAGATGACCCAGGGCAAACTGGAAAGCGCGGTGCCTGTGGTCAACAAGCTGCTCGACGACATGACCAAAGAGCTGGACCCGAAAGGCGCTGCTGCGCCGGCCAAGAAGAAGTAAGCGGAGTTCGTGATGACCATGCAACAACGCATCGAATCGACGCTGGCCCTGTTACAGCCTGAGCACCTGCAAGTGCTGGACGAAAGCCACATGCACAGTCGCGGGTCGCAGACCCACTACAAAGCGGTGGTGGTCAGCGCGCAGTTCGAAGGCCTGAACCGGGTCAAGCGCCACCAGAAAGTCTACGGCACGCTCGGCGAGCTGATGGGCGAGTTCCATGCGTTGGCGCTGCACACCTATACCCCGCAGGAATGGGCAGAGATCGATGGCGCCCCGGCGTCGCCGACCTGTGCAGGAGGGGATCAGCGGTAAGCTTCGAGCTGCAAGCTTCAAGCAGAATCAAAAGCAGCGACGTACCGCTTGAAGCTTGGAGCTTGCAGCTGCTTTTTTGCTAGAATCCCGACGCGCCGCTTAGCCGGCGCGTTTTTTTTGAATCCGGTTCACCCTTTGCGAGGGTAGCCACCTGGAGAAATACCCATGACACAACCGATTGTCGTGGCGGCACTGTACAAGTTCGTCACCCTCGAAGATTACGTTGACCTGCGCGAGCCACTGCTGCAAGCGATGGTCGACAACGGCATCAAAGGCACCCTGCTGATCGCCGAAGAAGGCATCAACGGCACGGTTTCCGGCAGCCGCGAAGGCATCGACGGTCTGCTCGCCTGGCTCAAGAACGATCCACGCATGGTCGACATCGACCACAAGGAATCGTACTGCGACGAACAGCCGTTTTATCGCACCAAGGTCAAGCTGAAGAAAGAGATCGTCACCCTCGGCGTCGAAGGCGTTGACCCGAACAAGAAGGTCGGCACCTACGTCGAACCGCAGGACTGGAACGCGCTGATCAGCGACCCGGAGGTGCTGCTGATCGACACGCGCAACGATTACGAAGTGTCGATCGGCACCTTCGAAGGCGCCATCGATCCGAAAACCACCAGTTTTCGCGAGTTTCCCGACTACATCAAAGAACACTTCGACCCGGCCGTGCACAAGAAGGTCGCGATGTTCTGCACCGGCGGCATTCGCTGCGAGAAAGCCTCGAGCTACATGCTCGGCGAGGGTTTCGAAGAGGTTTATCACCTCAAGGGCGGCATCCTGAAGTACCTCGAAGAGGTGCCGCAGGAAGAAACCAAGTGGCGCGGCGACTGCTTCGTCTTCGACAACCGCGTCACCGTGCGCCACGACCTGACGGAAGGCGACTACGATCAATGTCATGCCTGCCGCACACCGGTCAGTGTTGAAGATCGCGCCTCCCAGCACTACGTCGCGGGTATCAGTTGCCCGCATTGCTGGGACAAGCTCAGCGAGAAAACCCGGCGCAGCGCCATCGATCGGCAAAAGCAGATCGAACTGGCCAAGGCGCGCAACCAGCCGCACCCGATCGGCTACAACTATAAGCAAGCATCCACCGAGGCTTAACCATGTCTGCGCGCCTGCTCTATGTGATGGATCCTATGTGTTCATGGTGCTGGGGGTTTGCTCCGGTGGCCAAGGCACTGGTCGAGCAGGCGCAGGCAGCCGGGGTCGAGCTGCATCTGGTGGTGGGCGGCTTGCGTACCGGCAGCGGTTCGGCGCTGGAGCCGACCACGCGGCGCTATATTCTCGAGCACTGGCAAGCGGTCACCGAGGCCACCGGCCAGCCGTTCAAGTTCGACGGCGCGCTGCCCGACGGTTTTGTCTACGACACCGAGCCTGCCTGTCGCGCCATTGTCACCGCGCGCAGTCTGGCGCCGGATTGCGCGTGGACACTGGTCGGGCTGATCCAGCAGGCGTTTTACGCCGAGGGTCGCGATGTCACCCAGGCCAGCGTGCTGGTCGAGCTGGCGGAACAGGCCGGGGTGCCGCGTATCGAATTCGCGGCGTTGTTCGATCATGCCGATCAGCACAAGGCGACCCAGGCTGATTTCACCTGGGTACAGGATCTGGGCATCGCCGGTTTTCCGACTCTGCTGGCCGAGCGCAACGGGCAACTGGCGCTGCTGACCAATGGCTATCAACCGCTCAGCGAGCTGTCGCCATTGCTCGGCCGCTGGCTGGAGCGTGCGGCCTGTGTCTGACCGCGCCGATGACACGCCATCCGTAGAGCGTGTCGACCGGCTGAGCTGGGCTGAAGTCCGGCGTCTGGCACTGCATCACAAGAAATCCCTGTGGATCGCCAACGGCGTGGCCGTGCTGGCGACGCTGTGCAGCGTGCCGATTCCATTGCTGCTGCCATTGCTGGTCGACGAAGTGCTGCTCGGCCACGGCGATGCTGCGCTGAAAGTCATGAACCATTTCCTGCCGGGCATGTGGCAGCAGGCAGCGGGTTATATCGGCCTGATGCTGGTGGTGACCCTGACCTTGCGTTGCAGCGCCCTGTGTTTTGGCGTGTTGCAGTCGCGGCTGTTCGCGCGGCTGGCCAAGGACATCGTCTACCGCATTCGCGTGCGCCTGATCGAGCGGCTCAAGCGCATTTCCCTCGGCGAGTACGAAAGCCTCGGCAGCGGCACGGTGACCACCCACCTGGTCACCGATCTGGACACCCTCGACAAATTCGTCGGCGAAACCCTCAGCCGCTTCCTCGTCGCCATGCTGACGCTGGTCGGCACCGCCAGCATCCTGATGTGGATGCACTGGAAGCTGGCACTGCTGATTCTGCTGTTCAACCCGCTGGTGATCTACGCCACGGTGCAGTTGGGCAAGCGCGTCAAGCATCTGAAGAAACTGGAAAACGACAGCACCTCGCGCTTCACTCAGGCGCTGAGCGAAACCCTCGATGCGATTCAGGAAGTGCGCGCCGGCAACCGCCAGGGCTATTTCCTCGGGCGCCTCGGTTTGCGCGCGCAGGAAGTGCGCAACTACGCAGTCAACTCGCAGTGGAAAACCGACGCCTCAAACCGCGCCAGTGGTTTGCTGTTCCAGTTCGGCATCGACATCTTTCGCGCGGCGGCGATGCTCACCGTGCTGTTTTCCGACCTGTCGATCGGGCAGATGCTCGCGGTGTTCAGTTACCTCTGGTTCATGATCGGCCCGGTCGAACAGCTGCTCAATCTGCAATACGCCTATTACGCAGCGGGCGGCGCGCTGACGCGGATCAATGAACTGCTGGCGCGCGCCGACGAGCCGCAGTACCCCGGCGGCGTCGATCCGTTCAAGGGCCGCGACACTGTCGGCATCGAGGTACAAGGCCTGAGCTTCGGTTATGGCGACGAGCTGGTGCTGGATCAGATGAACCTGTCGATCCTGCCCGGTGAAAAAGTCGCGATCGTCGGCGCCAGCGGCGGCGGCAAAAGTACCTTGGTGCAATTGCTGCTGGGCCTGTACACGCCAGCGGCCGGGACCATTCGCTTCGGTGGGTCAACTCAGCAGGAAATCGGTCTGGAGACCGTGCGCGAGAACGTCGCGGTGGTGCTGCAGCATCCGGCGCTGTTCAACGACAGCGTGCGCGCCAACCTGACCATGGGCCGCATGCGCAGCGACGAAGCCTGCTGGCAGGCTCTGGATATTGCGCAAATGGCCGCGACCATTCGCGCGCTGCCCAACGGCCTCGACAGCATCGTTGGTCGCTCCGGCGTGCGTTTGTCCGGCGGCCAGCGCCAGCGTCTGGCGATTGCGCGGATGATTCTCGCCGAGCCTAAAGTAGTGATTCTCGACGAAGCCACCTCGGCCCTCGACGCCGCCACCGAGTACAACCTGCATCAGGCGATGGCGAAATTTCTCAATGGCCGTACTACGCTGATCATTGCCCATCGCCTGTCGGCGGTGAAACAGGCCGACCGGGTGCTGGTATTCGACGGCGGGCAGATCGCCGAGGACGGCGACCACCGCCAACTGATCGCCGACGGCGGTCTGTACGCCAAGCTCTACGGCAACTTGCAACAGCATTGATCGAAACCCTTGCCGACCTGTCAGACGTTCTGCGCGCGGCGTACAGCCGCGCCTTGCCTTGAACGAGAACCCCACCTAGTCTCGTCATAGCGAATTCGCCCGGAAGGCGAGCAGGCAGTGCTCATGCAAGGAATCTCATGAAGCAAAAGCAGACTCTGGGAACACCACGGTTGTTGGGTATCGTCTGGCCCTTTATTGCTGTCGTGGTGTTCCAGGCATTACTGGGGGGCGTGAGCCTTTATGTGCTATCGGCCGTGCGTGGCTACGTGGCTGGCGAAAGCCTGTGGTCCAAGAGCCAGAAAGATGCCATCTATTACCTGAACCTCTACGCCGACAGCCGTGACGAGGCGATCTACCGCAAATACCTGTCGGCGATCGCCGTGCCGCAGGGCGGGCACCAATTGCGTCTGGCGCTGGATCGCCAGCCGCCGGATCTGCAAGCCGCGCGCGAAGGCATCCTCAAGGGCGGCAATCACCCGGACGACGTCTCCAGCCTGATCTGGCTGTACCTCAATTTTCGCCATTTCAGTTATCTGGAAACTGCGATAGATCGCTGGACAATCGGCGATGCGTATCTCGACCGATTGCACGAAGTTGCGCAGGAGATGCATCAAGGCATTGCGCAGAACCGGGCCAGCCCCGGCGATGTGCAACGCTGGAAAGTACAGATCTTCGCGATCAACGATGCAGTGACTCCAGCCGCCAGAGCCTTCAGCGATGCCTTGGGCGAAGGCTCGCGGGTGATCATGCGCCTGCTGCTGTTCACCAACCTGGCCACCGCGCTGGGTCTGATCGTGCTGGCGCTGTGGCGCACGCACAAACTGCTCAAGCAGCGCCATGAGTTTGCCCAGGCGCTGCAGCTGGAGAAGGATCGCGCGCACATTACGCTACAGTCGATTGGCGATGGCGTGATCACCACCGACGTCAACGGCGCGATTGATTACATGAACCCGGCCGCCGAGGTCATGACTCACTGGAAGGCCGAACAGGCGGCGGGCCTGCCGTTGTCGGCGCTGTTCAACCTGCTCGACGAGAACGCCCAGACCGAAGGGCTGACCTTGATCGAGCACATTCTCAGCGGCCAGCTCAGCGGCGGTAGCGAACATTCCAAATTGATCCAGCGTCTGGACGGCAGCACGTTGTCGGTGACCCTGGTCGGCGCGCCGATCCGCAATGCCGGGAATGTCAGCGGCACGGTGCTGGTGCTGCACGACATGACCCAGGAGCGGCAGTACATTGCCAATCTGTCCTGGCAAGCGACCCATGATGCGCTGACCGGTCTGGCCAATCGCCGCGAATTCGAATATCGACTCGAACAGGCCTTGCATAACCTGACACGCCAGCCAGGGCGGCATGCGCTGATGTTCCTCGATCTCGACCAGTTCAAACTGGTCAACGACACCTGCGGGCATGCGGCAGGCGATGAATTGCTGCGGCACATCTGCACGCTGTTGCAATCAGACTTGCGCGAGGGCGACACGCTGGCCCGGCTGGGCGGCGACGAGTTCGGCATTCTGCTGGAGAACTGCCCGCCGGAGGTGGCGGAGAAGATCGCCGAGAGCCTGCGCCAGACCGTGCAGAACCTGCACTTTGTCTGGAAAGGCCGACCGTTCCTGACCACAGTCAGTATCGGCCTGGTGCATGTGGCGCAGAATCCGACCACCCTCGAAGCCTCGCTGCGCGCGGCGGACATGGCTTGCTACATGGCCAAGGAAAAGGGCCGCAACCGCGTGCAGGTCTATCACGCCGACGACTCAGAGCTTTCCATGCGTTTCGGTGAAATGGCCTGGGTGCAGCGCCTGCACATGGCGCTGGAAGAGAACCGCTTCTGCCTTTACGCCCAGCAGATCGCTCCACTCAAACCGCATGCAGGTCAGGCCGGACACATCGAGATTCTGCTGCGTTTACATGATGAATCGGGGCGGATGATTCTGCCTGACAGCTTTATCCCGGCGGCGGAGCGATATGGTTTGATGACCCAGTTAGATCGCTGGGTAGTTCAAAATGTTTTCAAGGTTATTGCTCAGTGCATTGAACAGGAACATGAACTTCCTTTAGCGATGTGTGCGATTAATCTGTCAGGCATTACTATCGGAGATGACGCCTTTTTGCACTTCCTGCGGGAACAGTTTGCTAACTACGCTATACCGCCTGAAATGATTTGTTTTGAAATTACTGAAACCAGTGCAATTGCAAATCTTGGCAGTGCAATTCGTTTTATCAATGAACTCAAAGGCTTAGGTTGCCACTTTTCGCTGGATGACTTTTGTGCCGGAATGTCTTCATTCGCTTACTTGAAACATTTGCCTGTAGACTTCCTGAAGATCGACGGGAGTTTCGTAAAGGACATGCTGGACGACCCGATTAATCGGGCAATGGTCGAAGTGATCAATCACATCGGCCATGTTATGGGTAAGCAGACAATTGCCGAGTTTGTTGAAACTAACCAGATCGAACAGGCGTTGCTTGAAATAGGTGTGGATTACGCTCAGGGGTATGTTATTGAGCGGCCACAGTTGTTTACCTGTGACAGTTTGCAAAGTCGCCCTGCCAGACCGCAGCCGTTGTTGTTCAAAGCGCCTGGCACGTTCCGTTGAAGTCTCTCGCCGATCCTTGCCATCACAACTCAAAAGGAGCCGAACAGTGATCGACACATTCAACCGAACCGGACCCCTCATGGAAGCTGCAAGTTATCCTGCCTGGGCCCAACAGCTCATCAAGGATTGCAGCCAGAGCAAGCGCCGGGTTGTCGAGCATGAACTTTATCAGCGCATGCGCGACAACAGACTCAGCGCGAAAACCATGCGCCAGTACCTCATCGGCGGCTGGCCGGTGGTCGAGCAGTTTGCCTTGTACATGGCGCAGAACCTCACCAAGACCCGCTTCGCCCGCCATCCCGGCGAGGACATGGCGCGGCGCTGGCTGATGCGCAATATCCGCGTCGAACTCAATCACGCTGACTACTGGATGCACTGGAGTCGCGCCCATGGCGTCAGCCTCGAAGATCTCCAGGCCCAGCAAGTGCCGCCGGAGCTGCACGCGCTGAGTCACTGGTGCTGGCACACCAGCTCGGCGGATTCGCTGATCGTGGCGATTGCCGCGACCAACTATGCGATCGAAGGCGCGACCGGGGAGTGGTCAGCGGTAGTCTGCTCGACCGGGGTCTACGCGGCGGCGTTCCCGGAAGAGGACCGCAAGCGCGCGATGAAGTGGTTGAAGATGCACGCCCAGTACGACGATGCCCACCCGTGGGAAGCGCTGGAAATCATCTGCACCCTGGCCGGCATGAACCCGAGCAAGGCCTTGCAGGCGGAACTGCGTCAGGCGATCTGCAAGAGCTACGACTACATGTACCTGTTCCTGGAACGGTGCATGCAGCTCGAAACCTCGGAGCGGTTGCTGGTCAACCGCGAGCGCAGGACCGTAACCGAAAGCTGATTGAAACTGTGGGAGCGAGCCTGCTCGCGAAAGCGGTGGGTCATTCAACGACTCGTTGTCTGACGCTCCCTCTTCGCGAGCAGGCCCGCTCCCACAATGATTTTTAGCCGGCCATCGCCAGCCGGTTCCGCCCCTCGCGCTTTGCGACATACAACGCACTGTCGGCCCGGCGCAGCAAGCTGTCCGCCGATTCGCCCGGCAGTAACGTCGAGCATCCCAGGCTCACGGTGATCTCGATCAACTGACCATCGGCAAAGTATTCCTCCGACTGCGTCGCCTGGCGCAAACGCTCGCCAACCATTGCCGCCGCTTCGCGACCGGTGTTGGACAGCAGGATCAGAAACTCTTCGCCGCCATAACGGAACACCATGTCGACGTTGCGCAGTTGCGCCTTGATCGACGCCGCAATGGCTCTGAGCACCTCATCACCGGCGCCATGCCCGTGGTCATCGTTGACTCGTTTGAAGTGGTCGATGTCGAGCATCAGCACCGACAGCGGCTGCGCATGGCGGCGCGACATATCGATTTCGCGCTGCAGGGTCTGCTCCATGGCCACTCGATTGCCGGCACCCGTCAACGGGTCGCGCAATGCACTTTGCGTTGCAGCGCGGTACAGCAGAGCGTTGCGCATCGGGTACAGCAGGCACGACAGCAGCGACTCGAGGTCGCCCTGTTCCTTGTCGTTGAAACGCTGATTGCGGCGAAAGACCAGCTCGCCCATGTGCTCGCCTTCGTGGCTGAGGGTGTAGCTCACCGAATGGTGGCCGCGTGCACCGAACTCGAGGCGCAGGTCACTGGCCTGATGCACATAGCTCAGGGCGTCCAGTGGCACCAGGCGTTGGATTTCGCGGAAGAACAGGCCAAGGATGCGCTGAGGCTCCAGGCTGGTTTGCAGTTGCAGGCTCATTTGCTGACGCAGTTGCGCCAGGCTGGTCGGGCGCTCGATCAGCGCCGGAAGTTGACCGAAGCCCAGGCGCTGCAATTTGGCACTGTCAAAGTCAATTGCATGGGTCTGGGAAGGAGATTTCATATGGCGTGAGCCCCTAAGCAGTAAGTCTGTCTTACAGGCTGGGTGAGAGCGGCTATGGGCTGCGCGTCGTACTGATCCATCAGTCCCGTAGGACGATTGGCGTAAGTTTAGTCTGCCGCAAGACGATCAGTCAGCTATCGAAATCGGCGTCTGCCCCATGGCCATCACACGGCATGTTTTGAGGGAATTTAGAGCGAAACCCGTGCCATTCGGTTCGATTTTATTTAAAGCTTTTCGAATCAATGAGTTGCTGGCGGCTCACGGAATGCCGCGCTGGGTTATTGGCGGCATTGCGAGGGTTTTAAGCGGCAATGGCTTGCCGCGACAGCATTCTGCCGCGGCAACAAATGCGACGTATGGCGCTACTGGGCGTTGAAAGCCTGGCCATTGACGCCCGCGCTGTCGGGGCCCATCAAGTACAGATACACCGGCATGATCTCTTCCGGGGTCGGATTGTTCAGCGGATTTTCCCCCGGATAAGCCTGCGCGCGCATGCTGGTGCGTGTGCCGCCCGGGTTGATGCTGTTGGAGCGTACCGGCGCAACGCTTTCCACTTCATCGGCCAGGGTTTGCATCAGCCCCTCGGTGGCAAACTTCGAAACACCGTAAGCGCCCCAATACGCGCGGCCCTTGCGCCCGACGCTGCTGGAAGTGAACACCACCGAGGCGTCCTGCGAGAGCTTGAGCAGTGGCAGCAGGGTGCTGGTCAGCATGAACATGGCGTTGACGTTGACCTGCATGACGCGCATGAAGTTTTCGCCGGAGAGTTGCTCGATCGGCGTGCGCGGGCCAATGATCGAAGCGTTGTGCAGCAGGCCGTCGAGGTGGCCGAACTCGGTTTCGATCATCGCTGCCAGCTCATCGTACTGATGGGGCAGGGCGGTCTCGAGATTGAAAGGGATCACCGCCGGTTGCGGGTGGCCCGCTGCTTCGATTTCGTCGTAGACCTCGGTCAGATTGGCTTCGGTCTTGCCCAGCAACAGCACGGTCGCACCGTGAGCGGCATAGGTTTTCGCCGCAGCTGCGCCGATGCCGCGCCCGGCACCGGTGACCAGAATGACCCGATCCTTGAGCAATTCAGGGCGAGCGGTGTAATCAAACATAAAAACCTCATAGTCCTTTTGATTTTGATCAGCAGCTGCAAAGCGCGCTATCAAGCACCTTGCGCAATTCCAGCGGGTGATCCACCACCACGTCCGCGCCCCAATGCCGCGGATTGTCGTCCGGGTGAATGTAGCCGTAGGTCACCGCAGCGGTTTTGGTGCCGGCGTCGCGGCCCGATTCGATATCGCGCAGATCATCGCCGATAAACAGTACGGTCGACGGATCCAGATCAAGCATGTTGCAGGCGAGGATCAAAGGCTCCGGATCCGGCTTGCTGTTCTTCACATGATCCGGGCAGATCAGCAGCGCCGAACGCTCGGCCAACCCCAGACGTTGCATGATCGGCTCGGCGAAGCGCAGCGGTTTATTGGTCACCACGCCCCAGATCAGGTTGGCCTTTTCGATATCGGCGAGCAGTTCGCCCATGCCGTCGAACAGTTTGCTGTGCACCGCGCAACCGACCAGATAGCGTTCGAGAAACTCCTGGCGCAGCTCCTCGAAACCGGGCGATTCCGGATCCATCGAGAACGTCACCGCAACCATGGCCTTGGCCCCGCCGGAAATCTCGTCGCGGATGTGCTTGTCGTTGATCGGCGGCAGACCGCGATCGGCGCGCATCGCCTGGCAGATAGCGATGAAGTCCGGCGCGGTGTCGAGCAGGGTGCCGTCCATGTCGAAAAGTACCGCTCTGATGGCCATCGGCTTATTCCTCGCGCAGGGTCTGGATCATGTAGTTGACGTCAACGTCGTTGGCCAGTTTGTAGTGCTTGGTCAGCGGGTTGTAGGTCAGGCCGATGATGTCCTTGACGGTCAGGCCGGCCATGCGGCTCCACGCACCGAGCTCCGACGGGCGGATGAATTTCTTGAAGTCGTGGGTGCCGCGTGGCAGCAGCTTCATGATGTATTCGGCGCCGATGATCGCGAACAGATACGCTTTCGGGTTGCGGTTGATGGTCGAGAAGAACACCTGGCCGCCCGGCTTGACCATGCGGAAGCAGGCGCGGATCACCGAGGATGGATCCGGCACGTGTTCGAGCATTTCCAGGCAGGTGACCACGTCGAACTGCTCGGGCATTTCGTCGGCGAGGGCTTCGGCGGTGATCTGGCGATATTCGACGCTGACACCGGATTCCAGCTGATGCAGTTGTGCGACCGCCAGCGGCGCTTCGCCCATGTCGATGCCCATCACCGTGGCGCCACGCTGGGCCATGGCTTCGCTGAGAATGCCGCCGCCGCAACCGACGTCGAGGACTTTCTTGCCGGCCAGATTGACTCGTTCGTCGATCCAGTTGACCCGCAGCGGGTTGATGTCGTGCAGCGGCTTGAATTCGCTTTCACGGTCCCACCAGCGATGGGCCAGGGCCTCGAATTTGGCGATTTCGGCGTGGTCGACGTTGCTCATGTTCAATTCCTCGAAAAACCTGAAAAGGGCTGTAGCCGCGGAGATTGCGCCGCGGTGTTTACGATTCGGTGTGGCCGCTGATGCGCTGGCCCCAGTGGCGGGCGGTCGCGCCCAACTGTTGTTCGTCCATGCGGGTCAGGCGCCGGTCGTCGAGCAGTTGCCTGCCAGCGACCCACAGGTGTTTCACGCAATCACGCCCGGTGGCATAAATCAGCTGCGACACCGGGTCATACACCGGTTGCTGCGCCAGCCCGGACAGGTCGAAAGCGACGATGTCCGCAGCTTTGCCGATCTCCAACGAGCCGACCTGCGCCTCGATCCCCAGCGCACGGGCGCCATTGAGAGTGGCCATGCGCAAGGCGCGGTGGGCGTCCAGCGCGGTGGCGGAACCGGCGACGGCCTTGGCCAGCAGGGCAGCGGTGCGAGTTTCGCCGAGCAGATCGAGATCATTGTTGCTCGCCGCGCCATCGGTGCCGACGGCGACGTTCACCCCAGCCTGCCACAAACGCTCGACCGGGCAGAAGCCGCTGGCCAGTTTGAGGTTGGACTCCGGGCAGTGGATCACGCTGCTGTTGCTTTCTACCAGCAGCGCGAGGTCTTCATCGCTGATCTGGGTCATGTGCACCGCCTGGAAGCGCGGGCCGAGCAGGCCAAGGCGGCCGAGCCGAGCCAGTGGCCGCTCACCGGTCTGCTCGACGGCCTGCTGCACTTCGAAAGCGGTCTCGTGCACGTGCATGTGTATCGCGGCGTCCAGTTCCTCGGCGATCACCCTGATTTTTTCCAGATTCTCATCACCGACGGTGTAGGGTGCATGCGGGCCAAAAGTGATCTTGATGCGCTCGTGATGCTTGAGGTCGCCGAACAATTCGACGCCCTGACGAATGGCTTCGTCGGCGTTGCTGGCGCCCGGAATCGGGAAATCGAGGATCGGAATGGCGATCTGCGCGCGGATACCGCTGTTGTGTACGCGCTCGCTGGCGACTTTCGGGAAGAAATACATGTCCGAGAAACAGCTGATGCCGCCCTTGATCTGCTCGGCAATGGCCAGGTCGGTACCGTCGCGGACGAAATCTTCATCGACCCATTTGCCCTCGGCCGGCCAGATATGATTTTCCAGCCAGGTCATTAATGGCAGATCGTCGGCCAGGCCACGGAACAGCGTCATCGCCGCATGGCCGTGGGCGTTGATCAGCCCTGGTGCCAACAGAACATCCGGCAGTTCACGGATTTCTGTCGCGTTACACTTCAATGCTTCGGCGCGCGGGCCGATAAACACGATGCAACCGTCACGGATGCCCAGGCCGTGCTCCTTGAGCACCACGCCTGCCGGTTCAACGGGGACCAGCCAGGTCGGCAGCAATAACAGGTCGAGCGCAATGGCAGGTTTCGGCATCGAGGGTCGGTTCCAGTGCTTTTGTAAAGGATGGCGAAGTATACCCGAGCGTCTTCGCGGGGGGATCGCTATAATCGGCGGCTTTTGATCATGAGTGCGGGGTGTGGGATGCGCGATCGACTGTTGGCTGCGGAGAAAGTGAAGGCCATCGATTGGCGTGATGGCGCGCTGCACCTGCTGGATCAGCGTATTTTGCCGTTCGAGGAAAACTGGATCGCCTACACCAGCGCCGCCGGCGTGGCCGAAGCGATTCGCTCGATGGTCGTGCGTGGCGCACCGGCCATCGGTATCAGCGCGGCCTATGGCATCGTCCTCGCAGCGCGGGCGCGGATTGCCGAAGGCGGCGACTGGTATGCGGCGCTGGAAGAGGATTTTGCCCTGCTCGCCGATTCGCGTCCGACCGCGGTCAATCTGTTCTGGGCGCTAGGCCGCATGCACGATCGCCTGGATCGCCTGAAAAGCAACGCCGATCCTCTGGCCGCGCTGGAAGCCGAAGCTATTGCCATTCACGAAAGTGATCGCGAGGCCAACCTGACCATGGCGCAGCTTGGCGTCGATCTGATTCGCAAGCATCAGGGCAACGCTCAGGCGATTCTGACCCACTGCAACACCGGCGCGCTGGCCACCGGCGGGTTCGGTACCGCGCTGGGGGTGATCCGCGCAGCTTATATAGAAGGCATGGTCGAGCGCGTTTACGCCGATGAAACCCGGCCGTGGCTGCAAGGCTCGCGCCTGACCGCGTGGGAACTGGCCAACGAAGGCATCCCGGTAACCCTGAACGCCGACTCCGCCGCCGCGCACATCATGAAAACCAAAGGCGTGACCTGGGTGATCGTCGGCGCCGACCGCATCACCGCCAATGGCGACGTGGCGAACAAGATCGGCACCTATCAACTGGCAGTCAACGCCATGCACCACGGCGTGCGCTTCATGGTCGTGGCGCCAAGTTCGACCATCGACATGAACCTGGCCAGCGGCGATGACATTCCGATCGAAGAACGTGATGGCGCCGAACTGCTGGAAGTCGGTGGCAAGCGCGTCGGCGCCGATGTTGAAGCGTTCAACCCGGTGTTTGATGTCACCCCGGCGGATCTGATCGATGCGATCGTCACCGAGAAAGGCATCGTCGAACGCCCGGATACCGCGAAAATGGCCCAGCTTATGTGCCGCAAGCGCCTGCATTGACAGGCTTTGGTCTTGCAGCGAGCCCTTCGCGAGCAGGCTCGCTCCCACAGGTTTTGTGATCGCCGCAGACCCGTGTGGGAGCGAGCCTGCTCGCGAAGAGGTCGGTAATGTCAATAAACATCGCTAATTCAACCCCCGATTTCACATTCAACCAAGCTCTGAGCCTCTCTCGTCCCTCTCAAGCCTGTCATCAGTCAACTAACTATGCTCCATGCGCATCTGGGGGATAGGTGCGTGGCGGCCTTTGTGATAACATCCGGCGTTTTCCGAGGCGGCTCCACGGAGCTGTCTTTACTGCGCAAATCCGCGATCCAATGTTGATTTGTCGTAAGTCGGCGCATGGCACTCGGCCGGCCCCGACGAGCTTCGTTGCTCCCACATGGATATGACGAAGTTTCACCAGAAAAAGGAATCAGGCTTCTCATGGGCGAACTGGCCAAAGAAATCCTCCCGGTCAATATCGAAGACGAGCTGAAACAGTCCTACCTCGACTACGCAATGAGCGTGATCGTCGGCCGTGCACTGCCGGATGCGCGCGATGGCCTCAAGCCCGTGCACCGTCGCGTACTGTTCGCGATGAGCGAGCTGGGCAACGACTACAACAAGCCGTACAAGAAATCTGCCCGTGTCGTCGGCGACGTGATCGGTAAGTATCACCCGCACGGTGACACTGCCGTGTACGACACCATCGTTCGTATGGCCCAGCCTTTCTCCCTGCGCTACCTGCTGGTCGACGGCCAGGGCAACTTCGGTTCGGTCGACGGCGACAACGCTGCGGCCATGCGATACACCGAAGTGCGCATGACCAAGCTGGCGCACGAGCTGCTGGCTGACCTGCACAAGGAAACCGTGGACTGGGTGCCGAACTACGACGGCACCGAACTGATCCCGGCGGTCATGCCGACCCGTGTACCGAACCTGCTGGTCAACGGTTCCAGCGGTATCGCCGTAGGTATGGCGACCAACATTCCGCCGCACAACCTCGGTGAAGTCATCGACGGTTGCCTGGCCCTCATCGACAATCCTGAGCTGACCGTCGATGAGCTGATGCAATACATTCCCGGTCCGGACTTCCCGACGGCTGCGATCATCAACGGTCGCGCCGGCATCATCGAAGCCTACCGCACCGGTCGCGGACGCATTTACATGCGTGCCCGCTCGATCATCGAAGACATCGACAAGGTCGGTGGCCGTCAGCAGATCGTCATCACCGAACTGCCTTACCAGCTGAACAAGGCACGTCTGATCGAGAAGATCGCCGAGCTGGTCAAAGAGAAGAAGCTCGAAGGCATCACCGAGCTGCGCGACGAGTCCGACAAGGACGGTATGCGCGTCGTGATCGAACTGCGTCGCGGCGAAGTGCCAGAGGTGATTCTCAACAACCTCTACGCCCAGACCCAGCTGCAATCGGTGTTCGGTATCAACATCGTCGCGCTGATCGACGGCCGCCCACGTATCCTCAACCTCAAGGATCTGCTGGAAGCCTTCGTCCGTCACCGTCGCGAAGTGGTCACCCGTCGTACCGTGTTCGAACTGCGCAAGGCGCGCGAGCGTGGGCACATTCTCGAAGGCCAGGCCGTTGCGCTGTCGAACATCGACCCGGTGATCGCCCTGATCAAGGCTTCGCCAACGCCGTCGGAAGCCAAGGAAGCGCTGATCAGCACGCCTTGGGAGTCCTCGGCTGTGGTGGCGATGGTTGAACGCGCCGGTGCCGATTCGTGCCGTCCGGAAAACCTCGATCCGCAATATGGCCTGCGCGAAGGCAAGTACTTCCTCTCGCCAGAACAGGCGCAAGCCATTCTGGAACTGCGCCTGCACCGCCTGACCGGTCTGGAGCACGAGAAGCTGCTGGCCGAGTATCAAGAGATCCTCAACCAGATCGGCGAGTTGATCCGCATCCTCAACAGCGCTGTGCGCCTGATGGAAGTGATCCGCGAAGAACTGGAAGTGATCCGCGCCGAATACGGCGACGTGCGTCGCACCGAAATTCTCGATGCCCGTCTCGACCTGACCCTGGGTGACATGATCCCGGAAGAAGAGCGCGTCGTGACCATTTCCCATGGTGGCTACGCCAAGACCCAGCCGCTGGCTGCGTACCAGGCTCAGCGTCGTGGCGGCAAAGGCAAATCCGCCACCGGCGTCAAGGACGAGGACTACATCGCTCACCTGCTGGTCGCCAACAGCCACACCACGCTGCTGCTGTTCTCCAGCAAGGGCAAGGTGTACTGGCTCAAGACCTACGAAATTCCGGAAGCATCCCGCGCGGCCCGTGGTCGTCCGCTGGTCAACCTGCTGCCGCTGGATGACGGTGAATACATCACCACCATGCTGCCGGTCGAGGAATACACCGAAGGTCACTACATCTTCATGGCCACCGCCAACGGCACTGTGAAGAAGACCCCGCTGGAATCCTTCAGCCGTCAGCGCAGCGTCGGTCTGATCGCGCTGGAGCTGGACGAGGGCGACGTGCTGATCTCTGCGGCCATCACCGATGGCGAGCGCGAAGTGATGCTGTTCTCCGACGGCGGCAAGGTTACCCGCTTCAAAGAGTCCGATGTACGTGCGATGGGCCGTACCGCTCGCGGTGTGCGCGGCATGCGTCTGCCGGAAGGGCAGAAGCTGATTTCCATGCTGATCCCGGAAGAAGGCAGCCAGATCCTCACCGCTTCCGAGCGCGGTTATGGCAAGCGCACCGCGATCACTGAGTTCCCTGAGTACAAGCGTGGCGGCCAGGGCGTGATCGCCATGGTCAGCAACGAGCGTAACGGCCGTCTGGTCGGCGCGGTACAGGTGCTCGACGGCGAAGAAATCATGCTGATCTCCGATCAGGGCACCCTGGTACGTACCCGTGTCGGCGAAGTGTCGAGCCTGGGCCGTAATACTCAGGGCGTGACGCTGATCAAGCTGGCCAAGGATGAAACCCTGGTCGGGCTGGAGCGGGTTCAGGAGCCTTCGGAAATCGAAGGCGAAGAGCTCGAAGGTGAAGAGGGCGAGGAAATCGCAGGCACCGTCGGTATCGACGAGGCCGCAGACGACCAGCAACTCGACGCCGCAGCAGACGAAGAACCGCAGGAATAAGCGGACAAACGAGGGGGCGGATGAGAATTCGCCCCCTTGTTATTTGTCCGGTATGAATTTTCGAGAGGTCCCTGTAGGAGCTGCCGAAGGCTGCGATCTTTTGATCTTGCTTTTCGGGGTGAAGATCAAAAGATCGCAGCCTTCGGCAGCTCCTACAGGCTAGATGTTCGGATGCCAGAATGTGCACATTCGCCTATGTGCAGCATCAGCGATTTACAGTTTTTGTGTATCACCAAATCAGAGCGAGATTGGATGTGAGCAAGCGAGCCTATAACTTCTGCGCCGGCCCGGCGGCGCTGCCTGAAGCTGTCCTGCAGCGCGCCCAGGGTGAACTCCTTGATTGGCACGGCAAGGGTCTGTCGGTCATGGAAATGAGCCATCGCAGCGATGAGTTCGTGTCCATCGCCACCCAGGCCGAGCAGGATCTGCGTGACCTGCTGAATATCCCGTCGAACTACAAAGTGCTGTTTCTGCAGGGCGGCGCCAGCCAGCAGTTCGCGCAGATCCCGCTGAACCTGTTGCCTGAAGGCGGCTCGGCCGACTACATCGACACCGGTATCTGGTCGCAGAAAGCCATCGAAGAAGCCTCGCGTTACGGTCACGTCAACGTTGCTGCCACTGCCAAGCCTTACGACTATTTCGCCATTCCCGGCCAGAACGAGTGGAACCTGTCGAAAGACGCCGCGTACGTTCACTACGCGCCGAACGAAACCATCGGCGGTCTGGAATTTCAGTGGATCCCGCAAACCGGTGATGTACCGCTGGTGGCGGACATGTCTTCGGACATCCTCTCGCGCCCGGTCGATATTTCGCGTTTCGGCATGATCTACGCCGGCGCGCAGAAGAACATCGGCCCGAGCGGCATCGTCGTCAACATCATCCGCGAAGACCTGCTCGGCAAAGCGCGCTCGCTGTGCCCGACCATGCTTAATTACAAGGTCGCGGCCGATAATGGCTCGATGTACAACACCCCGCCGACGCTGGCCTGGTACTTGTCCGGCCTGGTGTTCCAGTGGCTGAAAGAGCAGGGCGGCGTCGAAGCGATCGCCAAGCTCAACGACGTCAAGCAGCGCACCCTGTACGACTTCATCGACGCCAGCGGTCTCTACAGCAACCCGATCAACAAGTCGGATCGCTCGTGGATGAACGTGCCGTTCCGTCTCGCTGACGATCGTCTGGACAAGCCGTTCCTTGTCGGTGCCGACGAGCGCGGTCTGCTCAACCTCAAGGGCCACCGTTCGGTGGGCGGCATGCGCGCCTCCATCTACAACGCCGTCGACATCACTGCGGTCAACGCGCTGGTGGCGTACATGGCGGAATTCGAGAAGGAACACGGCTGATGTCCGAGCAAGAACTCAAGGCACTGCGCGTTCGCATCGACGCTCTGGACACCAAAGTCCTCGAGCTGATCAGTGAGCGTGCGCGTTGCGCCCAGGAAGTCGCCCGCGTGAAGATGGCCTCGCTGGCCGAAGGCGAAGTGCCGGTGTTCTATCGTCCCGAGCGCGAAGCTCAGGTGCTCAAGCGCGTGATGGAGCGCAATCAGGGGCCGCTGGGCAACGAAGAAATGGCGCGGCTGTTCCGCGAAATCATGTCCTCGTGCCTGGCTCTGGAGCAGCCACTGAAAGTGGCTTATCTCGGTCCTGAAGGCACTTTCACCCAAGCGGCAGCGATGAAACACTTCGGCCATGCGGTGATCAGCAAGCCAATGGCGGCAATCGACGAAGTGTTCCGTGAAGTCGCTGCCGGTGCGGTGAATTTCGGCGTGGTGCCGGTGGAAAACTCCACCGAAGGCGCGGTCAACCACACGCTGGACAGCTTTCTCGAGCACGACATGGTGATCTGTGGCGAAGTCGAGTTGCGCATCCACCACCATCTGCTGGTCGGCGAAAACACCAAGACCGACAGCATCAGTCGCATCTATTCCCACGCGCAGTCGCTGGCCCAGTGCCGCAAGTGGCTGGACGCGCATTACCCCAATGTCGAGCGCGTCGCGGTGTCGAGCAACGCCGAAGCGGCCAAGCGGGTCAAGGGTGAGTGGAACTCGGCGGCGATCGCTGGCGATATGGCTGCGGGGCTGTACGGTCTGACGCGTCTGGCCGAGAAAATCGAAGATCGTCCGGACAACTCGACGCGCTTCCTGATGATCGGTAACCAGGAAGTGCCGCCGACCGGCGACGACAAGACCTCGATCATCGTGTCGATGAGCAACAAGCCCGGCGCGCTTCATGAGCTGCTGGTGCCGTTCCACGACAATGGTATCGACCTGACCCGCATCGAAACCCGTCCGTCGCGCAGCGGCAAATGGACCTACGTGTTCTTCATCGACTTCGTCGGCCATCACCGTGATCCGTTGATCAAAGGTGTGCTGGAAAAGATCAGTCAGGAAGCAGTAGCACTCAAAGTGCTGGGTTCCTACCCGAAAGCAGTTCTCTAAGGGGCGGTAGCAAATGAGTGGCAACTTCCTCGCTCTGGCACAGCCGGGCGTGCAACAACTTTCGCCGTACGTTCCGGGCAAGCCGGTGGACGAACTGGCGCGCGAGCTGGATCTGGATCCGGCAAAAATCGTCAAACTGGCGAGCAACGAAAACCCACTGGGCGCCAGTCCGAAGGCGCTGGCGGCAATTCGCGATGAGCTGGCCGAGCTGACCCGCTACCCGGACGGCAATGGCTTCGCCCTGAAGTCTTTGCTCGCCGAGCAGTGCCGAGTCGAGCTGAATCAGGTCACCCTGGGCAATGGCTCCAACGATATTCTTGAGTTGGTTGCGCGTGCCTATCTGGCACCGGGCCTGAATGCCGTGTTCAGCGAGCACGCTTTCGCGGTATATCCAATTGCTACCCAAGCCGTTGGCGCACAAGCCAAGGTGGTTCCGGCCAAGGATTGGGGGCATGACCTGCCGGCCATGCTCGCAGCCATCGATGCCAACACTCGCGTGGTGTTCATCGCCAACCCGAACAACCCGACCGGCACCTGGTTCGGGGCCGAAGCGCTGGACGAATTCCTGCAGGACGTTCCCGAGCATGTGCTGGTAGTCCTCGACGAGGCCTACATCGAGTACGCCGAAGGCAGTGATTTGCCGGACGGTCTCGACTTCCTCGCGGCGTATCCGAACCTGCTGGTGTCGCGCACCTTCTCCAAGGCCTATGGTCTGGCCGCGCTGCGCGTCGGTTATGGCTTGTCGACGCCTGTGGTGGCGGACGTGCTGAACCGCGTTCGTCAGCCATTCAACGTCAACAGCCTCGCGTTGGCGGCGGCGTGTGCGGCGCTGAAGGACGAGGAATATCTGGCGCAAAGCCGTCAGCTCAACGAATCCGGCATGCAGCAGCTGCAGGATGGCTTCCGCGAGCTGGGGCTGGGCTGGATCGAGTCCAAAGGCAACTTCATCTGCGTCGATCTCGGCCAGGTCGCAGCGCCGATTTTTCAGGGCTTGCTGCGCGAAGGCGTGATCGTGCGTCCGGTGGCCAATTACGGCATGCCGAACCACCTGCGGGTGACCATCGGTCTGCCGGCAGAAAACAGCCGTTTCCTTGAGGCGCTGCGCAAGGTTCTGGCTCGTGGTTGATGTCACTGCGCTGCAACCTGCTGCACCTATGATCGGTCGCCTTGTGGTGGTCGGTCTGGGGTTGATCGGTGGTTCGTTTGCCAAGGGTTTGCGTGAAAGCGGCCTGTGCCGTGAAGTGGTCGGCGTCGATCTGGACACGCAATCGCGCAAGCTCGCCGTTGAGCTGGGTGTGGTCGATCGCTGCGAAGACGACTTGGCGGCGGCTTGCGTCGGTGCCGATGTGATTCAGCTGGCGGTGCCGATTCTGGCCATGGAAAAGCTGCTCGCGCGTCTGGCTGTCATGGATCTGGGGCAGGCGATTCTTACGGATGTCGGCAGTGCCAAAGGCAACGTGGTGCGCGCGGCGACCGAAGCGTTCGGCGGCATGCCGTCGCGTTTCGTCCCCGGGCACCCGATTGCCGGTTCCGAGCAGAGCGGGGTGGAAGCCTCGAATGCCGAACTGTTCCGTCGGCACAAGGTGATCCTGACGCCGCTCGAGCAAACCGATCCTGCCGCGCTGGCGGTGGTCGATCGTCTCTGGCGCGAACTGGGCGCCGATGTCGAGCACATGCAGGTCGAGCGTCACGATGAAGTGCTTGCCGCGACCAGCCATCTGCCGCACCTGCTGGCCTTCGGTCTGGTCGATTCATTGGCCAAGCGCAATGAAAATCTGGAGATCTTCCGTTACGCTGCCGGTGGTTTTCGCGATTTCACAAGAATCGCCGGAAGCGACCCGGTGATGTGGCACGACATCTTCCTCGCCAACCGCGAGGCTGTCCTGCGCACACTCGATACATTTCGCAGCGACCTCGACGCCTTGCGCGACGCGGTCGATGCAGGGGATGGGCACCAATTGTTGGGCGTTTTCACGCGCGCCCGGGTTGCCCGCGAGCATTTCAGTAAAATCCTGGCCCGCAGGGCCTATGTGGACGCTATGAATTCCAACGATCTGATCTTCCTGGCTCAACCTGGTGGCCGCCTGTCCGGTCGGATTCGCGTACCGGGTGACAAATCGATTTCCCACCGTTCGATCATGCTCGGCTCGCTGGCCGAAGGCGTCACCGAAGTCGAAGGCTTCCTCGAGGGCGAAGACGCCCTGGCGACCTTGCAGGCATTCCGCGACATGGGCGTGGTCATCGAAGGCCCGCACCACGGCCGCGTGACCATTCACGGTGTCGGCCTGCACGGCCTGAAACCTGCGCCGGGCCCGATCTATCTGGGCAACTCCGGCACCTCGATGCGTCTGCTCTCCGGCCTGCTGGCGGCGCAGAACTTCGACAGTGTTTTGACGGGTGATGCCTCGCTTTCGAAGCGTCCGATGAACCGCGTGGCCAATCCTTTGCGGGAAATGGGTGCAGTCATCGAAACCGCTGCTGAGGGTCGTCCACCGATGACCATTCGCGGTGGCCACAAGCTCAAGGGTCTGACCTACACCATGCCGATGGCCAGTGCCCAGGTGAAATCCTGTCTGCTGCTTGCCGGTCTGTATGCCGAAGGCAAGACCACCGTCACCGAGCCGGCACCGACCCGCGACCACACCGAGCGCATGCTGCGCGGCTTCGGCTAC
The DNA here is from genome assembly GCF_058245595.1 of Pseudomonas sp. UF-293. Classification (NCBI taxonomy): domain Bacteria; kingdom Pseudomonadati; phylum Pseudomonadota; class Gammaproteobacteria; order Pseudomonadales; family Pseudomonadaceae; genus Pseudomonas; species Pseudomonas sp. UF-293. The sequence goes on along the minus strand of NZ_JBSICA010000010.1, from coordinate 114,968 downwards.
TCGGTCAGCGTCGACGGTGCCACGGCTTCTGTCGAGTCCGGCGGCAAGCTCTGCGCAACTCACATCGAAGTGCCTGGCGATATCTCGTCGTCGGCGTTCTTCCTGGTCGCGGCCTCGATTGCCGAAGGTTCCGAACTGGTGCTTGAACATGTCGGCATCAACCCGACCCGCACTGGCGTGATCGATATCCTGCGCCTGATGGGTGCCGATATCACTCTGGAAAACCAGCGCGAAGTCGGTGGCGAGCCAGTGGCTGACTTGCGCGTGCGGGCAGCTAAACTCAAGGGTATCGAGATTCCGGAAGAACTGGTGCCGCTGGCGATCGACGAATTCCCGGTACTGTTCGTTGCTGCTGCATGCGCCGAAGGGCGTACCGTGCTGACCGGCGCCGAAGAGCTGCGGGTCAAGGAGTCCGACCGGATTCAGGTCATGGCGGACGGTTTGCTGGCGCTGGGCGTCAAGTGCGAACCGACCCCGGACGGCATCATCATCGACGGCGGCCAGATCGGCGGCGGTGAAGTGCACGGTCACGGCGACCACCGTATCGCCATGGCCTTCAGCGTCGCTTCTTTGCGCGCTACCGCACCGATCCGCATCCACGATTGCGCCAACGTCGCGACCTCGTTCCCCAACTTCCTTGCGCTGTGCGGGCAAGTCGGCATTCGTGTGGCACAAGAGGCTCAGTCGTGAAAAACATTGCACCGGTCATCACCATCGATGGGCCAAGTGGCTCCGGCAAAGGCACGGTCGCCGGGATTCTGGCCAAGCGTCTGGGCTGGAACCTGCTGGATTCCGGTGCGCTGTATCGCTTGCTCGCGTTCGCTGCGCACAACCATGGCGTCGACCTGACCAATGAAGAGCTGCTGAAGACATTGGCCGCTCATCTGGATGTGCAGTTTATCGCCGCGACGGAAGGTCAGCTGCAGCGGATCATTCTCGAAGGCGACGAAGTCAGCGATGTCATTCGCACCGAAAGCGTCGGTTCCGGCGCCTCGCAAGTAGCCGCGCTGCCCGCCGTGCGCGAGGCGCTGCTGCAGCGCCAGCGTGCGTTCCAGGAAGCGCCGGGGCTGGTGGCGGACGGTCGCGACATGGGCACGGTGGTATTTCCGGATGCACCGCTGAAGATTTTCCTGACCGCCAGTGCCGAGGAGCGGGCGCGCCGTCGATATTTGCAGTTGAAGGGCAAAGTCGAGGGTGTTAGTCTGTCGAGTCTGCTAGATGAGATCCGTGCACGCGATGAGCGTGACACCCAGCGCGCAGTAGCCCCGCTCAAGCCGGCGGCCGACGCGATTCAGCTGGATTCCACGGAGCTTTCCATCGATCAGGTGCTTGAACGCATCATGAGCGAGATCGCCATTCGCGATATCGCCGGGTGACCAAGAGGGCCGCAGGGGACCAGTCATAGTCCTGCGGTGCTTCTTTTAAATGAAACTAACCCACACCGTCTGGGGTGTGGAGATGGGCGTTTACTTCGCCCTCATCTACAGGAATTAAAATGAGCGAAAGCTTTGCGGAACTCTTTGAAGAAAGCCTGAAAACCCTGAACCTTCAGGCAGGCTCCATCATCACCGGTGTTATCGTTGATATCGATTACCAGGCTCGCTGGGTAACCGTTCACGCTGGTCTGAAGTCTGAAGCACTCATCCCGCTTGAGCAGTTCTACAACGATGCTGGCGAACTGAACATCAACGTTGGTGATGAAGTTCACGTTGCTCTGGATTCGGTTGAAGACGGCTTTGGCGAAACCAAGCTGTCCCGTGAAAAAGCCAAGCGCGCTGAATGCTGGATCGTTCTGGAAGCAGCCTTCGCAGCCGAGGAAGTGGTCAAGGGCGTTATCAACGGTAAGGTTAAAGGCGGCTTCACTGTCGACGTTAACGGCATCCGTGCGTTCCTGCCAGGTTCCCTGGTTGACGTCCGTCCAGTGCGCGACACCACGCACCTGGAAGGCAAAGAGCTGGAATTCAAGGTCATCAAGCTGGACCAGAAGCGCAACAACGTTGTCGTTTCCCGTCGCAGCGTCCTCGAAGCCGAGAACTCCGCCGAGCGTGAAGCTCTGCTGGAATCCCTGCAGGAAGGCCAGCAAGTCAAAGGTATCGTCAAAAACCTCACCGATTACGGCGCATTCGTCGATCTGGGTGGCGTGGACGGCCTGCTGCACATCACCGACATGGCCTGGAAGCGCATCAAGCATCCTTCCGAGATCGTCAACGTTGGTGACGAAATCGACGTCAAGGTTCTGAAATACGATCGCGAACGCAACCGTGTTTCCCTGGGTCTGAAGCAACTGGGTGAAGATCCATGGGTTGCTATCAAAGCCCGTTACCCAGAAGGCACTCGCGTTACCGCTCGTGTAACCAACCTGACCGACTACGGCTGCTTCGCTGAGCTGGAAGAAGGCGTTGAAGGTCTGGTACACGTTTCGGAAATGGACTGGACCAACAAGAACATCCACCCTTCGAAAGTCGTACAAGTCGGCGACGAAGTGGAAGTCATGGTTCTGGACATCGACGAAGAGCGTCGTCGTATCTCCCTGGGCATCAAGCAGTGCAAGTCGAACCCATGGGAAGACTTCTCTGGCCAGTTCAACAAGGGCGACAAGATCTCCGGCACCATCAAGTCGATCACCGATTTCGGTATCTTCATTGGTCTGGACGGCGGCATCGACGGTCTGGTTCACCTGTCCGACATCTCCTGGAACGAAGTGGGCGAAGAAGCCGTGCGTCGTTTCAAGAAGGGCGACGAGCTGGATACCGTCATCCTGTCGGTTGACCCAGAGCGCGAGCGCATCTCCCTGGGCATCAAGCAACTGGAAAGCGATCCGTTCTCCGAGTACGTCTCGGTTAACGACAAGGGCGCTATCGTGACCGGTACCGTGAAAGAAGTTGACGCCAAAGGCGCCATCATCGTTCTGGCCGACGACATCGAAGCTACCCTGAAAGCCTCCGAAATCAGCCGTGACCGCGTTGAAGACGCGCGCAACGTTCTGAAAGAAGGCCAGGAAGTTGAAGCCAAGATCATCAGCGTTGATCGCAAGAGCCGCGTAATCCAGCTCTCGATCAAGTCGAAAGACGATGCTGAAGAGAAAGAAGCCATCCAGAGCCTGAAAACCGCTCCGGAAGGCGAAGCAGCTGACACCACTATGGCGGCACTGCTGCGTCAAGCAATGGCCAAACAGAACTGAGTTCTGCTTGATCATGAAAAAGGGCGACTTCGGTCGCCCTTTTTTGTGTCTGCGATTTGGTCTTTGTACGTGCGTGCATGAAACCAATGCTGACGCCTGCGGGTCTGTTTCTTTAATCGGATCAATCGCCTATTCGCGACTAAGCTTGGTCTTGAGCATTAGTCGTCGGGCTTGCCTGGCATAAGGAAGTGGATGAACAAGTTACTTGTTGTTGCAGTGGTCTTGGTGTTGGCAGGTTGCACCACCAGTGCGAAAACCCATGCGGTGCGCGGCGTCAGTGGTATCGAGGTCGATTGCTCCGGCTTGGGGTCCGGTTGGGAAAAGTGCCAGAAGCGTGCAGCGAAGGAGTGCAAAGGCAAGGGCTACAAGGTCATCACCCGTTCTGACGATGCCAAAGATGAAGACGAATACCCGTTTGGCTTTAATCCGGCGGGCTTCGTAACCCGGACCATGCTGGTGATGTGTCGTTAGGCTCGTAGTGATCCGACGCGCCAATGCGATGCCCTGAAAATGGGCGTTTTGACGCAGGGAAAGATATGTCAATCCCTGGGCTGTTCAAAATCTTCCGGGCATGCTAAAACCTTCAAGCGCTGATCTAGCTGCTTGAAAAAGAAGGGAAAAATATGACGAAGTCGGAGTTGATCGAACGAATTGTCACCCATCAAGGGCTACTCTCATCCAAAGATGTGGAGCTGGCCATCAAGACCATGCTTGAACAAATGTCTCAGTGCCTCGCCACCGGTGATCGTATCGAGATCCGTGGTTTCGGCAGCTTCTCCCTGCACTACCGCGCACCGCGCGTCGGCCGCAATCCAAAGACCGGCCAGTCGGTAAGTCTGGACGGTAAATTCGTTCCGCACTTCAAGCCGGGTAAAGAATTGCGTGACCGCGTGAATGAGGAAGAGGAGGAGGGCGCTTGATCTTCGCTATTCAAATTCAAGGGGGCGTGAATGCGTAACCTCAAACGCATACTGCTTGGCATTTTTCTTCTGCTGATGGTTCTGGTAGTTCTGGCGTTTGTGCTGGAAAACCAGCAATCGGTTTCGCTTTTGTTTCTGGGTTTTGCCGGCCCACAACTGCCGGTGTCGGTTATTGCAGTGTTGGCGTTGCTGATCGGCATGCTCATCGGTCCAATTTTGGGCTGGTTTCTTGGACGCTCGTCCAGAGCTGCACGCAAGCGACTGGTCTAAAGGCGACAGGCGCACGGCATCTGTCGAAATTGCGCCTCAGCCTGTCTTTATCCATTAGTAAAAGCATCATTAAGCTGTAAAATGCGTCCCTTGTTCGATCGTGCCGTATTGCATGTCGATTCAGACTGACTCTGACGGATGCCAACTGATAGTGGCCTCTGCATTCATGGATTAGACCGCGCTCGCTGGCAGCGCTGTCCGCAGCTCAAGGGTATCGTTTCGCGTGAAAATTCTAGTTACCGGCGGCGCCGGCTTCATTGGCTCGGCAGTCGTCCGTCACATCATCTCCAATACTTCCGATGCGGTCGTTAACGTCGATAAGCTGACATACGCTGGCAATCTGGAGTCCCTGGCAGAAGTCAGCCAGAATTCGCGTTATGCCTTCGAGCGCGTCGATATCTGCGATCGTGATCAGATCGACCGCGTTCTGCGTGAACACCAACCTGATGCAATCATGCACCTGGCCGCAGAATCCCACGTTGACCGCTCGATCTCCGGCCCGTCCGAGTTTATCCAGACCAACATCATCGGCACCTACACGCTGCTCGAAGCCGCGCGTCACTACTGGGCTGCGCTGGATGACACGCGCAAAGCCAACTTCCGTTTCCACCACATTTCGACCGACGAAGTTTACGGAGACCTCGAAGGTCCGGAAGACCTCTTCACCGAAACCACGCCTTACCAGCCAAGCTCGCCATACTCGGCAAGCAAGGCCAGCTCCGACCATCTGGTCCGTGCCTGGGCCCGCACTTATGGCCTGCCGACACTGGTTACCAACTGCTCAAACAACTACGGCCCTTGCCACTTCCCAGAGAAGCTGATCCCGCTGATCATCCTCAATGCACTGGAAGGCAAGCCGCTACCGGTGTACGGCAAAGGCAACCAGGTTCGTGACTGGCTGTACGTCGAAGACCATGCCCGTGCGTTGTACAAAGTCGTGACCGAAGGTGTGATCGGTGAGACTTACAACATCGGCGGTCATAACGAAAAACAAAACATCGAAGTAGTGCATGCCCTGTGCGCGTTGCTCGATGAATTGCGTCCTGATTCTGCTCATCGTCCTCATGCCAGCTTGATTACCTATGTTCAGGATCGTCCTGGGCATGACGTGCGTTATGCAATCGATGCGAGCAAGATTCAGCGTGAACTGGGCTGGACACCGGAAGAGACTTTCGAGACTGGCATTCGCAAGACTGTCGAGTGGTATCTGACTAACACCGAGTGGGTAGAGCACGTGAAGAGCGGTAGCTACCAGCAGTGGATTGATCAGAACTATGCGGATCGCTCGAGCAAAGCATGAAGATCCTGCTTCTAGGAAAGAACGGTCAGGTGGGCTGGGAGCTGCAACGTTCCCTGGCTCCGCTTGGCGACCTCGTCTCTCTTGATCGTCATCTTGTCGATGGCCTCTGTGGTGATCTGTCCAATCTAGAAGCCTTGCGCGCAACAATTCGTCAGGTGAAGCCCGACGTTATTGTTAATGCCGCTGCCTATACAGCGGTTGACAAGGCCGAGTCGGAAACGGAGTTGGCGGATCGCGTGAACGGTTTTGCGAGTGGCGTGATGGCGGAAGAAGCCGCATCGCTGGACGCATGGCTGGTTCACTACTCGACCGATTATGTTTTCAATGGCCATGGCGTCATGCCATGGCAGGAGACAGACGCTGTTGCGCCGGTGAACCATTACGGCGCCAGCAAGCTCGCCGGCGAGCAGGCAATTATCGCGTCGGGTTGTAAGTATCTGATCTTCCGTACTAGCTGGGTTTACGGAGCTCGCGGCAACAACTTTGCGAAGACCATGCTGCGCTTAGCGAAAGATCGCGAAGCGTTGAGCGTGATTGCGGATCAGATCGGAGCGCCGACAGGGGCTGATCTGATTGCTGATGTAACGGTGTTGGCTATCCAGCAAGTTCTGAGGCGTCCAGAGCTGGCCGGTCTCTATCATCTAGCCGCTGCCGGTGAAGTGTCCTGGCATGGCTATGCCAGTCATGTCGTTGACTTCGCAAAATCCCAAGGCGAGGAATTGGCTGTGACAACAGTCAATCCTATCGAGACTACTGCCTATCCTACTCCTGCGCGTCGCCCACTGAACTCACGTTTGAATACTCAGAAGCTGCGCGACAATTTTTCTCTACACTTGCCGGATTGGCAAAGTGGTGTAACCCGAATGCTTAGGGAAGTTTTGAACAAATGACCACGACAAATCGTAAAGGTATCATCCTCGCCGGCGGCTCAGGTACGCGTCTGCACCCGCTGACTCTCGGCGTGTCGAAGCAGATGCTGCCGATCTACGACAAGCCGATGATCTTTTATCCGTTGTCAGTGCTGATGCTCGCCGGGATGCGCGAGATTCTGATTATTTCTACCCCTGAAGACTTGCCTTGTTTCCGCAAGCTTCTGGGGGACGGAAGTCTGTATGGCATCAAATTGACTTATGCCGAACAGCCAAGTCCCGATGGCTTGGCGCAGGCTTTTATCATTGGCGAAGAATTCATCGGCAATGATCCTTGCTGTTTGATACTGGGCGATAACATTTTTTACGGTCAGCATTTCTCCGACAATCTGCGTTCAGCGACCAACCAGCAGCGAGGCGCAACGGTATTCGGTTATCACGTTTCCGATCCGGAACGTTTTGGTGTTGTCGAGTTCGATGCCTCCGGCCGTGCGCTGAGCATCGAAGAGAAGCCGCTGAAGCCGAAATCCAGCTACGCGGTAACTGGCCTGTATTTCTACGACAATCAGGTGGTTCGGATTGCCAAGGGCATTCAACCTTCAGAGCGTGGAGAGCTTGAGATCACTGACGTCAATCGTGCCTATCTTGGACAGAAATCACTGAATGTTGAAATGCTGGGTCGTGGTTTCGCATGGCTTGATACTGGCACGCACGATTCCTTGCTGGAGGCCAGTCACTTCGTCCACACCATCGAGCAGCGCCAAGGCTTGAAAGTTGCGTGCCTGGAAGAGATTGCTTTCAATAGCGGATGGATTGACGCCGAACAGCTGGCCAAGCAGGCCGACAGCCTGAAGAAAACCGGTTATGGACAGTATCTGCAGAAACTCCTGGATTCCAGCACTCGCTGAGATCCGTTGTCCCGTTCACTTTCTCAGAACCGTGCAAGCAGGAATGGAATGCCAGTAACAACTCCCCGGGTTGCAGTTTTGCTGGCTGCCTACAACGGAATGCAATGGATTGAAGAGCAACTGGCTTCAATCCTCGCTCAATCCGCGGTGCAGATCACCATTTACATCAGTGTTGATGCCTCTGACGATGGTACGGAGGTATGGTGCGCAGATTGCGCCGCCCGACATACTAATCTCTTTCTGTTACCGGCGGGTATTCGGTTCGGCGGGGCATCGCGCAATTTTTTCCGGCTGATCCGCGACGTGGACTTGCAAGAGTATGACTATGTCTCCTTCGCCGATCAGGATGATGTCTGGCATGAGGACAAACTTGAGCGGGCGATCTCCTTGATGCGAGAGCGTGGCGTGGATGCGTACTCTAGCAATGTCACCGCGTTCTGGGAAAACGGCAGGGCTCAGTTGCTCAACAAGGCGCAACCTCAGACGCGCTGGGATTTCCTTTTCGAAGCGGCCGGCCCGGGTTGTACCTATGTGCTGAGTGCACCGCTGGTGCGGGCGATGAAACATTCGATGTTGATGCAATGGAGTGAGTTGCAAAAAGTCAGCCTGCACGATTGGTATTGTTACGCCTTCGCTCGCAGCCACTGCTTTCGCTGGTATATCGATCCCCATCCTTCGATGGAATATCGACAACACGAACGTAACCAGGTTGGGGCGAACACTGGCCTCAATACGATGATTGCCCGTTATAAAACCATTCACGATGGCTGGTGGTTCACCCAGGTTGCGTTGATCGCACGCCTGACGGGGCAAGCTGGCGACCCCTTCGTCGGCTCGTGGCTACCACTGCGTCGTTGGCAATTGATCAGGCTTTCGTTTTCGGCTTGGCGCTGTCGTCGCCGGATCAGGGATCGTGTGTTGTTTTTCCTCATCTGCTGGGCGACAGCCCTTGCCGGGAAATCCGCACAATGAGCGCGCCAAGAGTCTGGGTGACCGGGGCGAGCGGATTTGTCGGCGAGGCGCTGGTAATGCACTTGCTGCTAGGGCGAAAGTTTGCGCCGGTAGCGGCTGTGCGTGGCGGTACGCGTCTACTCGGTTTGTGTCCTATTGTGCGATTTGAACTGGGAGCAACCTCGCCTGCGCAGTTGGTCGGTATACACATCGTCGTACATGCGGCTGCCAGAGTACATGTCATGCAAGAAACTGCGGACGATGCATTGGCCGAATTTCGTCGCATAAATGTCGATGGCACCCTGCAATTGGCCCGCTCGGCTGCCCAAGCCGGGGTCAAGCGTTTCGTTTTCATCAGCTCAATCAAGGTCAATGGTGAGAGCACGCCTCCCGGACGTCCTTTCACGGCGCAGGATATACCGGAACCGCAGGATCCTTATGGGATTTCCAAGCTCGAAGCGGAGCACGCGTTGCGGTTGCTTGGCAGTGAAACCGGAATGGAGATTGTGATCATTCGCCCGCCACTGGTTTATGGCCCCGGAGTAAAGGCCAATTTTCTCAGTCTGCTCAACTGGCTCGACAGGGGAATGGTTCTGCCCTTAGGCGGCATTCGCAACCAACGCAGCATGGTCGCGCTTGGCAATCTGGTCTCGTTGATCGAGACCTGTCTCGGTCACCCGGCTGCGGCTGGGCAAACCTTTCTGGTTAGCGACGGCAGTGATTTTTCGACACCTGGCCTGCTGCGTCGATTGGCTTCGGCCTTAGGGAAAAAGGCGCGCTTGCTGCCTGTTCCTTCGTTGCTGCTGCTGGTCTGTGCAGCCGCCGTGGGCAAGCGCGCTGTGGCTCAGCGAGTCTGTGAATCGTTGCAGGTGGATATCAGTAAAAACCGCGAGATGCTGGGCTGGGTGCCGCCGATTGATGTGGACATTGCCATGCGTCGTACAGCAGGCCATTTTTTGGATAGGCATAAATGATTATTGGTGGTTTGTTGCTTCTTGCCATTTTCCTGCTGTCTTGGGTGTCGACTTGGGGGATGCGACATTACGCGTTGTCCAAAAGTCTGATGGATATTCCCAATGAGCGCAGTTCGCACTCGGTAGCGACCCCTCGAGGGGGGGGAGTGGCTATTGTCTTCGGCTTCCTCTTGGCCCTACCCATTTTCGGCTGGCTGGGGTTGATGGATCATGCTGCGCTGGCCGCCATGTCAGGCAGTGGGTTGCTGGTTGCACTGATCGGCTTTGCCGACGATCATGGGCACATCGCTGCAAGATGGCGGTTGCTCGGACATTTTCTTGCGGCGATTTGGGCTCTGTTCTGGTTGGGTGGGCTGGCTCCTATTGCGGTGTTGAACGGCACCATTGATCTGGGTTGGATGGGCCATGCAATTGCGGCGGTTTATCTGGTTTGGATGCTCAATCTCTATAATTTTATGGATGGCATTGACGGGCTGGCGAGTGCCGAGGCGCTGTGTGTGTGCTTGGGCATTGCACTGGTTTACGCGTTGATCGGCGAAGTCGAGCCAATCTGGGGCGTGCTGGCGATGAGTGCGGCGGTTGGTGGTTTTATGTGCTGGAACTACCCACCCGCACGAATCTTCATGGGGGATGCCGGCAGCGGTTTTTTGGGCATTGCCCTCGGGATTCTGTCGCTGGATGCGGCAACCCGTTTACCAGAGCTGTTGTGGAGCTGGGTCATTCTTCTTGGCGCATTCGTGGTTGATGCAACCTTGACTCTGTGCAGGCGACTGCTCAACGGTGAAAAGGTCTATCAGGCCCATCGCAGTCATGCCTATCAATACGCGGCGCGACACTTTAAAAGCCATAAGGCAGTCACCCTGGCGGTAACCGGATTGAACCTCTGCTGGTTGATGCCGTGGGCGGTCGTGGTGGCGTTGGGCGTTGTGCCAGGAGTGGCCGGGCTGATCGCCGCTTATATCCCGCTGTTCTGGTTGGCTATTCGATTCAAGGCCGGCACTCGGGAAAAGCCGCCAATCTCGTGAGGCCAGGCCGGGCGTGGGAGCTTGTATCGGATAATGCTATGATTCGCGACCCCGTACGGGGAGGCAACGAAAGCGCAGGCGTCATGCATCCTGATGGTCGACTTATAAATCCCTTTTCAGTGCCTTTCGTGACAATCCAGTCAATTTCATGTTGATCAGTTAATAAGTGTTGGAGCAGTACTAAATGCAGCATAAGGATAATAATTTAAACCTGCTTCGGCTGATTGCTGCGTTGATGGTTCTTTACGCACACTCGTTCGCCTTCTATGGCAATCCACCTGCCGGATTTCTGGGATTGACCTCCTACGGGGGCCTGGGTATCGACATCTTCTTCATAATCAGCGGTTATCTGATCGTCAAGAGCTGGGATTTCACGCCTTCAGCCGCCAACTTTCTAATTAAGCGATCACTGCGGATTTTTCCAGCGCTGATCGTGGTTGTGCTGATCAGCATGTTTATTCTGGGGCCGATGTTTACAACATTAACGACCAGAGAATACTTTGCTCACCCGCAGTTCTGGCCTTATCTGAAAAACATCATCCTTAACCCGGTGTTTTACCTGCCCGGTGTGCTTGAGCAAGCCAGGGTAGCCAACGCTGTAAACGGTTCGTTGTGGAGCCTGCCTGTCGAGTTCTTCATGTATTTAGTCGTTATGGCGCTAGGGCTGTTTTTTCGCAGTAGCCGCTGGGTCTATGCTGTGGCGACGGCGCTGTTCGCAATGGCTGTTGTGTTCTGGGTTTGGCGCGATGCTTCCATGAAGGTTGTCTACGGCACTGATGTGCGCCAGATTTTCCTAACTGGTATCTACTTTCTGATCGGCGGTTGCTACGCAAAATGGCGACTCGAGCGTTGGTTCAATCTCTCCGGCGTTTGCGTAATGGTTGTCGCGACTATCTTGTTGGCCCCTTACGCCCCGATCTCCACCATCGTCTTGTGGCTTACCTTGCCCTATGTAGTTTTGGCCTACGGTCTGTCCAGCAGCTCGTTGGGAACACTGATCAACAAAGTGGGTGACTGCTCTTATGGTGTCTATATATACGCGTTCCCTGTGCAACAGTTCGTATTGCTGAAGTATCCGAACATCTCTTACGGCATGTACTTGTTTGTCACCGTGCTGATCACTCTGTTACTCGGCTACTGCTCATGGCACCTGATTGAAAAACGTATCTTGAAGTTCAAGCCAAAGGATAAGAGTCGCTTCGCCGGCAAGTCCCCAGATGATCACGGGGCTGCCTCCGTGGATGTTGAAGGGCGAGTGAAAACAATTAACCAGAATGTTTGATGACCGAGCAGGGCGCATGCGGTGTTGTGAAAGATGGTACGCGCGGAGAGTTTTATGATGTTTTCGGGAAATGGGCGATTTTTACGGGGACTCGAGCACGCAGTGTTCAGTATGACATTCTCGGAATCGCAACGTGTTCAGCTCCTCACCAGATCTGAGCTCAACGACACGGGTGGGGCGCATGGTAGCCATGTTATGGATTTTTTAACGGTTGCCCGTCTGCGAATCACGGAGTGAGTATTTGATGCAAAATTTCTCAGCAACACCGACGGAGCTTATCGCGAGCTTATGGCGGCATAGAAACCTGATCAAGTCGTTTGTACAGCGTGATGTTCTTGGTCGCTACCGCGGATCGTTCATGGGGATTATTTGGTCATTCCTCAATCCGCTGTTCATGTTGCTAGTATATACGTTCTTTTTCAGCGTTATTTTCAAGGCGCGCTGGGGAAGTGGTAGCGACTCGAAGACGGAGTTTGCTCTCATATTGTTCTCGGGATTAATGGTTTTCAGTCTATTCGCGGAGTGTGTAAACCGAGCACCCGGTGTTATCCTTGGTAATCCAAACTACGTAAAGAAAGTGGTATTTCCCCTTGAAGTTTTGCCTTGGGTGAATATGGGGTCGGCCCTTTTTCATGGTGCGATCAGTCTGAGCGTGTGGATGTTGGCTTACATTATTTTCTTTGGTGTACCTCACCTTACAGTGCTGTATTTGCCCTTAGTCTTGCTGCCATTGATTTTCTTCGTCATGGGTGTCAGCTGGGCGCTCGCATCATTAGGCGTGTACCTGCGTGACGCGGCGCAATTTGTTGGCATCGTGACCAGTACTCTGATGTTCCTATCTCCAATTTTCTATCCTGTCACTGCACTGCCGGAGCGCTACAGAGGCTTGCTCTATCTGAACCCGTTGACGCCTGTCATCGAACAGACACGAGACGTGCTGTTCTGGGGAAATATTCCCGATTTCAAGATCCTCGGTATCTATCTGATCATTACTTTAATCATCGCGTGGTTGGGCTTCGCCTGGTTCCAGAAGACACGCAAGGGGTTCGCTGATGTCCTCTGAGATTTCTATCAAGGTCGAGAATCTGAGTAAGTGCTATCAAATATACGACCAGCCTCGGGATCGCCTGAAGCAATTTGTTATGCCTCCTATTCGGCGTGCCGCAGGTAGAGCACAGAAGCAGTACTTCCGAGAGTTCTGGGCATTAAGAAATGTTTCGTTCGAAGTGAAAAAAGGCGAAACCGTGGGCATTATCGGTCGTAACGGCAGTGGTAAATCGACGCTGTTACAAATGATATGTGGAACACTGCAGCCAACCCAAGGCAGTGTAAAAACCGCAGGGCGCATTGCCGCGCTGCTTGAGCTCGGGTCGGGATTTAATCCAGAGTTCAGCGGACGTGAAAACGTCTACATGAATGCCGGGATTCTCGGCTTGACGAAAAGCGAAATTGACGAACGCTACGAAGCGATATTGGAATTTGCCGAAATCGGCGAGTTTATCGAGCAACCGGTAAAAACATATTCGAGTGGCATGTATGTACGCTTGGCATTCGCGGTCATCGCCAATGTTGATGCAGATATTCTGGTTATCGATGAAGCCTTGGCTGTCGGCGACATCTTCTTCACTCAAAAGTGCATGCGCTTTCTGGCTGAATTCAAGAAGCGCGGCACCATTCTTTTCGTCACCCACGATACTAGCAGTGTCATGAGTCTTTGTGAGCGGGCGGTGTGGCTCCAGGCCGGTGATCGCAAGGCCTACAGCGACTCCAAGTCTGTTTGCCAGGCTTACCTTGCCGAGTATTACGCTTCCTCTGGCTCCGTTTCATTAGAGATTCCTCCGAAAGTGCATTCCACCCCAGTAATGCAGGATTTCCGCGACGTCCGACAGGATTTTATTAATCATTCCTCGATAAGAAACGATCTCGAAATTTTCAGATTCAAGGGCGATGGCGAGAAATTCGGCCTGAGCAAGGCGCATGTTGTGGATGTCTATCTCACCGATGATGGAGGCGGACCAGTGTCTTGGTTTGTCGGTGGGGAATTAGTTGTGCTAGTGGTAAAAGCACATGCGGAAATCGATCTCGATCAACCGATCGTCGGCTTTTTGGTGAAAGACAAGAACGGCCAACATTTGTTCGGTGAGAACACTTATCTGACGTTCGTCGAGAACTCGGTAAAGGTCTGCGGTGGCAGAGATTTCACTGCCAGCTTCAAGTTCAGAATGCCAATTATGCCTTCAGGTGATTACACGATTGGTGTCGCGATAGCGAACGGCACGCAAGACAATCACGTCATCCATAGCTGGGTGCATGACGCTATTGCTTTTAAATCTCACAGCACCAGCGTGTCAACGGGTTTGGTTGGCATTCCAATGATTGACATTGAGTTACAAGCTAATGGATAACAAATATGAATTCTCTTATGAACCCGTCAGTGTCTACGCGAGCGCTGTCAGCCTCATAAAAGATCTTACATGTACCGGGGCCATCCATCTTGACTTGGGTTGTGGTTACGCCGCTATCGCACGACAAATTGAAAAGCTAGGTGCTCGTTATGTCGGCTTTGATGCAAATGCCGAAAGTGTCAGAGCGCTTCATAGTAACGGCGTTGAGGCGTATGAGTTGAACCTGAGCGAGTGGGATCAGGCAATCGCTCAGTTCAAAACGCTTTGTGAGAATTACTCAGTTATTACCATTTCGATGTTGGACGTCATCGAGCATCTGGATTACGACTGTGGTTTATTAAGCCGAATCAAGGACTCTTTCAAGCCCGAGCAGAAAGTATCATTGGTTCTATCGGTTCCCAACTCGTCTCATGTAGACGTGTCAGTCAAGATGCTAGCGGGGTCGTTCAACTATCTGAACACCGGCCTGTTGGACAAGACCCACACCGTTGTGTATACCGAGGACAACTTATCGGTTGTGACTCGAAAGAATGGGTGGAAACAAGTTGCCGCCAATGACTATCATCTGGAATTCACCGAGCAATTCGTAAACCAACCGTCTGTTCTTCTCAATAGGGATGGGGGGCTTGGCCATGACTTGCGCCAGCTTAAAACGCTGCTGGATCCAAGCTGTGACGTGTACCAGTTTGTTAGAGCTTACGTACCTGATGAGCGAGTCGCCAACGAAGCAGATTCCCGGCTCCTGGCTAAGGATTTGTCACTGACGTTGATTATCCCTGAGTCTGTTGAGTCTGCAGCAGTACAGGACCTTGTTTCGAGACTGTCATTGATCGAAAACAAGACAAGTGTGCAATTGGTGTTGCCGAATCGGGTTGCGGAGACTATATCGAGCGACTTTGCCGTTACTCGTTATCAAGAGGGCAAACTAGAGCAAGTTATCGCTCTGTCGCTTGCCACGCGGTACTGGTTATTTGTCGCAAATCCAGAGGATGTCTGTGAAGTCGCTCTAAATTCGCTGTTGACGACCTACGATGATTCCCGCGGTATGCCGGTGATCGCATTGGTAACTGATGAAATAGACGAAGTTAAGGGCCAGTTTGAACTTTTGACTGCTTTCGGAAACAGCGTTTCGTGGCGAGTGATTTTTCCTACTCAGTATTTCGCGCATTTCAAAGATCACGAGTTTATAGCTAACGATGCTGGCTGGAAAAATTTCACCCGGCGCGCAGCGTTGACCTGTGGCATGGCCCGTGTTCCGGTTGATTTTGCTGATAGGCCCGCACCGTTTATTCCTTCTGTAGACAAAGTGGCTGTGCTTTCACAGGTGCTGTCGGATCCCAAGGCGCGTGCATTGGTGATTCGGTCCAACGAATTGGCAAACGCGGTGGTCAATGAACTTGAATATGCAGTGCAAGCATCCGAGCGCCTTGCTTCCGAACTGACTGTTGAATCTCAACGACTTACATCGAAACTGTCTTCTGAATCCCAACGGCATACATCGGAATCTCAGCGTCTTACCCTAGAACTGGAAGAGCGCAATCGTCAAATCGAGGAAATGCTGGCCAGTAATTCATGGGCCATAACGACGCCTCTGCGTAATTATCGTCGATACATGTCTCGCATAAGTGATCTATGTCGGGCGATTATGCGTCGAGATGTGGCGATCATTATGCAGTTTGCTCGTACAATATATTTGAAGTTTTCCGCGCTAAGGACTGTATGGTCAATTTATCAATCTGCCAAACTGAAGATAATGCGAGTTGTACAGGATAAATCTATTTCCAAGAATAATGCGCATGCTTTGGCTGACTTATCTAATCGGCGCTTCCTGGAAAGTGCAAATTTTCGTCCAGATCAGACCGTAGAAATATTGCCAGAAATTGATATTTCAGTTGTCTCATACAACAGCTCTCGCTGGGTAGAGAATTTTCTCACAACGCTCGTCTCACAAAATTTTCCGCTTTCCAAGATACACTTGAAGGTAGTGGATAATGGTTCTGCGGATAACACGTTAGAACTCTTTGAGCGCTACTTCGAAACTAATTCCAGTAAATTCGCCAGTGTAGAAGTTATTCAACAGGCTAATAATGGCTTCGGCGCAGGTCATGATCGAGCTATCAGAGCGGGACGCTCCAGCTTTTGCCTGGTTGTAAATCTGGATCTGGAGTTTCTACCGGATTCGATTGAAAAAGCTGTTCACGCTGCGATGAATGACGCAGATACCTCTGCGGCGAGTTGGGAGTTTCGGCAGATTCCTTATGAACATCCGAAGTATTATGACCCCGTCACATTGGAAACCAATTGGTCATCGCACGCTTGCGTTCTTTTGAAGCGGGAAGCCTACGAGCGGTGCGGCGGATACGACCATGCCATTTTCATGTACGGTGAGGACGTGGAGTTTTCTTATCGGCTTCGTTCCTTCGGTTATTCACTTAAATACCTGCCGTCTGCGACCGTTATTCATTACACTTACGAGGAGGCCGGGGAAATAAAGCCCTTGCAATTCACGGGTAGCGTACTTGGTAATGCATACATTCGCCTGCGGTACGGCTCGTGGTCGGATCGAATAATGGCTTTCGTGTTGTATGCCGGGTTGTTTATCTACCCGTCGCAATTCACCGGCTCGAAAAAACTCCTGCTGAAAAATGTTCCGAAGCTGCTCCGGAATATTCCGCACTTTTTGGGAGGGCGCGGCGATGCCAATGCTAAGTTTCCCCTCCGCGGTTATGACTATGAGCTCATCCGAGATGGGGCATTCTGGGAAGTTCAGGCAATTGATCATTCCAAGGTACTTCCACGGGTGACAATCATTACACGTACTTATCGTGGACGCGGTGCTTTCCTCAAGCAGGCAATGCAAAGCGTTTTCAATCAGACGTATCCGAATATCGAGTTGCTCATCGCCGAAGACGGCGGTGATACCCAGAAATCGTTGGTTGAGACATTGTCAGCGTTTGCCCCTTCAACGGTGGACGTCAGATTTTTGATGAATGAAAAAATCGGACGGTCAGGCGTGGGTAATGCCGGAATGGCAGCTGCGTCAGGCGAATATTTGATGTTCCTGGATGACGACGACTTGTTGTTCGCCGACCATGTCGAAATTCTGATGCAGTGCCTGAATGCAGATAGTTCTCTCGACGCAGCCTATAGCCTGGCTTTCGAGGTCACTACCAACGTTAGTGAAGACAAGTCTTCTTACGTCGAGGAATTGCTCTATACGCCTTCCGTTTTTCGGCAGGTTTGGGATTACGAAGTGATGAAGCGTCACAATTTCATTCCAATACAATCGATTCTTTTCAAGAAAAGCCTTTACGCTCGCTGGGGAGGTTTTGATCTTGAACTGGATCAATTGGAAGACTGGAATTTGTGGTTGCGCTATGGCTATGAAGGAAAGTTTAAATTTGTGGAAAAGACTACATCCTTGTTCCGCACTCCGGCGAATGCGGACGTACGAGCTGAGCGCCATGCGCTGCTGCATGATGCATACAATATGGCGCTGAGCAGTGCTAATGCCCATATCCTGAAGATTGCTGGGTAATCGTGGACGATGACACAAGGTGATTGATTTTCATCGAAATAGAACATGAAGGGACACGCAAGTGTCCTTTTTCGTTTCCCGGTTTCTATCAGGCGTAGTGCATAGTCTGGTATGTTGCGAGTTTAGCTCGCACGGTGCTGCGGATATGGCATAAGATGGGGAGTGCTACAGTAGCATTCATGAGCCTTCTTGCCGAGTTTTCTCATCACGTTTTTGCCGCCTTTAAAACGTATGCGTTCCATCAACCATATTGAAAGCCGTCACGTGATCCCGGATGCTGCGTTCTTGATTCTGTTTATTGAGTCCATCCGCCATGGGTACGACCCAATGCTCAAATCGTAATCATCTGTCGCCAACATACAGCCCTCGAATTCCGAAAATCCCCTTTAGGCAATGTGGCTAGATTAAGAAAGTCAACCCTGCCCAAATCGCGATCGGACCCATCTGGTTCAGGATACGTTCGCGACGAGTTTGGTTATTTTAAGCGGCATACTCGACACCGGTGAGGGGCCCGATGCCATCGAGCCTAATCGTTTGGTCATTGCGGGTCGGGTATTACACGGAGTCTGGAAGTCTTTTTCAGGGATGGCTCAGGTTGACGTGCAAAGGCGTGAACTATCCTCATCCTTCAGGCTGGATTGACGGAGTTCAGGAATGTACACTACTGCTCGCTCAACGCCGCCACGAGGCCTTCTAATCAGAACACAAGGCGTTGTCATCTGTATTTTGAATTCTCTGGTGTGAGATTCAAGGCGCTACCCATGGCTCTCGGCCTAACGTTTCGCTCATTCTATGAATTTAGTGGGTTTTGAAGTGATCGATTTATTATTGATGTGGTTGGTTGTCTTTGGCTGGGTGTCATTGGCTTCTTTTTCAATCGCCGGTGCCTCTCGCGCAGGATGTAATCGAGCAGAGTATATTTGTGCCTGCTCCGGAATTATGATTTCGCTTTATTTATTTGCCTGTCTGCAGATTCTTTCCCTCGGCATTATTTTTGTAAATGTTATAGGGGCTCTAGGGTGTGGGTTCGCGTTATGGAACTTAATGTATGAAGAAGATAATAAGTGGATTGTCATTCGAACCGGTGTCGAATTGTCAGTCATCTTCGCTATCGCATTTTTCGCATCCTGGGGTGCTGAGTATTGGACTTGGGACGAGTTTTCGCACTGGGGGGCTCAGATTGAATATCTAAATGCTCAGAAGAACATCCCGACCGAATCCGGCGTGCTTCTCTTTCCAAACTATATTCCCGGAATATCACTGTTTCGGTACTTTGGAGAGATTTTGCTTCACGGCACCGGATTAAGCGCGTCATATTTCCTGTCTTGGGTTATGGCATTGTCTGGTTTATATACAGTTGCATATTCGGAGTCCAAATACAGATTTCTAGCAACCGCTATCGCCGTTTTTTTTGCGTATT
The DNA here is from genome assembly GCF_058245595.1 of Pseudomonas sp. UF-293. Classification (NCBI taxonomy): domain Bacteria; kingdom Pseudomonadati; phylum Pseudomonadota; class Gammaproteobacteria; order Pseudomonadales; family Pseudomonadaceae; genus Pseudomonas; species Pseudomonas sp. UF-293. Next base: position 95,925 of record NZ_JBSICA010000010.1, on the reverse strand, counting down.
TGATTTTTTTTCAATCGCTTGTTTCGACCTTGTATGTTGATCCGTTGCAGGCGATCTTTTTTTTATGTGCTTTAAAGTATGCGCATGAGAAAAGTTCAGATGCGTTCAAGGTTGTTGTTGTGTTGTGTGTGTCATTAGTGTTAATGAAGCATGTTGGTTTAATATTCTCTCTTTTTGTTTTGATGTATTTCACTGCTGTAAGGGTTTTTCTATGTGAGGAGAAACCTGCTCATGTATTGCCGCGCGCTCTGTGCTTGGCTGGTTTAATATTTATTTCATATTTTAGCTGGGCCATTTATGTTAGTGTCTATGATTTGTCGATCGGCGTTGTTGATGTTTCTAAATTAACGGTCGGGGATGGAGTTTTCGCAAACTTATGGAGCGGCTTATTAATAGTCTTGAGTAATAAATTCATACATGCAGGATTTATCGAACCTTTTTATTTGACGGGTTATGATTTTAAGTCAGCGCCTGTGTGGGTTTTTATCGCAGCTATATTCGCTTTGAGCGCAATTTTTGTTTATGGAAGCTCTAGTTCTTTGCGTAATAAGCTGTTGGCAGTCGGTCTTCTGGTGTCGACCAATTTAAGTTATACGTTGTTTTTGGCTTATATTGCTGCTGTAACGCCTTGGGGATTAGATCCATATTCATTTGCAAGATATTTGATGGTCACGTTGTTTGCAACTTTTTTTATGCAGTTTATAATGGTGCGGAATCATATTTCGAAATTAGCAATTGCTCTTTTTGTCGTCTCGGTAGTTTCGTTTAGTGCGGTTGTAAGTCCCTCGTTGACCTCAGTTTTTGTGTCTGATAAAAGACCTCCCGTTATGGTAAACGAAGAGTATCGCTTGAAAGCTGAAACTCTTAAAAAATACGCAAATGAAACAGATCTTGTTTGGTATGTAAATGACCAGAATATAACTCTAGGCTATTTTGTATTCAGAATGAAAGCAATGCCATTGAAATTTGTTGCGTATTCCGCGGGCTATGATATCTATCATAACAATAATCTGGAGCGTGGAATTAACCTGGACTACCGACAGCATCTCTTCGCACGGAAGCTATGCACTGTAAATTATATATATATAGATAAAATGCCATACTTGTTCTGGAACCAATTTTCTAAGTTTTTTGATGTTCCGAATGGTACCTTATATAAGGTTGTACCTAGCGGCGTTAAAACCTGTAGTGCCAAATTAGTTTCAAAATGAGAGGTTTCGTTATGAGAGACATACTTTTTCTCTTAATATATGTATTTGGAATGGTGCTTGGTCAGGTTCTCTTCAAAAGAGTCGCAATTGCCATTTCAACTCATGGTAGTATTTACGCCATTGGCGGCGCACTATTGATGAGTTTTGAGTTTTTTCTGGCTATAGGTATTTATGGCCTCCTGACGATCTACTGGATTTGGCTCCTACGGTCAATATCTATATCGTACGCATACCCATTTGTTTCTCTTTCAATCGCAATTATGGTGTTCTTGGGGTGGTGGCTTTGGGGTGAAAAAATTAACTGGTTTCATATTTCCGGTGTTTTTTTCATATTGGTCGGAGTTATTCTTGTTGGTGTTTCGGGTGATTGACTTATGAAAGAAGTTTGGATTGTAATCGCAGCATATAATGAAGCGAGCGTTATCGCGCGTGTCGTTGAAGAGGTTCGTCTGGTTTTTGAGAACGTTGTTGTTGTCGACGACGGCTCATCAGATGACACATCTATTGAACTCAAAAAAACTGGTGCTTGGTGCATTGCGCACCCGATTAATCTCGGGCAGGGCGCCGCTTTGCAAACAGGGATAGAGTTTGCTATAAAAAACGACGCCAAATATGTTGTGACGTTCGATGCTGATGGGCAGCACTCAATTCAAGATGTTATCGGCATGCTCAATTTAATTAAAACCGGCAGTATTGATGTCGTTTTGGGCTCTCGCTTTCTTGGTAACGCAGTAGGGATTACCAAGTTTCGGCGATTTTTCCTGAAGTGCGCTGCTTTTTTCACCGGTATTGTCAGTGGAGTCTGGTTGACTGATGCACATAACGGGTTAAGAGTCTTCACGGTAAATGCAGCTAAGCAGATTAAAATCAGACAGAATAGAATGTCGCACGCCTCTGAAATAATTGACATTATTGGCTCTTGCCGCTTGGTTGTTAAAGAGTTCCCAGTGACCATTACGTATACGGAATACTCAGTCGCCAAGGGGCAAAAATTATCTAATTCGTTCTCGATTTTGCTTGAACAGTTATCCTCAAAGTTTATCCGGTGATTCCAATGAAAATTCTCCTTGTTTTATTTTTTGTTTTTTTAATCGTATGTGCAATTATCCAACGGCAGCGTGTTCGCATTATCCCTTGGGTAGTGGTATTCTTTTCTTGCTGCTCAATATATTTTGTACTTCTACCTGATCATTCAACAGTAGTAGCTGAATTTTTTGGGGTTGGTCGTGGGGCGGATTTGCTTCTTTACCTGTGGTTTGCAATAGGCTCGTTATTCATTTTCTTTCTAACTGTTCAAATTAAATCCTTAAATGAGAATATTACAAATCTTTCGCGTTACATTGCGATCGACCGCGCTGTTAGGGGCGATAATTGTAGCAGGCCTGATGCTGGAGCTAGTCAAGAGTAGACGAGGTACGCAGCCGAGTATTGAGGCGCCTTTATAAAGTTTTGCTTTGGGTTATGCCAATATACTTGATATAGCCAGCAGTTGAGCTCGGTAGTGCGACCACGTTAATGTGCTCGTTACAGCTTGGATCAGGTGAAATAATAGTAACCCATAAACCACTATCCAACCGCGAGATTGATGGCGGATGCTGTTTTCCCATCATCCGCCATGACGCAGGCAGTTGCAGCAGACTCGAGTTCTCTAACGTCGAAAGCCCGTCGGCTTTGAAGAAATTGATGCAGGGACTTGCTACCCCCGTCGAGCGGAACGAGAACGTGCGATCCCCCCGCCGGTCGGTTGAGAGAACTGGTTGTCCACCGCCACAGCCAAATTCGCGATGGCCTGTGCTTAACTTAGTGATCAGTCGAGACGACGGAAGCTAACCGCCAAAATCTCACCCGTGGCTGTCCCCAGCAACTGGATGCCTACCCGCAATCGTCGTGGCCCCCGTTCACCGAGGTCTCCTTGCGTGTCGGACGCAAAAGTCGCGGGTGCCATCTTTTCACGATTCTCATGGTCCATTAAAGCCACAGTAGTGCCAAATCACGGTATGGGCCCACGGGGCGACAAGCTTTTGTGGTTCGTCGCTTCCTAAACTGTAGGAGCCAAAATGTCCACCGAAGGCCCTTGGAAGTGGAAGACATCAAACGCCTGCTCTTGACCCTTTTGGGCGCTTGCGATCTTACGCTCGACACCAACGCCCACAATTTCTAAGATAAAGGAAATACGTTAATTACAAGAAAAAAAATGGGATTAATTAGGCTTTACCTCGCTATATCTGTATTGATTTTTCACTACCCTCTAACGACAGAGTCTTTACGATTTGTAAATAGCCTGTTTCTAGACTCCCAGATAGCAATTAACATGTTTTTTCTGATGTCTGGGTTCTATATATCTCTAGGGCTAAATAACCGCTACAGAGATCCAAGCCAGAATTCCACCTTTTACATCGGTCGATTGCTCAGGCTCTGGCCCGCCTATTTAATATCCCTTCTATTTCTTATACCGACAGGGAAATTACAAGCAGTTGCACATTGGATACTTGAGCTTCCAGCCGCGCTAAAGTATTTAGCGATTTTCTCAAATGCAACCATGATCGGGAATGACTTGTTGGTTCATTTGAGTGTTATCGATGGTCGAACAATATTCTCAGAGTATGGTATAGATCCTCATCACAATGGCTCATCGTACATACTGAACTTTCCTTCTTGGTCGCTATCGGTAGAGGTTATGTTTTATATCTTGGCACCGTTCATAGTGAGAAGTTTGAGAACTTCGCTTATTGTCTTGTCGATGAGTATAATAGCGTGCCTGTATGTGAAGTTTATCAATCCAGACTTAGTCACTCGATTCAGGGTTGACTTGTTTTATTCTAATCTGTTTATATATTTTGGTCTTGGTATGCTGGGGTATAGACTCAGCCAATGCGCTAAGAGCAGAACCTTACCCGAAGCCATAAAGTATCTAGTACCTGCCTATTTGTTGTCTTTTATTGCCCTGCCAAACAATTATGGTTGGCTTTATGTGACGCTGTCATTGGCTATTCCTACTCTTTTCGAGCTAACTAAGTCAAACAAATTTGATAAATTCTTCGGCGATCTTTCATATCCGATTTACATCCTGCACATGCCCATAGCGCTGCTCATTGTTTGGGCGCTTGATCTACAGTATGCGCCCGCCGTTTCGTTATTTTTCGCTGTCACGCTCGCCTCGGCAGTGGTAGTGCTTTTCATTGAGCGCCCGATTGATCGATTCAGATATCGATTTTTTAAAATCCAATAGAGCAATTGATCTCCAAGTGAGCAATATCGGTTCTTAGGGAGTGGTTTCAACTGTTCATTGAGGGGCTGCAACCTGGTGAGCTTTGCTGGTTTTTCGGATGATTGCTGCTCAGGGGGCGCGTGACGACGGCAGAATGGTGCCGCCGAGTTCATACTGTCTAACGATGGTGGGCGAAGTCGCCCACGGTCCGCGACATGACTTCAAGCTGATCATTAGCCAGCATCAATTCAGTCTCGGCGCTTTTCCAATGCGCAAGTCATAACCGGGAGGTGATCCTTGAACCCTCATTCAATAGACGTGGCTTATCCCGATGCTGCGCTGCCGATTCTCTTGGGGCTCAATCGGCCAGGACGCGAGCCGATGCTAAGGCAGAAACGTATTTCTGTAACCGAAGCCCGTCGACTTGCGCAAGCCGTCCGGCCCGTGTCGCATCGGCAGGTTTTGGATTCCTGAGCAAGAAAATTGAACCTGAACTAGGGCTTTCTGCGCGCGGGATGTCTGCTTGGACGTCGCTTCGCAAGCAGCTCATTATCCTTCGCTGCGATTTACGCGCATCTCAACAGCTCAAGAATTGTGCCGCTTTTACACGAGTCAGAGCTTGCGTCGATTCGTTGATGAGGTTTTGCTAGCGTTTGTTCTGTAATGTAGATCTTTTACTTCGTACAATGTGCCAGTCGGTTCCACGAACGGAGTAGGTTACCTTGGGGCGAGCGAATATGGAAAAGCTACGCGGATATTTGTTGGCGTTGCCGCGCCGACAGAAGCGACTGATTCAGGTGCTGACGGATATTGCCCTCGTCTGGGCAGCGCTCTGGATGGCATTTATCGTGCGTCTTGGAATCGACGAGATGGTCAACCCTATAAAAGTGCACCTCTGGTTGTTTATCTGTGCACCTCTCATCGCTATTCCTCTCTTTATACGATTCGGCATGTATCGAGCTGTGATGCGATATTTTGGCAATGACGCTTTGGTCGCTATCATAAAAGCCGTAAGTCTTTCGTCATTGATCCTCGCGCTAGTAGTTTATTGGTACAGCAACCATGAGGCTGTCGTCCCGCGTTCCATCATTTTTAATTATTGGTGGCTCAGCCTCGTCATCATCGGCGGCTTGCGCCTATGCATGCGTCAATATTTCATGGGCGATTGGTTCACGGCTGCGCAACATGTGCCTTTCGCCAATCGCGACGATGGTCTGACTAAGGTAGCGATTTACGGTGCGGGTGTGGCGGGCAACCAGTTGGTCGCTGCGCTGCGCATGGGGCGAGTGATGCGTCCTGTAGCGTTCATCGATGACGACCCCGGTATTGCGGATCGGTCAATTTCGGGCTTGCAGGTTTATAAGCCGAAACATATCCAGCAGATGATCGAGGTGACAGGTGCGCAGGAAATCTTACTCGCGCTCCCTTCTTCTACGCGAGCCAGACGACGGGAGATTCTTAATTTCCTTGAGGGCTTTCCGCTGCACGTGCGTAGCGTGCCCAATTTTACCGACCTGGCCAGCGGCCGTGTAAAAGTTGAAGATATCCAAGAAGTCGACATTGCTGACTTGCTGGGTCGGGATGCGGTGCCCGCACAACATGACTTGCTTGAACTCTGTATTAAAGGCAAGACGGTTTTGGTGACGGGGGCTGGCGGGTCGATCGGTTCAGAACTTTGTCGACAGATTTTTTTATTGAGGCCCACGACGCTCCTGTTGTTTGAACATAGTGAGTTTAACCTTTACAGCATTCTTTCTGAGTTGGAGCAACGGGGTATTCGGGAGTCGGTTTCAGTCAAACTGCTCCCGATTCTCGGCTCTATCCGCCATCAGGACAAACTTCTTGACGTTATGAAGGCTTGGCGGGTGGACACCGTCTATCACGCGGCCGCTTACAAGCACGTGCCGATAGTCGAGCACAATATTGCAGAAGGCTTGCTCAATAACGTCATTGGTACCCTAAATACGGCTCAGGCCGCGCTTCAGTCAGGTGTTGCCAACTTTGTATTGATCTCGACCGACAAGGCCGTCCGTCCTACCAACGTCATGGGCAGCACAAAGCGTCTGGCCGAGTTGACCCTTCAGGCTTTGAGTCGTGAGATTGCCCCCGTATTGTTTGGGGATCGTTCCAATGTCTCCCGAGTCAACAAGACGCGCTTCACCATGGTGCGTTTCGGTAATGTACTCGGATCGTCGGGGTCGGTGATTCCGTTGTTCCACAGCCAGATCAAATCGGGCGGACCGCTGACGGTCACGCATCCCAAGATCACCCGCTACTTCATGACCATCCCAGAAGCTGCGCAACTGGTCATCCAGGCTGGCTCAATGGGGCAGGGCGGCGACGTCTTCGTGCTGGATATGGGCGAGCCGGTGCGGATCGTTGAGCTGGCGGAAAAGATGATTCACCTGTCCGGACTGAGTATCCGATCGGAGCGCAACCCGCAGGGCGACATCTCCATCGAGTTCACCGGTTTGCGTCCAGGCGAGAAGCTGTACGAGGAATTGTTGATCGGGGATAACGTCGCAGCCACGTCGCATCCGATGATCATGAGCGCAAATGAAGATCACCTTCCGTGGGACGTTCTGAAAGCCCGCTTGGATGAACTGCTGAAAGCCGTGGAGGCCGACGACTACACCCGCGTCCGCCAGCTCCTGCGCGAAACCGTCTCCGGCTACACCCCAGATGGCGAAATCGTCGACTGGATCTACCAGCAACGTCGTCTTGAGCCCTGATTGTTTCACATCCTGTAACGCTCGCATTTTTGACTTCCCTCCGTCATGACCTACGTTTGGAGAGCAGCTTGGGAAAAGCTGCTTTCTAAAACGATGATGGAGCGTCACTTATGCGTACCGGTTATTTCTACTCGCTGATCTTTGCTTTCCTCACCAGCGCCTCGATTGCTGCGATTGCTGCCCCTGTAGCGCCCACCGAGACAACAAAGGCGCCTTTGCTGATGGATGCGGCTGCGCCCTCGGCAAGCGCGAAGGTCGATCTCAATGGCGCGGATGCGGCAACGTTGCAGAAGGAGTTGGCGGGTGTGGGGGAGGCGAAGGCGCAGGCGATTGTTGCGTATCGGGATACAAATGGTCCGTTCGCGTCGGTGGATGAGTTGCTGGAAGTGAAGGGGATTGGTAAGGCGATTCTGGATCGCAACCGCGACAAGCTGGAAGTGAACTAAGCTGACAGTTCAACGCCGAGAGGCCGGTCATTGACCGGCCTTTTTATTGAGTGCCGATCTGGTGGATGCCTGAACGCTGAAAATTACGGCTATCATATTGTGGTTTGATTATGCCTATAATAATTTCGCTCGGGACTGATTCAGCAGCCGAATCGCAGCACACCGATGCACGTCGAATTTTGAATTGATAAGGGGTAACCATGGTATGAACCAACGTCGAGTCGTCGTCACGGGCATGGGCCTGGTTTCACCTTTGGGCAGTGATGTTGAAATCGTCTGGCAGCGTTTGCTGGCCGGTCGTTCCGGGTTGCGCAACCTGCCCGATGCGGTTGTGGCTGATCTGCCGACCTGGGTCGGCGGCAGTGTGCCGACGGTGGAGGAGGATGCTGAGGCCGGGTTTGATCCGGATCGCGCCACGCCGCCCAAGGAACAGAAGAAGATGGATCGCTTCATCATGTTCGCCATGGAAGCGGCGCGGCAGGCGCTGGAGCAGGCCGGCTGGCATCCAGCCGACGCTGAAAGCCAGGAGCGGACCGCAACAATCATCGGCTCGGGTGTCGGTGGTTTCGGTGCGATTGCCGATGCGGTGCGTACCACCGACAGCCGTGGTCCTCGGCGTTTGTCGCCGTTCACCATTCCATCGTTTCTGGTCAATCTCGCGGCCGGTCATGTGTCGATCCAGCACGGCCTCAAAGGGCCATTGGGTGCTCCGGTTACCGCATGTGCCGCCGGGGTGCAGGCGATCGGCGACGCAGCGCGGTTGATTCGCGCAGGTGAGGCGGACATCGCCGTATGTGGCGGTGCGGAAGCTTCGATCGATCGCGTCAGTCTCGCCGGTTTCGCGGCGGCGCGGGCGCTGTCCAGCGGCTACAACGACACCCCGGAAAAAGCTTCGCGTCCCTTCGACAGTGGGCGCGATGGTTTCGTGATGGGCGAGGGCGCCGGTCTATTGGTCATCGAGTCGCTGGAGCATGCGCTTGCACGCGGTGCGAAGCCGCTGGCCGAACTGGTCGGTTACGGCACCACCGCCGACGCCTATCACCTGACCGCCGGTCCGGAAGACGGCAGCGGCGCACGCCGGGCGATGCAATTGGCACTGGCTCAGGGCGGTGTAAAGCCGGAGCAGGTGCAGCATCTCAACGCACATGCGACGTCGACGCCGGTTGGCGATTTGGGCGAGTTGGCGGCGATCAAGGCGTTGTTTGGCACGCAGAACAAGATAGCCGTAACGTCGACCAAATCCGCTACCGGTCATTTGCTCGGCGCGGCCGGCGGGCTGGAGGCGATTTTCACGCTCCTGGCGATTCGGGATCAGGTAGTGCCACCAACGCTCAACTTCGAAAACCCGGATCCGGCGAGCGAAGGGGTAGACATCGTGCATGGCGAGGCGCGCTCCATGTCGATCGAATATGCCTTGTCCAACGGCTTCGGTTTTGGCGGGGTCAATGCGAGCGTGTTGTTCAAGCGCTGGGAAGCTTAATCGCTCGATTGCTTGAGATGCTCACGGGTGACGTCGAGGATGCGCTGGGCGAAGTCGGCATCTGCGACGCTGCGTGACAGCAGCAGTGCACCGGCCAGGGTCGCCATGATGACAATGCTTCGATCGGTGCTGTTCTCGCCTTCGAGCGTGCCCTGAATTTGTCCGAGGCGAGCGTTGAGAACTTCGTCACTGGTGGGGCTTGGCTGGCCGCGCAGGCCCAGCTCGGAGGAAATGGTCAGCAGCGGGCAGCCTTCGTGGGGCGAGGTCTGATGCCACTCCGACAGGTAGGTGTCGATAAAGACTTGCAGCGGGTTTTCCTGCGCGAAGATCTCTTCGCACAGGCCCGCGACTTGCTCGCCGGCCTCTTGCAGGGCTTTTTCGACCAGCTCTTCCTTGGATTTGAAGTGCGAGTAGAAACCGCCATGGGTCAAGCCCAGGGCTTTCATCAAAGGCTGCAGGCCGGTGGCGCCGATACCGTCCTTGCGAAATCGGGCGGAAGCTTCCTTGATGATGCGCTGATGGGTCTGGGCTTTGTGATCTGGCGAGTAACGCATGTGGAGCTCTCCGCGACGATGCTGCCATCTTAACCACGGAAGATTAAATGGTGACTGTACTTCTAAAATCTAAAAAGCCTGCGATTAAGTCCGATTGCCCTGGAAAAACAAACCCCGCCATTGCGGCGGGGTTCGTATCAGCGGTCCTGTGCGTCCTTGGCATCCGCTTCAGCATTGCGCTGCGCAACGCGCTTGCGTTCTTCATCGGTCAGTTCGACCTTGTTGGCGGTGTCGCGCAACATCATCAATCCGCCAACAATCGAGCCGATCGCAACGACCAGAATCAACCAGGCATACCAGGGCATAACGGCTCTCCTTAATGGCAGCTCGACGGGCGAGGATTTCGCCGTGCGATGCTGCATACCACCTTTGAGCGAAACGACTTCGCAGTGGTTCCATTCTAGGCCGCTTGCTCCCGGTGCATCCGAAATTCCTGTGAGCTGCTGAAGGCTGCGATCTTTTGATCATGAAAAGCAAAGATCGCAGCCTCGTTTCACTCGTCAGCTCCTACGGGGTACGGGTCGTTACAGGCCTGTGAGCATGGCATCCGCTGGCGCATCGGCGCGCAGTTGCCCGGTCAGCATGAAGTAGCAGAACCCGACCGCCATGAAGCCGAGGAAGATCAAGCCGATCAGCGTGTTGAACCACGCCATCGCTACCAGGCAAACCACGGCCAATATCAGTGCAATCAGGGGCACCAGCGGATAGCACGGCGCGCGAAAGGTGCGTTCCAGATTCGGTTCCGATTTACGCAGTTTGAACAGGCTGAGCATGCTCATGATGTACATCACGATCGCGCCGAACACGGCCATGGTGATCATCGCGGCGGTGAGCGTCATGCCGCCGAGATTGATCAGGCCGTCGCTGTAGATCGCGGCGATGCCGATTAGGCCGCCAGCGATGATTGCGCGGTGCGGGGTCTGGAAACGCGACAGTTTTGCCAATGAGGCAGGCAGGTAACCGGCGCGGGCGAGGGCGAAGAATTGGCGTGAGTAACCGAGGATGATGCCGTGGAAACTCGCGACCAGGCCGAACAGACCGATCCACACCAGCATGTGCAGCCAGCCGGAGTTGTCGCCGACCACGGTTTTCATCGCCTGCGGCAGTGGGTCGTTGATGTTGGACAAGGTGCGCCAGTCGCCGACACCGCCAGCGAAGAACATCACGCCCATGGCCAGCAGCACCAGGGTCAGGATGCCGCTGATGTAGGCTTTCGGGATCGTGCGTTTCGGGTCCTTGGCTTCTTCGGCGGCCATGGCGGCGCCTTCGATGGCGAGGAAGAACCAGATTGCAAATGGAATTGCCGCGAACATGCCGGCAATTGCCGGCGCGCCGAAGACGTCGGAACCGGCCCAGCCATTCAGCGCGAAGTTGCTGAAGCTGAACGCCGGCGCGACCACGCCCATGAACACCAGCAACTCAGCCACCGCCAGCACGCAGACGATCAGCTCGAACGTCGCGGCCAGTTTCACTCCGAGAATGTTCAGGCCCATGAACATGATGTACGCGCCGACCGCCGCGTGTTTCGGGTCCAGTGCCGGGAATTGCACATTCAGATAAGCGCCAATCGCCAGGGCAATCGCCGGCGGGGCGAAGACGAATTCGATCAGCGTGGCCAGTCCGGCGATCAATCCGCCTTTTTCGCCAAACGCGCGGCGGCTATAGGCAAACGGCCCGCCGGCATGGGGAATAGCGGTGGTCAGTTCGGTGAAACTGAAGATGAAGCAGGTGTACATGGTCGCGACCATGAATGAAGTCACGAGAAAACCCAGCGTACCTGCCACGCCCCAGCCGTAACTCCAGCCGAAATACTCCCCGGAAATCACCAGCCCCACGGCAATGCCCCACAGATGCAACGTGCCCAGCGTGGGTTTGAGTTGTGTGTTCATGCGCTTGCTCCCTGAACGGTTTGGAAAGCTCAGGGGAGGGCGTGTGCAGTGGGCGTGCCATCGCCGTGAAACAAGTCGTAATAAGTTGAAAACTGTCGCAGAGGGGATGATTCACGCTAAATATGCAGGAAAGGTGCGCCAGTTGGGTGCGATGTTGATTGTGCTGCCGCCTTCGCGGGCAAGCCCGCTCCCACCGTTGGAATGCGTTCGTTCGGATACCATGACACATGTGGGAGCCGGGCTTGCCCGCGAAGAGGCTGTTCGAACAGCACAAGAATCAGCTCGGCCGGGTGCGATGTTGGTTGTGCTGCCGCCTTCGCGGGCAAGCCCGCTCCCACATTTTGAAATGCGCTCGCCCAAACAACGCCTACACCTGTGGGAGCGAGCCTGCTCGCGAATAGGCCCGCCCATACAACGCAAAACCCACCTGTAAAGCCCGCATAAACCCACTCTTTACGCTTTCTTTATGCCCCGCCACACCCCTCGCTCTCGTTCCTTTACAGCCTCCTTCCCGACAATCGCTGCACACACGGCAATACGCCGTTACACGGAGATCTTCCATGAGCGTTCTGGACGGGGTGTCACTGCTGTTGGCAGTGGGGCTGTTCATTTATCTGTTGGTTGCGCTGTTGCGCGCGGACCGGAACTAGGAGCGGCTATGCACAGTTATGACTATTGGCTGATCCTCGGGTTTTTTGCGTTGGTCTTGCTGCCGGCGCCGTTCCTCGGGCGCTTCTACTACAAAGTGATGGAAGGCCAGCGCACCTGGCTGACACCGATTCTCGGCCCGGTCGAGCGCGGTTGCTATCGTCTTGCCGGGGTCGATGCGCAGGCGGAGCAGAGCTGGCAGAAGTACACGCTGGCACTGCTGGCTTTCAACCTCGCCGGTTTCCTGCTGCTGTTCGCGATCCTGTTGTTTCAGGATCACTTGCCGCTGAACCCGCAAAACCTGCCTGGCCAGGAATGGACCCAGGCGTTCAATACCGCGGTCAGTTTCATGACCAACACCAACTGGCAGTCCTACAGCGGCGAAGCGACTCTCAGCTATCTGAGCCAGATGGTCGGTCTCACCGTGCAGAACTTCGTCAGCGCCGCCACCGGCTTGGCCGTGCTGGTCGCGCTGTGCCGTGGCAGCGGGCGCAAATCGGTGCAGACCCTCGGCAACTTCTGGGTCGACATGACCCGCGCCACTCTCTATGGCCTGCTGCCGCTGTGCCTGCTGCTGGCGCTGTATCTGGTCTGGCAGGGCGTGCCGCAAACCTTCGCCCAGTACGTAAATGCCGTGACCCTGCAAGGCGTCGATCAGGTGATCCCGCTCGGCCCGGCCGCCAGCCAGATTGCGATCAAGCAACTGGGCACCAACGGTGGTGGTTTCTTCGGGGTGAACTCGGCGCATCCGTTCGAGAACCCGACCGCGTGGAGCAACCTGTTCGAAGTCGCTTCGATCATCCTGATTCCCGTGGCGCTGGTATTCACCTTTGGCCATTACGTTAAGGATCTGCGCCAGAGCCGGGCGATCATCGCCTGCATGTTGGCGTTGTTCCTGATCGGCGGTGCGACATCGTTGTGGGCCGAGTATCAGCCGAATCCGACCCTGAACAACGCCGCCGTCGAGCAGACCGCGCCGCTGGAAGGCAAGGAAGCGCGCTTCGGTACCACCGCGACGGTGCTGTGGTCGGTGACTACCACGGCGGCCTCGAACGGTTCGGTCAACGGCATGCACGACAGCCTCAACCCGCTGAGCGGCATGGTTGCGCTGGTCAACATGATGGTCGGCGAAGTGATCTTCGGCGGTGTCGGCGCCGGGCTCTACGGCATGTTGCTCAACGTGCTGATCGCGGTGTTCCTCGCCGGTCTGATGATCGGTCGTACGCCGGAATACCTCGGCAAAAAACTCCAGGCCCGCGAGGTGCAATTGCTGGTGGTGACGCTGCTGGTGATGCCGATCGGCGTGCTGGTGCTCGGCGCAATTGCCGCCACGGTTCCCAGCGCTGCGGCAACCATCAGCAACCCCGGTCCGCACGGTTTCAGTCAGTTGCTCTATGCCTACACCTCGGCCAGCGCCAACAACGGCTCGGCGTTCGGTGGCCTCAGCGCGAACACGCCGTTTCACAACCTGATGCTGGGCCTGGGCATGTTGATCGGCCGCTTCGGCTACATCCTGCCGGTGCTGGCACTGGCCGGTAGCCTGGCGATGAAGAAAAGCGCACCGGTTGGCCAGAACAGCTTTCCGACTCACGGCCCGCTGTTCGTGACCCTGTTGACCGTGACCATTTTGCTGGTGGGCGGCCTGACCTTTCTACCGACCCTGGCGCTCGGTCCGATTGCCGAACATCTGAGCCTAGGCTTCTAAGGAGTCCATGATGAATATGCCCGCTATCAAACCGGCTGCCATCAAGGCACCGGAGTCAGCCAAAACCGCGATCTCGGCCCTGTGGCGCCCGGCGCTGGTGCAAGCCTTCGTCAAGCTCGACCCTCGGCAATTGGCGCGTTCGCCAGTGATGTTGGTGGTCGAACTGACGGCGATTTTCACCACCGTGCTGTGCTTCCTTCCGAATGCCGATGTGCCGACCTTCGTCGCCGCACAAATCGCCCTGTGGCTGTGGTTCACCGTGCTGTTCGCCAACTTCGCCGAGGCCTTGGCCGAAGGTCGTGGCAAGGCTCGCGCCGACAGCCTCAAGGCCGGCAGCGAAGGCCTCAGCGCCCGTTGCCGTCAGGCTGATGGCAGCTTCAAGATTGTCCCCGCCGCCAATCTGCGCAAGGGCGATGTGGTGCGTGTCGAAGCAGGGGAGATGATCCCCGGGGACGGCGAAGTCATCGAAGGTATCGCGGCAGTCAACGAAGCGGCGATCACTGGCGAATCGGCGCCGGTGATCCGCGAGTCCGGCGGCGACCGTTCCGCTGTCACCGGCAACACGCGGCTGGTGTCCGACTGGCTGCTGGTGAAGATCACCGCGAACCCCGGTGAATCGACCCTCGACCGCATGATCGCGTTGGTCGAAGGCGCCAAGCGCCAGAAGACCCCCAACGAAGTCGCGCTGGATATCCTGCTGATCGGCCTGACCCTGATCTTTCTGCTGGTGGTCGTCACCCTGCAACCGTTCGCGCATTTCGCCAATGGCAGCCTGCCGCTGGTGTTCCTTGTCGCGTTATTGGTCACGCTGATCCCGACCACCATCGGCGGTCTGCTGTCGGCCATCGGTATCGCCGGGATGGATCGGCTGGTGCGTCTCAACGTCATCGCCAAATCCGGCCGCGCGGTGGAAGCGGCGGGTGATGTGCACGTGCTGTTGCTCGACAAGACCGGCACCATCACTTTCGGCAACCGTCGCTGCAGCGCGGTGTACGCCGCTCCGGGTGTAACCGGTCGTGAGTTGGCCGAAGGCGCGTTGTTCGCTTCGCTGGCCGACGAAACCGCTGAAGGCAAATCGATTGTCGAGTTCCTCCGTGGCCTGCATCCACAACCGGAGCCGGCCCCGGAAACCCTGACCGCCGTGCCGTTCAGCGCGGAAACCCGCTTGTCCGGCGTCGATTATCAGGGCCGCGTGTATCGCAAAGGCGCGGTGGATTCGCTGCTGGCGTTTCTCGGTCAGCAGCGCACCGATCTTTCCCCGGCGCTGGCGCGCGAGATCGACAAGATTGCCCAGAGCGGCGGCACGCCGTTGCTGGTCTGCGCTGACGGCAAGCTGCTTGGCGCGATCCATCTCAAGGACGTGGTCAAACCAGGCATTCGCGAGCGTTTTGCCGAGTTGCGCAAACTGGGGATTCGTACGGTGATGGTTACCGGCGACAACCCGCTGACCGCTGCTGCGATCGCCGCTGAAGCGGGCGTCGATGATGTGCTTGCCGAAGCCACGCCGGAGAAAAAACTCGCGCGGATTCGTCACGAGCAGAACGACGGGCGCCTGGTCGCCATGTGCGGCGACGGCGCCAACGACGCCCCGGCGCTGGCCCAGGCAGACGTCGGCATGGCGATGAACGACGGCACGCAAGCGGCGCGCGAGGCGGCGAACATGGTCGACCTCGACAGCGACCCGACCAAGCTGCTCGACGTGGTGCAGATCGGCAAGGAATTGCTGGTGACCCGTGGCGCACTGACGACCTTTTCCATCGCCAACGACATCGCCAAATACTTCGCGATTCTGCCGGCGCTGTTCGCCTCGATTTACCCGCAGTTGGGCGTGTTGAACATCATGCACTTGAGCAGTCCGCAGAGCGCGATTCTCTCGGCGATCGTGTTCAACGCACTGATCATCGTTGTGCTGATTCCACTGGCATTGCGCGGCGTGCGCGTGCAGGCGGCGAGTGCGGCGGCGTTGCTGCGGCGCAATCTGCTGATCTATGGCGTCGGCGGGATTGTCGTGCCGTTCGTGGGAATCAAGGTGATCGACATGCTGCTTACGGCGTTGCATCTGGTGTAACGCTTTCGCCAGCAGGCTCGCCCCACCTGTAATTGCATTGCTCTGTGGGAGCGAGCCTGCTCGCGAAGAATGCGCCACTGCTTATCTGACTCAACACAGTACCGGTTTCTGAATCGAGGATTCTGCAATGTCCACAATGATACGCCCAGCTCTGACCCTGTTGGCGCTGATGACCCTGATCACCGGCGTCGCCTATCCGCTGGCAGTGACTGGCATCGCCCAGGTCGCTTTCCCGGCTCAGGCCAACGGCAGCCTGATTCACGACGCCGACGGCAAAGTCCGCGGCTCGGCGCTGATTGCTCAGGATTTCAGCGGCGACAACTGGTTCCACCCGCGCCCGTCCGCCGGGGCTTTTGCCACGGTCGCCAGCGGCGCCAGCAACCTCGCGCCGAGCAATCCGGCCCTGGCGACCCGCGTAATCGAAGATGCGCAAAAACAACAAGTCGTTGGGCAGGGGCCGGTGCCCCTGGCCTTGCTGACCACCTCCGCCAGCGGTCTCGATCCGCACTTGCCTCCGGCGGCAATTGCCTATCAACTGGCGCGTGTCGCGGCAGCGCGCAATCTGCCGGTGTCGACCTTGCAGCAATTGCTCGATAAGCACATCGAACAACCGCTGGTGGGGCCGCCGGTGGTGAATGTGCTGGAGCTGAATCTGGCACTGCAAAACCTGTAATCGGCGGCGCGACCATTCGCGAGCAGGCTCGCTCCCACCTTTGGAATGCATATCCATGTGGGAGCGAGCCTGCTCGCGAAGGCGCCCTGAAAATCACCGCATAAACATCAGAAGAAAGAGAGCATCCCCAGCATGAGCGACTCCGGCCGCGCCGACGCATTGTTAGCAGACCTGCCCCGCGATGGCCGTGGCCGGCTCAAGGTTTTCCTCGGTGCCGCCCCCGGGGTCGGCAAGACCTACGCCATGCTCCAGGCCGCGCACACGCAACTGCGTCAGGGCGTGAAAGTCCTTGCCGGCGTGGTCGAAACCCACGGCCGCGCCGAAACCGAAGCCCTGCTCGGCGGCCTGCCGCAGCAACCGCTGGTGCGCAGCGAATACCGTGGTGTGCTGCTTGAAGAAATGGACCTCGACGGCTTGCTCGCGGCCGAACCGAAGCTTGTGCTGGTGGATGAACTGGCCCACAGCAACGCCCCCGGCAGTCGCCACGCCAAGCGCTGGCAAGACATTCAGGAACTGCTCGCCGCCGGCATCGACGTGTTCACCACGGTCAACGTCCAGCATCTGGAAAGCCTTAACGATCAGGTGCGCGGCATCACCGGCGTACAGGTGCGCGAAACCCTGCCGGACTGGGTGTTGCAGGAAGCTTTCGAGCTGCTGCTGATCGACCTGCCGCCACGTGAATTGCTTGAGCGTCTGCGCGAGGGCAAGGTCTACGTGCCGGAACAGGCCCGCGCTGCGATCGACGCCTTTTTCACCCAGACCAATCTCACCGCACTGCGCGAACTGGCTATGCAGACCGCCGCCGCGCAGGTCGACAACGATCTCGCCCAGGGCTATCGCCAACTCGGCCAGGCCGCGCCGGCGGTGCGCGGGCGTTTGTTGGTCGGCATCGATGGCGATGCGCAGGCCGAACGGCTGGTGCGTCACGCCAGCCGCGTCGCCCAGCGCCGGCATCTGCCGTGGAGTCTGGTGCATGTCGACAACGGCAGTGCCCGTGACGAGCAATCGCGGTTGCGTTTGCAAAGCGCCCAGCAACTGGCCGAACGCCTCGGTGGCGAAGTGGTGCTGTTGCGCGCTGGCGAAGTGGCGAAAACCCTGATTCAACACGCCGCCGAACGCCGCGCAAGTCTGTTGTTGGTCGGCCAGTCGCGGCCACGTTTGCGCCGTCGATTGTTCGGCGGTGGCCTGGCGGCGCGCCTGCTGCGTCAGGCTCACGGTCTGGAAATCAACGTGCTCGACAGTGACCACGAACAGCATCAACCGCGCCCGCGCAATTCAGTCACGCTGGTGTGGTTCGACTACGCGCTGGCGCTGGTGGCGACGTTGTTGGCCAGCGCGTTGGCCTGGGCGGTGTCGAGCGTGTTGCCGCTGCCGAACATCTCGCTGGTGTTTCTCGCGGCGGTGTTGCTGGTGGCGGTGCGCAGCAGCCTCGGCCCGGCGCTGGCCTGTGCGGCGCTGTCGTTCCTCACCTACGATTTTCTGTTCATCCCGCCGAATTTTTCTTTCAGCATTCAGCGCGAAGAAGACGTGCTGACGCTGCTGTTCTTCCTGTTGATGGCGGCGCTCACCGGCAACCTTGCGGCGCGTCAGCGGCGGCAGTTGCAGGCCTTGCGCGATACCCAGGAAGAAACCAGCGAACTGCTCGACCTGTCGCGCAAACTCACCGCCGCGACCGACCGCCAGGCCGTGATCAGCGCCGCCGCGCAGCACCTCGAAGGTTGGAGCGATGTGCAATTGTGCCTGCTCAACCGCGACGGCCAGGGCGGCTGGAAAGTCGAAACCGGCGGGCCGCTGCAATTCACCGAGGCCGAACGCGCCGCCGCCGATTGGGCCTGGCAACACGATCAACCGGCGGGCAAGGGCACCGGCACCTTGCCGCTGGGACGTTGGTGGTGGTGGCCATTGTCGGTCGAGGACGGGCCGCTGGCGTTGCTCGGTGTTTGCGCCAAGGAAGGCCAGAGCTTGAGCGGTCAGCGTCGACGTTTGCTCACCGCGTTGAGCCAGCCGCTGGCGCAAGCCCTGGCACGCGCGCAGTTAGCGGATGACCTCGAAGCGGCGCGTCTGCACGGCGAAACCGAACAGTTGCGCAGCGCCTTGCTGGCCTCGGTATCCCACGATTTGCGCACGCCGCTGACGGCCATGCGCGGTAGCATCGACAGCCTTTTAGCGCTCGGCGAAGCGATCCCGCTGGAGGATCGCCGCGAGTTGCTCGAAGGCACCCGCGATGAAGCCGAACGCCTCGACCGCTACATCCAGAACCTGCTCGACATGACTCGCCTCGGCCACGGCGCCCTGAAGCTGGCGCGGGACTGGGTGTCGCCGGCGGACATTGTCGGCAGTTCGCTCAATCGCCTGCGCGCGGTGCTGGCGCCGCTGCACGTCAGCACCGAAGTGCCGGCCGAGTTGCCGCTGCTGTATGTGCACGCGGCGCTGATCGAACAGGCGCTGGTCAATGTGCTGGAGAACGCCGCGCGATTTTCGCCCAGCCACGGTCGCCTGCAACTGCGCGCCGGTGCCGATGAACAGGAGATTTTTTTCGCGGTGAGCGATGAAGGTCCGGGGATTCCCGAAGAAGAGCGCGCGAAGATTTTCGATATGTTCTACACCGCCGCGCGCGGTGATCGCGGCGGGCAGGGCACGGGTTTGGGACTGGCGATCTGTCAGGGCATGGTCGGCGCCCACGGTGGGCGTATTTCTGTGGCTGACGGCATCGACGGGCGCGGCACCTGTATCACCTTGCACCTGCCGTTGCAGGCGCAACCGGGAATGGACGGTGAAGCTTGAAGTCGACTGCGCTACTCTCTTGCCACTCTTTTGTGTTGATGTGAATTCATGAGCCAGACCGCGACCATTTTGGTCATCGACGACGAACCGCAGATCCGCAAATTCCTGCGCATCAGCCTCGCTTCACAAGGCTACAAAGTGCTCGAAGCGGGCACCGGCGCTGAAGGCCTGGCGCAAGCCGCGCTGAGCAAACCGGACCTGGTGGTGCTCGACCTCGGGTTGCCGGACATGGACGGGCAGCAGGTCCTGCGCGAATTGCGCGAATGGGCGACCACGCCCGTGCTGGTGCTGTCGGTGCGCGCCAGTGAAGGGCAGAAAGTCGAAGCGCTGGATGGCGGCGCCAATGACTATGTGACCAAACCGTTCGGCATTCAGGAGTTTCTCGCCCGGGTTCGCGCGTTGTTGCGCCAGGCACCGGCGGGGGAGGCGCAACCGGCGGCGCTGAGTTTCGGCCCGTTGACTGTGGATCTGGCGTATCGGCGGGTGATGCTCGACGGCGTCGAAGTTGCCCTGACCCGCAAGGAATACGCGGTACTGGCGCAACTGGCGCGGCATCCGGGGCGGGTGATCACCCAGCAGCAATTGCTCAAGGATATCTGGGGGCCGACGCACACCGAGGACAGTCATTACCTGCGCATCGTGGTCGGGCATCTGCGGCAGAAACTGGCGGACGACCCGACCCGGCCACGGTTTATCGTGACTGAGGCGGGGGTTGGGTATCGTTTGTTGAGTGAAGCTGGCTGAGCTGACGCCTTCGCGAGCAGGCTCGCTCCCACAGGGGAATGCATTTCAAATGTGGGAGCGAGCCTGCTCGCGAAGAGGCCATCAAATACTCTGAAAAGTCCGCATCAGATCAACCCTGCTCCTGCTCATACCGATCCAGCGTATCACTGGCAATTTCCCGACCCAGCGCGATCAATTCCGGCGCCTTGTAGAACTCGAAAAACCGGCACACCCGCTTCGGCACGTTGATCAGGATGTCCGGCGGATACCCGGCGATCTTGTACTGCGCCAGTGAGGTCTGCATCACCTCGAAACTCTGGTTGATCAGATCCAGCAGCGACGCCGGCCCGACGTTATCGATGATGAACGAACCGGTAGCGGATTTCGGCGCGCCTTCGCGTTCCGGGGCGGCGGCCGGTTGCTGGCTTTCCGGCTCGACGCCCTCAAGCCACGGATTGATCTCCGCTGCCTCGGCGCGCAGGGCTTCCTGTTCGAGCTTCAACAATTGCTCGGCCTGTTTACGGCGGAACGGCAACTTCGACCCCATGGATTTGATCAGGCTGTCGAAGCGCGAACGAAACGCCGCTGGCCGCTCGATCACCGGCAATTTGTACTGGCGCTGATTGGTGGCGTTGAGGTTGACCGCGATGATCAGGTCGCAATGGCTCGATACCACCGGAACGATCGGCAACGGATTGAGAATGCCGCCATCGACCAGCATGCGGTTGCCCTGCATCACCGGGGTAAACAGACTGGGAATCGCCGCCGAGGCGCGCATGGCCTGATGCAGGCAGCCTTCCTGAAACCAGATTTCCTGCTGGTTGGTCAGGTCGGCGGCGACGGCGGTGTAGGGGATTCGCAGGTCTTCGATGTTGATCTCGCCGACGATCTTGCGAATCTGCCCGAAGACCTTTTCACCACGAATCGCGCCGAGACGGAAACTCACGTCGACCAGACGCAGCACGTCGAGGTAATCAAGGCTTTCGATCCAGCGACGGTACTCATCCAGTTTGCCGGCGGCATAGATCCCGCCGACCACCGCGCCCATCGAACAACCGGCAATGCAGGCGATGTCGTAGCCGCGTTTTTCAATTTCTTCGATAACGCCGATATGGGCATAGCCCCGGGCGCCACCTGAGCCCAGCACCAGTGCGACACGCTTTTTCATCAAACTTCCTCCGGACAAGCCTGCACAATGCACGCATCGGCCAAGCGCCTCAATCGCCAAGGTCGTTGCGCGAGTCAGTGACGTCGTTTTTCACTCGCTTCGCACGCTTCAGCGCTATGCTCTGCGCCACGGGATTTGCCCGGCTGGCGAGGCACTTTTTCGCCGCTTGACCGTCTTACCTGCACGACTGTTGACCTACCTTGAGGTGTGATTGATGAAAGCCTGGATCTGTGTACCCTTGATGGCTCTGGTTCTGGCCGGTTGCGCCGGCAAAACCGCGTACCGCGACAGCTGCGGCAGCCAACTCGACGCGGCCTGGCACGAGCTGGATCTGGCCAAGGCTGAAGGCTTCGCCGGCACCGTCAGCTATTCCAAAGCGCTGTCGCTGCTGACCGCCGCCAAGACCCAGCAACAATTCGAAGGCTTCGAAGGCTGCAGCAAAAAAGCCGAAAAAGCCCGCTTCTACATTCGCGAATCCCGCGCAGGACGTTAAAAAAGCAGCTGCAAGTTTCAAGCTGCAAGCGGCAAGCCTTGAAGCAAACGCGTTCAACTTGAAGCTTGTAGCTAGAAGCCTGTAGCTGTCTACGGAGTAGACCCCCATGATCGATCGCTTGGTGGCTCATGTGTTGAGCCTGGATGTGCGACTGCTGGCGTGTCAGGCGCGGTTGGCTGCGCGGACCGATTCCGAGGCGTTGCACGATTTGCGCACCACGGTGCGGCGCTTGCGCAGTCTGTTGCGGCCGTTGCGTGGCTTGCCGGGTGTCGAGCAACTGGAGGCGGCGGCTTCGGCGGTGGGCGATCTGACCACACCGTGGCGTGATCGCGAAGTGCTGGCGGCGTATCTGCTCGAGCATGACCAGCCTGAGGCTGCGCAGCGGCGTCTGGCGCAAATGGCCGAGGCGTATCCGGCGCTGGCAGCGAGTGCGGAATTGGCTTCGTTGCTGATGATCCTCGACGCCTTCCCGCGTTTCCTCCGTGCTTCCCAGCGTCAGGGCTTGCTCAAGGATCTGGACAAGCGCATCGAAAAACGCCTGGGCAAACAATGGCAGAAGCTCGACGCGGCGCTGCACGATCCCGCCCATGACCGCCATCGTCTGCGCCTGCTGATCAAGCGCGTGCGCTATGGCATCGAAGCCTATCCAGAACTCGATCGCCTACCGAAACCGGCATACAAACGCCTGAAGTCCGCGCAAGGCGCACTCGGCGATTGGCACGATTGCTGGCAATGGCTGGCCCGCGCCGAACAGGAGGCCGATCTGCAACCGTGCGTGGCCACTTGGCAGGCAGGGTTGATCAAGGCAGAGCTGAAGGCCGATCAAGTGCTGGAAAAACTCAGCGCGACGTGTTTCAAATCCTGAAGCTTACGCGTCCCTCTGTAGGAGCTGCCGAAGGCTGCGATCTTTTGATTTTGATTTGCAAACAGATCAAAAGATCGCAGCCTCGTTTCACTCGACAGCTCCTACAAGGGTTTTGCGGCGAAATCGAAAAGTGCCAAGGCCTATCTGTCAGCCCATTTGACCGGAATAGACGCTGCGCCGCCGCCCGGGGCTGGTTAAGATCCGCGCATTCCATTTACGCTTTCCGAGGTTGCCATGCGCTTTTGCGATCTACTCGATGCTGTCCGCCATCAACCTGAAGTGACTATCCCCGCCGAATGGGGGCAGGGCCGGTCCAGTTTTGGCGGACTGGTGGCCGCGCTGCAATTTGAAGCCATGCGCGCCAGGGTGCCGTCGGGGCGCCCGGTGCGATCGCTGGCGATTACCTTT
The DNA here is from genome assembly GCF_058245595.1 of Pseudomonas sp. UF-293. Classification (NCBI taxonomy): domain Bacteria; kingdom Pseudomonadati; phylum Pseudomonadota; class Gammaproteobacteria; order Pseudomonadales; family Pseudomonadaceae; genus Pseudomonas; species Pseudomonas sp. UF-293. The sequence goes on along the minus strand of NZ_JBSICA010000010.1, from coordinate 72,870 downwards.
GTCGGCCCGGTCGAGCCGCAAGTGCCGGTGACTTTCGAAGTCGACGTGCTGCGTGAAGGCAAAGCGGTCAGCCAGGTATTGGGCCGCGCCATGCAGAATGGTCAGGTGGTGACGATCATTCAGGGCAGCTTCGGTGCCTCGCGCGCCTCGGAAGTCGCCGTCGAAGCCTACCCGGCGCCAACCATGAAACACTGTGACGAATGCCAGGAATTGCCCTACATCAAAGGCGTGACCCCGGAATTCATGCGTCATCTAGCCATGCGCTGGAGCGTCGGCGGCATTCCGTTTTCCGGCACGGCCTCGCGCTTGATGGGCGGCTGGGTGCGGTTGCGTGGGGATGTCAAAGAGGAGCCGGTCAACGAGGCGCATCTGCTGGCGCTGGTGGATGCCTGGCCTCCGGCGCTGTTGCCGTATCTGAAGAAACCGGCACCGGGTAGCACGCTGACCTGGACCATCGAATTCGTGCAGCCATTACACGACTTGAGCACGCTGGATTGGTGCCAATACCTGGCCGACATCGAGTACGCAGCCGACGGCTACGGCCATGTCGCCGCGAAGTTGTGGAGTGCGAAGGGCGAGTTGATTGCCATGAGTCGGCAGACCGTGACGATCTTCGCCTGACTCAATGCCGACGGTGGCGCTCACGCCAGGCGCGCCACCAGCCACCGCTGAGAATGAACCGCGGAAAGGTCAGAAATTGCTCGACCAGCAAACGTGACACGGCATCTTTGCGATCACTGAACGGCTCGGAGGCTTGCGCCTCCAGGCTGTGGCCGTGGCGCTGCAGACCCAGCGCCGCGACAATCCCGATCACACCGATGGCGACGCTGGCCAGACTCAGGCTGAACACCCCCGACACGATCAACAGAAACGCCACGATGAACAGCGGCACGGCAATCAGGTGCAGAACCAGATTGGTCGGATGCTGATGATTGCCCGGGTAGGCGCGCCATTGCCACGCGGGAAGGTTGGGGTGACGTTTGCCCATGTTTGCTACTCCTCGATCCATGTTGAACACATGCTTGAAGAATAGGCCCGGGCGCGGAGGGCGGCGAATCAAGGTTGGCTATTGAGTTGATAGCGGCAATGGCAAAATTTGATGTCGCCTGAGCGGACGCCATCGCGGGCAAGCCCGCTCCCACAGTGTGCTCGGTGTACGCACAATTGTTGATTGTAGAAAATCCCTGTGGGAGCGGGCTTGCCCGCGAAGAGGCCATCAGAGTTTCAACTGACCTATCGCCTTGTTCAGTTCCCCGGCCAACGTCGCCAACTCGTTACTGGTCGTCGCCGAATCCACTGTCTGCTGCACGGTGTTCTCAGTCACATCACGAATACTCACCACGGCGCGATTCATCTCTTCGGCAACCTGGCTCTGCTGTTCCGCGGCCACGGCAATCTGCGTGTTGCTTTCGCGCATCTGCGCCACCGCCCCGGTAATTTCCGCCAAGGCCGCGCCAGCCTCCTGCGCCTGCTGCACGCAGTCGTCGGCCTTGTACGAACTCTCCTGCATGAAATCCACCGCATCGCGGGTGCCGGCCTGCAGCGCGGCGATCATGCCGGTGATCTCGTCGGTGGACGCCTGCACGCGCTTGGCGAGGTTGCGCACTTCATCGGCGACCACGGCAAAGCCGCGACCCATCTCCCCGGCGCGCGCCGCTTCGATCGCGGCATTGAGCGCGAGCAGATTGGTCTGTTCGGCAATGCTGTGAATCACGCTGACCACGCCGTTGATCTTCTGGCTGTCCTCGGCCAGACGTTGAATCATTTCTGCCGTCTGCTGCACGCCGTTGGACAGCCCGGCAATCGACTGCTGCACCCGCGCGACTACTTGCTGGCCGCTGCCGGCGAGGCCGTCGGCGGTTTTCGACAGATCGCGCGTGGCGCCGGCGTGTTGCGCGATGTGATAAACGGTGGCGGTCATTTCGTTGATCGCGGTGGCAGCCTGATCGGTTTCGCTTTGCTGACCGAGCATGCCGTGGCGCACATCGTTCATGCTCGAGGCCAGCCGCGCAGCACCGTCATCCAGTTGTCGCGCGGTGTTGGCAACGGTCGTCACGACGCGCTGATAACCGGCCTGCATGGCGTTGAAGGCATTGGCCATCTGCCCGACTTCGTCCTTGCCTACCAGCGGCACACGAGCGGAAAGGTCGCCGGTTTTTTCAACGTGCAGCATTACGTCTTTCAACGTGTTGAGCTGGCTGAGCAGAAAGCGGATCAGCAGTTGCGAAGCGCCAAGCATCGCCAGCATCAGGACGAAGACCGCCAGCGCATAGTTGGCAAAACGCTCGCTGAACACCTGGCTCAGGCTCGGAGCATAGGCGATGACCGCGACTTGCTCGCCGTCGCCACGGCTGAACACTTCGGCGCCGATCAACGGGTTGTCGCCGAACAGGGGCATTTCATTGATGGCGTTCCAGCCGTTGCTGCCGCTGATTTCCAGCAGCGGTTGATCATTGAGACGCGGCGCTTCACCGCGCTTGAAGGTCAGCACTTGAGCGGATTTGGGCAGCGCTTGCCCGGACGGCCAGGCCTTGAGCAACTGCGCCTGCGCCTGAGCGGAGGCTTGCGCGGCGTGGCTGCGGGCCTGCTGTTCGAGATGTACGGCGTACAAAACCAACAGCAGGGTGGTAACAAAGGCGACCGCGTTGACCGCCCAGAATTTGTATTTCAGCGAGATGTTGCTAAGCCAGGCACCCATGGAGGTCTTCTCTGATAGCGGAAACAGTTTTGGCAAGGTGCCATTATTGTGCCGCTATGCAGAAAACCATTTTTTGATGCGGATCAACAGATCAAAAGATCGCAGCCTTCGGCAGCTCCTACAGAATGTACGCCGTGCCAATGTAGGAGCTGCCGAAGGCTGCGATCTTTTGCGTTTTACACCAACATCGGAAGATTAAAAAACGCCCGGGCACACGCGGTTGTATGCGCGGCCAGCGCTTCCTCGGTCTCGCCACGGTGCAACGCCACCTCGCGCAGCACTTCGCTCAGATACGCCGGCTCGTTACGGCCGTTTTTCGGTTTCGGCCGCAGCGTACGCGGGAGCAGATACGGCGCGTCGCTTTCCAGCATCAGCCGTCCCGCTTTGATCTCTTTGACCAGCGGATGCAGATGCGTGCCACGGCGTTCGTCGCAGATCCAGCCGGTGATGCCGATGTGCAGATCCAGATCGAGGTAGCTGAACAGGGCTTTCTGCTCGCCAGTGAAGCAATGCACCACCGCCGCCGGCAGTTGATCGCGGAAGTCCTTGAGGATCTCCAGCAGGCGCTGGCTGGCATCGCGCTCATGCAGGAACACCGGCAACTGCAGCTCGACGGCCAGCGCCAGATGTTCTTCGAGAACCTTTTCCTGTTGCGGGCGCGGGGAGAAATCGCGGTTGAAATCCAGCCCGCATTCGCCCACCGCGACGACATTGGATTCGTTCAGCAGACTGCGCAGGCGACGAGCACTGTCAGCGTTCCAGTCGCTGGCCGAATGGGGGTGAATACCGGCGGTGGCGAACAGCCGTTGGCCGCTTTCATCCAGTTGCTGGCAGAGTTCCAGAGCCTGCTCGCTACCCTCGACGCTGGTGCCGGTCAGCACCAATTGGCAAACGCCTGCGGCATAAGCGCGGTCGAGCACAGCCTGGTGTTTGTCGGCGAAACTGGGGTTGGTCAGGTTGACGCCGATATCGATGAGTTGCATGGTGCTACCTCGGGCCGAAGGCCGGAAAGCATATCAGAGCTGTAGATTTATAAGAAAAGCCAAGAACTACAAAGACTTATGGCTGTCTGTTGAGGCCGCGGCGGACTCCGGGGTGGCGACAATGCCATCACTGTGCCAGTCTCACGCACTTTATCAGCGCTCAAAGCGCTCTGTTTTCGTCGGTGATGTCGTCTCTTTTGCGACGAATCGCCCCGTATTCTTTTCGGAGAGTGGATGCATCGTCCCTCGGTTCTGCTGCTGTTGTGTGCTGCGTTGCTGCTGCCGATGACGGCGGCCGCGCGCCTGCCCGGGCCGTTGCAAGCCGTGCCGGCGAGCAAGGTTCGCGACCTCTCGGACATTCGCAGCAGCCGCGTGTTGCGGGTGTTGGTCAACCAGAGCCGCAACAGCTCCGGCGAAGTTCAGGGTCAGGCCATCGGTGTCGAGTACCACCGACTGCGCGCGTTCGAGCAATACCTCAATGGCCATGCTCGTGACGGCCAGGAAGTCACCCTTAAGATCATTCCCAAAGCCAAGGATCAATTGCTCGGCGCCTTGCAGCGCGGCGAAGGCGATATCGTCGCGCCCGGTGAATTGCTCGATCTGCCATCGGGCTACGCGGTCGCCAGCAGTGAGCCGATTGCCAGCAACGTGCCGCTGGTGCTGGTCGGCATCAAGGGCCAGCGGCGGTACACCAAGGTCGAGCAACTGTCCGGCAAAACCCTGGCGCTGCCCACTGGCAGTGCGGCGGGGGAGGTGGTCAGTCAGCTCAACCAGAAGCTCGCACTGCACAAACTGGCGCCGATCAACATCGAGTGGGTCGATCCGACGCTGGCGGTCGAAGATGTGCTGGAGATGGTTCAGGGCGGGATTTTCCACCTGACCATTGTCGAGCAACCGATTGCCGAGCGTTGGGGCAAAATCCTGCCGAAGCTGCGCCTCGATCGGCAACTGAGCCTCGGCGAGCCGGGCGAAGAACATTGGTTTGTCCGGCGCGATGCGTCGATGTTGCGCGCGAGCATCGATCGCTTCCTCACCGGCTACAAGAAGCCGTCGGACGAAGACGCCGCGTTCCTGCGCATTTATCGCCGTCTCTATCAAGTGCACAATCCGCTGGCCAAAGGCGATCGCCAGCGGCTGGAAAAACTCCGTCCGACCCTGCAAAAGCACGCCGACGCGCAGAACATGGACTGGCTTAACCTGGCGGCGCTGGCGTTCAAGGAATCGCGTCTGCAGCCCAATGCCCGCAGCGGCAGCGGCCCGACCGGGCTGATGCAGATCACCCCGTCTGCCGCGCAGCGGGTCGGCGTGAGCAATATCCAGAATCTCGATGCGAATGTGCAGGCCGGCGCCAAGTACCTGGCGATGATCCGCCGCAAATTCTTCAACAGCCCGAAACTCAACGAGCGTGAGCGCATGGCGTTCACCCTCGCCGCTTACAACATCGGCCCCGAGCGCGTGCAGGGCATGCGCGCCGAAGCCCGCCGCCGTGGTCTCAATCCCAACCAGTGGTTCTTTCAGGTCGAGCGCATTGCCATGGAGCAAGTGGGGATGGGCGCCGTCAGCTATGTTAATAGCGTGAACAAGTATTACCTGGCATTCGACCGGGAGCGTGAGTCGCTCGAGCCCCGGCAGCAGAAAGTGGTCACACGTAAATAATCTAATAATCCGATTGTTATGGCGAAATTTTTGCGCTTTAAACATGAAATAAACTGATTAATATAGCGACCAACCCAAACACACAAACACTTCTGCACAACAAGGAATGCACCATGAGCTCTCTGATCAACAAGGTTCTGTTCACCCGCGCCGGTTACGGCCTGACTGTCCTGCGCATTGCTGTCGGCGTGATCTTCGCCGCCCACGGTTCGCAGAAACTCTTTGGTCTGTTCGGTGGTTACGGCCTGGCCGGCACCGCGCAATGGATGGAAAGCATTGGCCTGACCCCGGGCTATCTGATGGCCTCGCTGGCCGGTGGTACCGAGTTCTTCGCCGGTCTGGCGCTGATCATCGGCCTGTTGGTACGCCCGGCGGCACTTGGTCTGGCGTTCCTCTCGCTGGTGGCGATTTTCTCGGTGCACATCGGCAACGGTCTGTTCATGGCCAACAACGGTTACGAGTTCGCTCTGGCTCTGCTGGCCGGCAGCATCGCGGTACTGATCGAAGGTGCCGGCAAGCTCTCGGCGGATCGCGCCATCGCCGGTTGAAGGCTCTGGCTCAAGGCAAAGGCCCGCATTGCGCGGGCCTTTTTTTGTTGCGGGGGATTCTTGACACTGGTCGGTCACGTTCTCTAGGATGTTGCCCATGCGCCGATTTAAACAGCTACTTGCGGGGCGCCAGGTGACTTCTACAGTTACCGTCAGAAGCCGGAACAGGGCTTCGAAATACCGCTAAAGCGCTGGTTCGGTGTTGCCTCTCACCTGCCATGCAGACTTTTGAGGCAGAGACACGACACGATGAACGCACTACGCCCTCCAGCACGTCCCGCGCCGATCACGGCACATGTCACCCAGCGCAACCCGAAAATCCTTCTTGGCGGCAAACATCAGCCGACGCTGTTGCGTTATCTCGATGGCTGGCCACGTCGCAGCGGCGGTCCTGCCGCGTTCCTGATCCAGTTTGTCGATGACGGCGAGTCGCTGGCGCGTTTCGCCACTGACAGCTTTGATCTGGCGGTGATTCAAGCGCCGAGCGCAGAAGATGCGCCGGAAATGATCAAGCAGCTGACCCGCGTAGCGCGGCAGGGCCTGATCACTCGGCGCTGATCGGTCTTACGGATATTCAATCGCGACGATGTAAACGAACTGCTCGCCGGTCGGCGTCTGCACCCGCACTTCCGCGTCCAGTGCCTTGCCGATCAAGGCGCGGGCCAGCGGCGAGTCGATGCTGATCAAGCCGAGTTTGAGGTCCAGTTCATCGGGGCCGACGATGCGGTAGCGCGATTGCTTGCCGTCTTCGTCTTCGATGGTGACCCAGGCGCCGAAATAGACCTTGTTCGGATCGCTGGGTTTTTCGCTGACCACCTTCAGCGCTTCCAGGCGTTTGGTGAGAAAGCGCACACGGCTGTCGATTTCGCGCAGCATCTTCTTGCCGTAGGTGTATTCGGCGTTTTCCGAACGATCGCCCTGGGCCGCCGCTTCACTCACAGCCTGAGTGACCTGCGGGCGACGCACATGCCACAACTCATGGAATTCGGCGCGCATCCGCGCTTCACCCTCGGGGGTGATCAGCGCGGTGCCGGCGGTGCGGGGAGGGCGATAACGGCTCATGGCGACTTCTTGTGATTAAGACCGCGTGAGTCTATCAACCCTCGCGCAACACTGTCAGCGGGCTGGCGTTCAGTGCCCGACGCGTGCCGAATACGCCGGCGCCACCGATCAACGCGGCGCCAATCAGCGGTAGCACCAGCAACCACGGATGCGGATGCCATGGCAGGTCAAAGGCGAAGCGGTACAGCACCAGACTCACCACTTCCGAACCGATCGCCGCGAGCAAGCCGCTGACCGCGCCCAACAAACCGAATTCGATCCGCCGCGCCTTGATCAGCAACTGCCGCTCGGCGCCCAGCGCGCGTAACAGCGCACCCTGACGAATGCGTTCATCCAGCGTCGCTTGCAGGCCGGAGAACAGCACTGCCATCCCCGCAGCCAGAACAAACAACAACACATATTCCACCGCCAGGGTGACCTGAGCGAGGATGCTGCGCAGCTGTTCGAGCAACGCTTCGACCTGCAGGATGGTCACCGCCGGGAAGGTCCGCGACAGCTCGACGATCTGCTGATCATGCCCCGGCGCCAGGTAGAAACTGGTCAGGTAGGTCGCCGGCAGATCCTTCAAGGTGCCGGGCTGGAAGATCATGAAGAAGTTCGGCTGGAAGTTGTCCCAGTTGATCTCGCGCAGGCTGGTGACCTTCGCTTCCCGGTTGACCCCGCCGACACTGAACACCATGTGATCGCCGAGTTTGAGTTTCAGGCTTTCGGCAACCTTGCCTTCCACCGAAACCCCCGGCACGTCGTCGGACGGCTGGCCGCTCCACCACGAGCCGGCGGTGAGCTTGTTACCGGCCGGCAGATCCGCCGCCCAGGTCAGGCTCAGGTCACGCTGGATGGCGCGGTCACCGGCCGAGTCCTTGCTGACGATCTGTTGTACCGCTTCGCCATTGATGCTGATCAACCGACCCGGCACCACCGGATACAACGGCGCCGCTTGCGCCGACACCTTGATCAGGTGATCGGCGAAGGCCTGTTTGTCCGCCGGGAGGATATTCAGCGCGAAGTAGTTCGGCGCATTTTTCGGCAACTGGTTCTGCCAGGTGTCGAGCAGTTCGCCGCGCAGCAAGGCGATCAGCGCCATCGACAACAGGATCAGACCGAACGCCAGCGACTGCCCGGCCGCTGCCAATGGATGGCGCAACAACTGGCCCAGGCCCAACCGCCATGGCAACGAGGCGCGGGCCAGCAGGCGGCGCAGGCTTTGCAGCAGCAACAAGAGCAGGCCGCCCAGCACCAGCGCGGCGACCACACCGCCGCCGAGCAGGGCGAAGGTCAGCAGCAGGTCGAGGCTCAGACGCCACATGATCAGGCCCAGCGCACCCAACGCCGCGCCATAGACCATCCACGTACTCGAGGGAATCGGCAGCATGTCGCGGCGCAACACTCGCAGCGGTGGCACGCGACCCAGTGCAGCCAATGGCGGCAAGGCAAAACCGGCTAGCGCCACCAGTCCTGTGCCAATCCCGGCCATCGCCGGAAACAGGCCTCCCGGTGGCACGTCACTTGGTAGCAAATCATGCAGCAACGCGAACAGACCCAGCTGCGCCAGCCATCCGAGCAGGGCGCCGCTGACTGCCGCCACCAGTCCAAGCACAGTCAGTTGCAGGCTGAACAGCACCATGGTTTCCCGGCGCGATAAGCCGAGGCAGCGCAGCAAGGCACTGGCGTCGAAACGCCGACTGGCGAAACGGTTGGCCGACAATGCCACTGCTACCCCGGCCAACAACACCGCTACCAGGCTGGCCATATTCAGATAACGTTCAGCCTTGCCCAGCGCACCGCCGATTTGCCGGTTACCGTCACGGGCATCCTGAATTCTCTGGTTTGCAGCAAGGCCCGGTTTGATCAGCTCGCGATAGGTTTCCAGCGCCTGCGGTTCGCCGCGCCAGAGTTCGCGATAACTCACTCGGCTGCCCGGTTGCACCACGCCGGTGGCGGCGAGGTCATCGAGGTTGATCAGCACCCTTGGCGTCAGGCTGTAGAAGTTGCCGGCGCGATCCGGCTCGTAGGTCAGCACGCGGGTCAGCTTCAAGGTCTTCATGCCGACATCGATGCTGGCGCCGATTTTCAGATCCAGCGCGGCCAACAGGCGCGCCTCGACCCAGGCTTCACCGGGTTGCGGTTCGCCGCCGATTTCTTCCTGGGCAAAGGGTGCGGGCGCGCTTTTCAGCTCGCCACGCAATGGATAGGCACGATCGACGGCTTTGATGCTGGACAACTGAATGCCGTTGTCAGTGGCAATGACACTGGAGAACTCCACCACTTGCGCATGATTGAGGCGCAGTTCCGTGCCGCTGCGGATTTGCTCCTCGCGGGCTGGCGAGCTGCCTTCCAGTACCAGATCAGCGCCAAGAAACTCGGTAGCGCGCAGCATCATTGCGCCATTGAGGCGGGCGCCGAAATAGCCGATTGCGGTGCTCGCCGCGACGGCCACCACCAGCGCAAAGAACAACACGCGCAGCTCGCCGGCGCGGGCATCGCGCATGAGCTGGCGCAGGGCAAGGCTGAACAGACGCAACAGCGGCAGACGTGCCATCAAGGCTCCAGAGGGGCGACCAGCAGCCCGGCTTCAAGACGGATCAGGCGCCGGCAGCGATGGGCCAGGCGTTCGTCGTGGGTCACTAGCACCAGGGTGGTGCCGCGTTCCTTGTTCAGCTCGAACAGCAAGTCGCTGATGCGCTCGCCGGTGTGGCTGTCGAGGTTGCCGGTCGGCTCGTCAGCGAACAGCACGTCCGGTTCGGCAGCGAAGGCGCGGGCGATGGCTACACGTTGCTGTTCACCGCCGGAGAGCTGGCGCGGCGAGTGGGTCAGGCGCTGGCCGAGACCGACGCGCTGGAGCAATTGCGTAGCGCGCTCGCGGGCATCTTTGCGGCCGTCGAGTTCAAGCGGCAGCATGACGTTTTCCAGAGCATTGAGGCTGTCGAGCAACTGAAACGACTGGAAGACAAACCCCACGTGCTCGGCGCGGATTCGTGCACGCTGGTCTTCATCGAGATTGCTCAGGCCCTGGCCAGCGAGGGTGACTTCGCCGCTGCTCGGCAGGTCGAGGCCGGCGAGCAGGCCGAGGAGGGTGGATTTGCCGGAACCGGACGCGCCGACGATGGCCAGGCTGTCGCCCTTGTTCAGTTCCAGGCTGAGTTCGTGCAGGATAGTCAGTTCACCTTCCGCGCTAGGGACCACTTTGCTGAGGTTCTTCGCGGTGAGAATGCTTGCGCCCATGGAGAATCCGATGCGTGTATGGTTTTTGAGTGCTGGCCTGGCCTTGATGTGCATGGCCCAGAACGCAGCGGCGGGTACTGTCCTGATCGTTGGCGATAGTATCAGCGCCGGTTTCGGCCTGGATACCCGTCTGGGGTGGGTGTCGCTGCTCGAGCAGCGGCTCAAACAGGAGGGTTTTGACGATAAAGTGGTCAACGCCTCTATAAGTGGCGACACCAGCGCCGGAGGCCAGGCGCGGCTGCCGGCGCTGCTTGCAGAGCATAAGCCGGAGCTGGTAATCCTCGAGTTGGGTGGTAACGACGGCCTGCGCGGGATGCCGCCAACACAATTGCAACAAAATCTTGCCTCGATGATCGACAGCTCACGCCAGAGCGGCGCAAAAGTGCTGCTGCTCGGCATGCAGCTGCCGCCCAACTATGGCAAGCGTTACACCGATTCGTTCGCCGAGGTTTATGGCAAGCTCGCCGAAGAGAAAAACATCCCGCTGGTGCCGTTTTTTCTCGAAGGTGTCGGTGGTCATCCGGACCTGATGCAGGCGGATGGTCTTCACCCGGCTGCCGGAGCTCAGGGCAAGTTGCTGGAAAATGTCTGGCCGACGCTAAAACCGCTGTTATGAGGCTTTTCTAGAGGCAGGCTTTCGGCTAATGTGGCGCCCCCTAATTTGGAGCCCCCGATGCCGCGTCCTGCCTGGTCCCTGTTTGCCTACCAACTGATCGAGCCTGACGAGCAGCTGGACCTGTTCGCCTGCCAGGAAGTGCGGGTGCATCTGGTGACGCGTCAGCTGGAACTCGGTGGCTCGGCTGACCGCACGCTCTGCGGCAGTCTGTTGCCGGCGCAACCGCGCTGGTCGAACGTCGATCGGCGGGTGTTCCAGGATCAGCGCCTGTGCTCGCTGTGCCGGGCGATTCTCGAGTCGCAGAAGCGCGGTACGTCGCCGATCTGGCCTGAGCTGCGATTCGAACTCTGAGCGCTCAAGATCAAAGTGTGGGAGCGAGCCTGCTCGCGAAGGGGTTTTATCAATCGACATTTATGGTCGCTGACACACTGCTTTCGCGAGCAGGCTCGCTGCCACCTTGAAGGCACTCTGTCGCCTGCAATTGCGTGACCTCCCGAATCCCCAGGCCGCAGTGTACAATCGCGCCCTTATACCCTTGATGATCATGCGAAGGATTTTCCGGATGTTGCCGCGCTTTCCTGCCGTCACCCGCTGCCTGTCACTTGCCGCCCTGTGTGTGGCCGGTCCCGTTGCTGCATTGGAGCTTCCCCTGCCACCGCCCGGCGAGGACATCGTCGGCCAGGTGCAGGTGATCAAAGCCAAGTACGAAGACACCTTCGCCGACCTGGGCACTACCTACGATCTGGGCTATTCGGAAATGGTTGCGGCCAATCCGGGCATCGATGCCTGGCTGCCGGGCGCCGGTACCGAGATCGTCCTGCCGACGCGCTTCATCCTGCCGCCGGGCCCGCGCGAAGGCATCGTCATCAACCTGGCCGAATACCGTCTCTATTACTACCCGAAAGGCCGCGACGTGGTGTACACCTTCCCGCTGGGTATCGGCCGCGAGGGTTGGGGCTCGCCGATCGCGCACACGTCGATCATCGCCAAGACACCGAACCCGACGTGGACGCCTCCGGCTTCGATCAAGGCCGAACACGCCGCTGACGGTGATCCGCTGCCGAATGTGGTGCCGGCCGGTCCTGACAACCCGCTGGGGCCGTTCAAGTTCACCCTCGGCACACCGGGCTACCTGATCCACGGTTCGAACAAGAAGTTCGGCATCGGCATGCGCACCAGCCACGGCTGCTTCCGCATGTTCAACAACAACGTGCTGGAAATGGCCGACATGGTCCCGGTGGGCACCTCGGTGCGCATCATCAACGACCCGTACAAGTTCGGTCGCAGTGGCGGCAAGGTCTATCTGGAAGCGCACACGCCGCTCGACGACAAGGGCAATCCGTCGGTGGTAGACAAGCACACGGCGGTGATCAACGCGATGCTCAAGCGTGAAGACATCACCAGCAACCTGCGCATGAACTGGGATGTGGTGCGTGATGTGGTTGCGGCCGAAGACGGCCTGCCGGTAGAGATCGCCGTGCCGAATACTTCGGCGCCGATGGTCAGCAGTGCGCCGATCGATCTGCAACAGTAAGCGCTGACAGGAGACCCGCCGATGCGAGCAGCGCCGGCGGGTTTTTTAGTGCCCGAAGAAAAGCACCGGGCACAAAAAAGCCGACCCGGAAAACCGGATCGGCTCGATAACAATCCCGAGGGATTATTACTTGCGGCTAGCTTTTTCCAGCATGCGCAGAGCACGCTCGTTAGCTTCGTCAGCAGTCTGTTGTGCTTTTTGAGCAGCAGCCAGAGCTTCATCAGCTTTACGGTAAGCTTCGTCTGCACGAGCCTGGGAGCGAGCAGCTGCGTCTTCAGTAGCGGTCAGACGTGCTTCGGTTTCTTTCGATGCGCTGCTGCAACCGGTAGCCAGAACTGCGGCCAGAGCCAGAGCAGAGAATTTCAGAACGTTGTTCATCGTGTTCCCCTTCAAGGACTTTCAAATTAAGTGGCTGTCTCCTCACGATTGAGGAAATAGCCGGCGTACATACTACCCATTACTTGTAGTAAGTAAACTGACGTAGCGCAAGAAGCAAAAAAAATTGTAGGCGTTGATTCTTTTTCGAGCAACTTTTAACTGCGCTGTATAAAAAATATCCAGCTGCAAGCCCCGGCGTGAGCGACTCAAACGAAAAAAGTTCCCGCCCTCGCGCGCTGTTTTTGCGACTTTGGCTAAAGTCTTTCTAAATGAATTCGTCCACACTTTTGTTCAGGTTCTGCGAAGCGCTTCGCGTATCTTTGTTGATGTTCAGGTGACTTTAAAAAAGGTTGCACGTCTTAAGTCTCAACATTCCCGGCAATGTACAGGCAAGCGGCACGCAAAGATTGTCTTGCGACCGAACATGCGAGCATCGAAGCCCTTGAACGCAAACCGTCCGATGACGAGCGTACCTTGAGCATTTTCGCCAATGGAGCCTACTATTCAGCAGGTGTCAGATTGCGCGAGATCGGTGTGGCTCTTCTCGGTGTCCATCAGACACGGGGTGGCGTAGATGTTCCTTCGCCGGGAAAACATCGGTAAGGTAGGGGTCACAATCCAAGACCCGCGAGGAGTAGTGATGAGCGAGGCGTTGTCCATCCACCATGACCAGGCTGGTCATCAATTCGAGACCACTGTGGACGGTCATCGTGCTTACCTGACCTACATGGATCTGGGCAAGCAGACCCTGGATATCTATCGCACCTTCGTGCCCAATGCCCTGCGCGGCCGTGGGATTGCCGCAGCGCTGACCGAACGCGCGCTGCAATACGCTGAAGAAATGGGCTACACGGTGATTCCGTCATGCTCCTACGTCGAGCGCTACATGGAACGCCATCAGCGTCGCGCCGCGAAGATCTGAACCGCACACACGAAAACGCCGGACAATGTCCGGCGTTTTTTTATGCGCGCAAAACGCAGCTTACGTGCGCTGACGCTTCGGCAATACGTCCTTGAGCTTGGCGTGCATGCTGCGCAAGGTGTTTTCGGTAGCGGACCAATCGATGCAGGCATCGGTGATCGACACGCCGTATTGCAGGTCGGCGAGGTCTTTCGGAATTGCCTGGCAGCCCCAGTTCAGATGGCTTTCGACCATCAGGCCGATGATCGACTGGTTGCCTTCGAGGATCTGGTTGGCGACGTTTTCCATCACCAGCGGTTGCAGGGCCGGGTCCTTGTTGGAGTTGGCGTGGCTGCAATCGACCATGATGTTCGGCTTGATCTTCGCCTTGTTCAGCGCCTGCTCGCACAGGGCCACGCTGACCGAATCATAGTTAGGCTTGCCATTGCCGCCGCGCAGCACCACGTGACCGTAGGCGTTGCCTTTGGTGGTGACGATCGACACGCCACCCTCCTGGTTGATGCCGAGGAAACGGTGCGGGCTGGACACCGACTGCAAGGCGTTGATCGCCACGGTCAGGCCGCCATCGGTGCCGTTCTTGAAGCCGACGGCCGAAGACAGGCCGGAAGCCATTTCGCGGTGAGTCTGCGATTCGGTGGTGCGTGCGCCAATGGCCGACCAGCTGATCAGATCCTGCAGATACTGCGGAGAGATCGGGTCGAGGGCTTCGGTCGCGGTCGGCAGGCCTTTCTCGGCCAGGTCGAGCAGCAACTGACGACCGATGTGCAGACCATCCTGGATCTTGAACGAGTCGTCCAGATACGGATCGTTGATCAGACCTTTCCAGCCGACAGTGGTACGCGGCTTTTCGAAATACACGCGCATGACCAGGTAGAGGGTGTCGGAGACTTCCTCGGCGAGCACCTTGAGGCGATCGGCGTATTCGTGGGCAGCCTTGATGTCGTGAATCGAGCACGGGCCAATCACGACGAACAGACGGTGGTCGGTGCCATCGAGAATGTTGCGAATGACTTCGCGGCCCTTGGTGACGGTGCGCAGGGCAGCGTCGCTCAGGGGGATATCACGCTTGAGCTGATCGGGAGTGATCAGGGTCTCGTTAGAGGCGACGTTTAGGTCGTTGATCGGTAAATCAGCCATCGTTTACTCGTCAGGTCACGGGTGCCGGCCGCCAGCGATCCCCGCGCGGCGGAGCACAGCAGATTTAGCGCGTCGGGGGAGCCGAACCTTAGCGCGTCAGAGGCGGCTCGACAATGGGCAAACCGTGCTTTAGTCCAGCGCTGGCTGCGCAAAAGCCTTGCGCAGGTTGTCGTGGGAGAACTCTTCGGCATGCTCCTCGACCCATTGCAGGGCCAGCGCCTGAATATCCTGCAAGTCATCGTGGCTATCCTGCATGCGTGAATAGCGTTCGATCTGACACACCTGCTCACCCATTCGCGCGCTGAACAGGGTCTGTTCGTCAGTGAAGGCAATGCCCACCAGATAGCCCTTTTTACGGCGCAGACACCAGGCCACATAGCCCGGATAGCAGAAGTCGGCATTCAGCGTCGGCATGCGCACTTGCAGCGCAGTGCCATGGCGCCAGGCGCGGTGGTAATTGCAAGCGATGCCGCCGAGGCTGATAGTGTGCAGCTGTTGTCTGGAAATGCATTCAGGCTTGAGTAACGTCAATTCAACCGGCACTTCGTCCGGATGAGGAATGAAACGTCCCATGAGCACAGACTCCCTGTGTCGGCCATCTGACATTGTTTCTCCCAGTATAGTGGTCGAATCCGAGCTGACCGACTTCGACGCCGACCAGCGGCTGCTGGCGATGCGCGGGGTTTCTCTGGTTATCTTCACCAGCGTCGGCTGCGCCAGTTGTCGCTATGCCCGTGAGGTGTTGCCGGGCATGCCGCTGACGATCGATCGGCTGTGCTGGATCGACGCCGGCAACAACGGCGGCCTGGTCGAGCGTTATCAGGTGTTTCATTTGCCGGCGCTGTTTGTGGTGCGCGACGGCGAGTTCTTTGGTGCGGTGCACGCACGCCTGACGGTTGAGGAACTCAACCAGGCAGTGGCGCAGGCGCTGGGACGTACTGCAGAGGAGTTGCCATGAGCGAGACAGTCAGCAAACCGGTGGTGGGGATTATCGGTACCGGTGCGATCGGTGGGTTTTACGGGGTGATGCTGGCGCGTGCCGGTTTCGATGTGCATTTCTTGTTGCGCAGCGAATTTTCCGCAGTGGCTGAGCGCGGTTTGCAGATCAACAGTGCGGTGCACGGCCCGATGACGCTGCATCCGGCCAATGCCTATAGCGCCGCCGAAGACATGCCGCCGTGTGACTGGCTGCTGGTCGGCACCAAGACCACCAGTAATGCCGGTCTGGCCCCGGCGATCATTCAAGCCGCTAAACCCGATGCAAAAGTGCTGTTGCTGCAAAACGGTCTGGATGTCGAAGACAGCCTGCGGCCGCTGTTGCCGGATTCGCTGCATCTGCTCGGTGGTCTGTGCCTGATCTGCGTGCATCGCGAAGGCCCGGGGCAGATTACCCATCAGGCCCTTGGCGCGGTCAATGTCGGCTACCACAGCGGCTCGGCCATCGATGAAGTAGCGCGCATGGCGATTGTCGAGGAGGGCGCCGGGCTGTTCCGTGCCGCCGGCATCGACTCTCAAGCGATGGCCAACCTGCATCAGGCACGTTGGCAGAAACTGGTGTGGAACATTCCCTACAACGGACTCTCAGTATTGCTTGGCGCGGGTACTGAAGCGCTGATGAGCGACGCCGACAGCCGCGTGTCGATTCAGGCATTGATGGCCGAAGTGGTGCAGGGTGCCAAGGCCTGTGGTTACGAGATCCCGCCCGGATATGCCGAGTACCTGTTCACCATGACGGAAAAAATGCCCGACTACTGGCCGAGCATGTACCACGACTTTGCACACAAGCGTCCGCTGGAACTGCAGGCGATCTACGCCCGGCCACTGGCGGCAGCGAAAGCGGCGGGGTGCGAGTTGCCGCGCATTGAGGCGTTGTATCGCCATTTGGGGTTTATCGACCGACGCAATAGATAAGTCGGTTGTTCTGGGGGGAAGGCATGGCCAATAACATCGATGACAAACTGGTGCTGGCGATTTCCTCGCGCGCCTTGTTCGACCTGAGCGAAAGCCACAAGGTCTACCTGTCGAGCGGCGTAGAAGCGTATCGGCAATATCAGATCGAGCACGAAGACGAAATCCTCGCGCCGGGCGATGCGTTCCCGCTGGTGGAAAAACTCCTGAGCCTGAACAGCCGTCTCGGCCGTGCGCGGGTCGAGGTGATTCTGGTTTCCCGTAACAGCGCCGACACCGGGCTGCGGGTGTTCAACTCGATTCATCATTACGGCCTGGCGATTTCTCGCGCGGCGTTCGTCGGCGGGCGCAGTCCGTATCCGTATCTGAAAGCGTTTGGCTGCGACCTGTTTCTCTCGACTCACGCCGAAGACGTGCGTGCAGCACTGGACGCCGGGTTCGCCGCTGCAACGATTCTGTCGGGTGGCGCGAGCCGCGCGGCCAGCGATGAATTGCGCATTGCCTTTGACGGCGATGCGGTGATTTTTTCCGACGAGTCCGAGCGCGTCTATCAATCCGGAGGGCTGGAAGCGTTTCAGGCAAAGGAGCGCGAGTCGGCGCGTGAGCCATTGCGTGGCGGCCCGTTCAAAGGCTTCCTCGCTGCGCTCAATCTGTTGCAGCGCGAGTTTCCCGATGACGACTGCCCGATCCGCACCGCGCTGGTCACTGCGCGTTCGGCACCGGCGCATGAGCGGGTCATCCGCACACTGCGCGAATGGGATATCCGTCTCGACGAGTCATTGTTTCTCGGTGGCCTGACCAAATCGGCGTTCCTCGAAGCCTTCGCCGCTGACGTGTTCTTCGATGACCAGACCGGCCATTGCGAACTGGCGCGCGAAGTGGTCGCGACCGGCCACGTGCCCCATGGCATCAGCAACGAACCGTCGATCTAGAGCCTTTTTATTCAGGACGTTGCGTCGCACGTCGTACTCGCCAAGGCACTGCTAAGCTGAATCAATCTCCGCCATCGTTGGCTTGCGAGGAGGTCCCGATGATTCGCTCAATGCTGTATGCCACCGACCTCGGTCTGTACGCACCGTTCGTGATGCAGCATGCTCTGGCGTTGGCGCGCACCTTCAATGCCGATCTGTATGTAGTACACGCGGTGGAGCCCATGGGGCTGTTTGCCGAGTCGGTGCTGCAAAGCTATCTCGACGAACAGGCATTGAACGAATTTCATAGTCAGGGTCTGAAAACAGTCATCGCCAATATCGAGCAACGGGTGCTCGACAGCTTTCGCGAAGAACTGGGGGACGACGGTGAGCAGGATCTGCAGCGCATTCGCGCGGTGCGCGTGCTGCAGGGCGATCCGTCGCAGGTGATTCTCGATCAGGTGCACAAGCTTTCGGTCGATCTGCTGATCGTCGGCAGTCACAGCCATGGCGTCGGCGCGGAAACACCGTTGGGGCGCACGGCGGCGCGGGTCCTGCAATTGGCCAAGGTGCCGGTTTATCTGGTGCCCTTGATGGAGCGCCGGCGGCGTGAGGATCGCTGAACCAGGAATAATGGCGTTTTGATAAAAAAGTTCTAGATTTATTATTCAAACCATTAATATAGTTATATACCGTCGCTGATGCCCGTGGCGTCTACCTGCTTTGAGGGATTGATATGAAGCTTCAACAACTGCGCTACATCTGGGAAGTGGCGCACCACGACCTCAACGTTTCCGCTACCGCTCAAAGCCTGTACACCTCGCAACCGGGTATCAGTAAGCAGATCCGCCTGCTGGAAGACGAACTGGGCGTCGAAGTCTTTGCCCGCAGCGGCAAGCACCTGACCCGCGTCACCCCGGCCGGCGAGCGCATCATCACCACCGCCGGTGAAATCCTGCGCAAGGTTGAAAGCATCAAGCAGATCGCCCAGGAATTCTCCAACGAGAAAAAGGGCACCCTGTCGATCGCCACCACTCACACCCAGGCTCGTTATGCGCTGCCGCCGGTGATCAGCAATTTCATCAAGCAATACCCGGACGTGGCGCTGCACATGCATCAGGGCTCGCCGATGCAGATCGCCGAAATGGCCGCTGACGGCACCGTCGATTTCGCCATTGCCACTGAAGCGCTGGAGCTGTTCGGTGATCTGGTGATGATGCCGTGCTACCGCTGGAACCGCTGCGTGGTCGTACCCCACGGCCACCCGCTGACCAAGCTGCCGAAGCTGACCCTCGAAGCGCTGGCCGAATACCCGATCGTTACCTACGTGTTCGGTTTCACCGGCCGCTCCAAGCTCGACGAAGCCTTCAGCCATCGCGGCCTGACGCCCAAAGTGGTGTTCACCGCTGCTGACGCCGACGTGATCAAAACTTACGTGCGTCTGGGTCTGGGCGTGGGCATCGTCGCTAAAATGGCGGTCGATACCAAACTCGATAACGACCTGGTGGTGCTGGATGCCAGCGAGCTGTTCGAGTCGAGCATCACCAAGATCGGTTTCCGTCGCGGCACTTTCCTGCGTGGCTTCATGTGCGACTTCATCGAGAAATTCGCCCCGCACCTGACCCGCGAAGTCATGGCGAAGGCCATTCAGTGCCACAACAAGCAAGAGCTGGAAGAGCTGTTCGACGGCGTTGAACTGCCCGTTCACTAAGCTCCCGCTTCAGAGCACCTCGGTGACAGCAAACTGTTGCCGGGTGCCCGCCACCAGAATCTCCACCTCATCGCCCGTGAACTTGCCCAGCAGGCTTTTGCCCAGCGGCGAGCGCGGGGTGATGACGGTGATCGGCTGACCCACCACGTCGACTTTCAGTCCCGCCGCATCCGGCGCCAGAAACAGCCATTGCTCGCGACCCTTTTCGTCCTCCAGACCGAGCAGGGCGCCGACTTCGATGCCGCGATTTTCATCGTAGGCACGCAACGTCAGGTTCTGGCACAGCGCCAGTGACTGACGAATCTCCTCGACCCGTTTCGCCTGACCCGCCGCCAGATACGACGCTTCCAGCCCCAGCGTGTCGTACTTGTTTTCGGCGATATTTTCTTCGTGGGTCGCGGTTTCGTAAGCGGTTTGCGCGGCGCGTTCGGCGATGTCGAGGTCGATGCGCAGCTTGTCGAGAATCAATTGGTGGACGCTGTGTTTGTTCATGATCAATCGCAGAATTGCAAAACGTTGGCGCGGCTCTTTTCGGTCGGCGCGGTCTGGTCCTGCTGCAGCCAGAACTGGCATTTCGGATTGGACGCATTGCGCGAATTGGCGCGCGCCTGATCCAGTCGGGCTTGCTGTTCATTCTTGCGCAGGTTTTCTTCGTACTGTTGGAACATTGGCGTTGGCGGCGGCGCAACGTCTGGCTGTGGCTGGATGGTTGCTGGCGGATTGGCCGATTGCTGCACCGCTTGAGCCACCTGGGCCAGTTGCTCGGGGAAGATGAAGCGCGAAAACAGCCAGCAGGTCAGCGCAATGGCGAGGAAGCCCAGCCACAGGCCCAGCGCAATGCTGCCGGTCAGTTGCAGCGCGCTAAGCTGAACAGGCAATGGACGACGCGAATTCGGGCGATAGGGCATGGCGGCCTCCTGGCGGATGGTTGCGGGCAAGTGGCGATTGTCGCACGAAGATTAATCGCCGTCGGCTCTTCTGCGCGAGCGCATTTATGCGGACAATCGAGGTTTTTTGCCAACGGGAGAACGGCATGCCTGAAGCGAAACCCCGCTGGGATATTTTCTGCACCGTAGTCGACAATTATGGCGACATCGGTGTGACCTGGCGCCTGGCCCGGCAACTGGTGGCCGAACATGCCTTGCCGGTGCGCCTGTGGGTGGATGATCTGCGCGCGTTCGAGCGCATTTGCCCAGAGATCGATATCGATCTTGCGCAGCAGTGGCAGCAGGGGGTCGAGGTGCGTCAGTGGCCGAGCGAATGGCTGCACGCCGACGCTGCCGATGTCGTCATCGCCGCCTTCGCCTGTCAGTTGCCCGCCGACTACATGGACAGCATGGCCGTGCGTGAAACGCCACCACTGTGGCTCAACCTCGATTATCTCAGCGCCGAAGACTGGGTCACCGGTTGCCACGGCTTGCCGTCGGTGAAATACAAATCGGTGCAGAAGTTCTTCTTCTTTCCGGGCTTCAAGCCGGGCACCGGAGGCCTGCTGCGCGAACGCGGACTGCTCGAACAGCGTCGGCAGTTTCAGCAGGATCGGCCGGCCCAGCGACATTTCCTGCAAGCCTTGGGTATCGATCCTGCTCCGAACGCGCAACTGATCTCGCTGTTTGCTTATGAAAACCCCGGGTTGGCCAGTTGGCTGGATGTGCTGGCGGCCGATGCACGGCCGATTCACCTGCTGGTGCCCGAAGGGCGGATTCTCGGCGATGTGGCGCGCTGGCTGGAGGTGGAAACCCTGACGGTCGGCGCGATTCACGTGCGCGAGTCACTGACCGTGCAAGTGCTGCCGTTCGTCCGTCAGGACCAATACGACCATCTGCTGTGGTGCTGCGATTTCAACGCGGTGCGCGGTGAAGACTCGTTCGTTCGCGCGCAATGGGCGGGGCGGCCGATGCTGTGGCACATCTATCAGCAGGACGACGACATCCATCTGGACAAGCTCGATGCTTTTCTTGCGCTCTACACTCACGGCCTTTCGCCCGCTGCGGCGCAGGCGATGAACGGTCTGTGGCGAGCGTGGAGCGCCGGGCAACCGATCGGCGAGCACTGGCTGGCGGTGCGAAATCATTGGCCTGAACTCGAGGAGAACGCCGAAGCATGGTGTCTGGAACAGGCCTTGCAGGCTGATCTTGCCACGGCGCTGGTACAGTTTTATGTAAATTGGATATGATACGCGGCCTAGATTTTTGTAAATCCCATCCAAATTCGGATATTCGCAATGAAAACTGGTAAAGAACTCAAACCCGGTACCGTGATCCGTATCGACAACGATCCTTGGCTGGTTCAGAAAGCTGAATTCACCAAGTCGGGCCGTAACAGCGCGATCATGAAGACCAAGCTGAAGAACCTGCTGACCGGTTACAAGACCGAAACCGTTTACGGTGCGGACGACAAACTGGACGACGTGATCCTGGATCGTAAAGAAGCCACCCTGTCGTTCATCAGCGGTGACACCTACACGTTCATGGACACCACTGACTACACCATGTACGAACTGAACGCCGAAGACATCGAAAGCGTTCTGCCTTTCGTTGAAGAAGGCATGACCGACGTTTGCGAAGCCGTATTCTTCGAAGAGCGTCTGGTTTCCGTAGAACTGCCGACCACCATCGTGCGTCAGGTTGACTACACCGAAGGTTCCGCTCGCGGTGACACTTCCGGCAAGGTGATGAAGCCTGCCAAACTGAAGAACGGTACCGAGCTGTCGGTTGCCGACTTCATCGAAATCGGCGACATGATCGAGATCGATACCCGCGAAGGCGGTTCCTACAAAGGCCGTGCCAAATAAGCACTGCTTTTTGCGGAAAGAAAAAACCCGACCATTGAGTCGGGTTTTTTTGTGCCTGCGTTTTGCGTTTCACACCGATCCGATGAGGGAGCGAGCCTGCTCGCAAATGCGGTGTGTCATTCAATCAAGCGCTGTCTGACTGGACGCTTTGGCGAGCAGGTTTGCTCCCACAATGGGACTGTGGTTATTTCAAGTGTTGCTTCAGTTCTTCAGACGCCTGCAACATCGCCGAACGCACCGCCGGTACCTGGCTGACCACGTTGAGCAAACCGTAATCGTGGATCATGCCGTTGTAGCGCACCGACGTTACCGGAACCCCGGCCTCATCGAGTTTGCGCGCATAGGCTTCGCCTTCGTCACGCAACACGTCGGCGCTGGCAGTCTGCACCAGTGCAGGCGGCAGACCTTTGAGTTGCGCGGTGGTGGCGCGCAGTGGTGAGGCGTAGATCTCGTTGCGCTGCCTGGCGTCGGTGGTGTAGTTGTCCCAGAACCACTTCATCATGTTGCGGGTGAGGAAGTGCCCTTCGGCGTACTGGTTGTACGAACCGGTGTCGAAGTTGGCATCGGTCACCGGCCACAGCAACACCTGGAATTTGATCGCCGGGGTGCCTTTGTCCTTGGCCATCAGCGCTACCACTGCGGCCATGTTGCCGCCGACGCTGTTGCCGGCCACGGCCAGGCGCTTGCCGTCGACATTGATCTCTTTACCGTGTTCCGCCACCCATTTGGTCGCAGCGTAGGCCTGGTTGATCGCCACCGGGTAATGCGCTTCCGGCGAAGGCGTGTAATTGACGAAGACCGCCGCTGCCCCCGAACCGACCACGAGATCGCGCACCAGACGTTCGTGAGTCGGGAAGTCCCCCAGCACCCAGCCGCCGCCGTGGAAGAACATGAACACTGGCAGCTCACCCTTGGCCCCGGCCGGCCGGACGATGGTCAGGCTCAGCGGTTGACCATCGACCTGGATGGTCTTCTCGCTGACATCGGCTTTGGGCAGCGTCAGTTTGACCCCGGACTGCGCGCCGACCAGCACGGCGCGAGCATCCTTGGGCGACAGCTGCTCGATAGGCTTGCCGCTGCCTGAATTCAGCGCATCGAGGAATGCCTGGGTGTTGTGTTCGACGTCACCGGCAAAAGCGCTGTGCACCGACAGGGCGAGAAGGGTACCGGTCAAGACTTTGCTGAAAGTGTTCATGTTCATTTTCCTTGTTCGGGCCGGGGGCTTGAGTGATTACACGGTCACGTGCAGGCGCACATCGACGTTGCCACGGGTGGCGTTGGAGTACGGGCAGACCTGGTGAGCGGCGTCGACCAGCGACTGCGCGTCGGCTTGTTCCAGACCCGGCAGGCTGATGTGCAAATCGATGTCCAGACCGAAACCGCCAGGGATCTGGCCGATGCCGACATGGGCGGTGATCGACGCGTCGTCAGGAATCTTGCGCTTGGTCTGGCTGGCGACGAATTTCAGTGCGCCGATGAAGCAGGCCGAGTAACCGGCAGCGAACAGTTGCTCAGGGTTGGTCGCCGCGCCGCCAGCACCGCCGAGTTCTTTCGGGGTGGCCAGTTTGACGTCGAGTACGTTGTCGCTGGAGATCGCACGACCGTCACGGCCGCCAGTGGAAGTTGCGATTGCGGTGTAGAGAGTTTGCATGGTGTGAGCCTCATTGGTTGTGGTTTTGTGCGCTAATTGTTTGCGCGCTAAGTAGGTGTGAAGAGAATGTATAGCGCTAATGTTTAGTGCGCAAGATAAGTTTTCGAAAAGAAGCGCGTTTTACTTAAAGGCAGGGTATGGAAGGGGAGCGTGAGGCTTGATTTAGAGCGCTTGGCGAGGAAATTCAGGCGTGAAAAATATTTTTTGTTGGCGTTGAAATCAGTGTGGGAGCGGGCTTGCTCGCGAAGGCGCCGTTTCAGGCGACATCCGCTTCGACTGACGCACCGCTTTCGCGAGCAGGCTCGCTCCCACAGGGGGGATGTGGTGGGGCTTAATTCAGGCTGTCTTGCAGATGTCCGCGCAGCGCTTGCAGCTCGGCCTGCAACTTCTGCAGACGCTCCAGGGTGAAACCACTGGCGCCAAGAATGCACTGCGGCACGCTCTGTGCCTTGTCGCGCAAGGCGCGGCCCGCTGCGGTCAGTTCGACAATCACCACCCGCTCATCTTCACGACTGCGGGTGCGGCTGAGCAGGCCTTCGGCTTCCAGGCGTTTGAGCAATGGCGTCAGGGAGCCCGGATCGGTCAGCAGGCGTGCGCTGATTTCTCCGACAGTCAGACCGTCCTTCTCCCACAACACCATCATCGCCAGATACTGCGGATAGGTCAGGCCCAGCGCCTGCAACAGCGGCTTGTAGACCTTGGTCATCATCAGCGAGGTCGAGTGCAGGGCGAAGCACGCCTGATTGTCGAGGAGAAGGTCGTCGCAGTTGTCGCTTTCGGAAGTCATGTCAAAGCCTTGATCGTTGATCGTTTTTTAATCTAGCGCTCGAATCTTTAAGGCGCCAGATAAATATGTCCGGTGTCAGTGCCGGGCGAATTGCCGTTGCAACGCCAGATCCCACGGCGGCACCGGGCTGAAGCGGCTTTTCAGGTATTCCAGCAACAACCGACTGCGCGAATGGACCTGCTGTTCCATGCGCAGCGCGTAAATGCCGGTGGACTCCGGCGGCGGCAGGCCATTTTCACAAAACAGCGGCACCAGTTCGCCACGCAGCAGGTATTCGCTGGCCAGCCAGGTTGGCAAGTGTGCGACGCCCAGACCCGCCGCCGCGCCACACGCCAGGGCTTCGGCATTGTTGGCGCTCAGGCGCACCCGCGATGGCCGGTGCAGTTGCATTTGTCCGTCCACTTCGAATTTCCAGGCAAAGGGCGGCGCAAGGCCTTCCCAGTCGAGCCCGTCGTGTTCACTCAACTGCGCCGGGTGCTCAGGCACGCCACGCTGCTTGAGATAGTCAGGGCTGGCGCAGGCCACGCGGACCATGCTCGCCAGAGGCGTGGCGACCAGGCGCGAATCAGCCAACTGCCCGGTGCGCAGCACCAGATCGACCTTGCCCAAGCTGCTGCCGGCCATGTCGCTGAAGCTGTCGATCAGATGCATCTGCACATCCAATCCCGGATACAGCAAGAGAAAGTCGGCAATCACCGGCGCCAGATGTCGCCGCCCGAAGGCTGCCGGCGCATCGAGGCGGATCAGGCCTTCCGGTGCACTGCTCAACGACACCGCCTCGGCGCGCGCCAGTTGCAACTCGGCGATGATCCGCCGCGCCCGTTCGGCAAAGGCCAGTCCGGCCGAAGTCGGCAGCACGGCGTGGGTGCTGCGTACGAACAGCTGGCTGCCAACAGCACTTTCCAGGCTGTCGATGCGTCGCGCCACGGCGGAAGGTGTCAGCGGATGACGGCGCGAAGCGGCAGAAAAGCTGCCACTCTCCAGCACATCGAGGAACAGACCGAGCTGATCGGTCAATTGATTGGGATTCATGCGAAACCACGCTTGTGCAAAATCGGCACAGCCATTGTGCGTTGCTGTGCGTTTCCCCGCTAGGCGCGAGTGCGTAGCATTGGTTGCCTGTCGTTAGAGGATTACCGTTGTGATGGATTTTCTGTTGTACCTGCTGTTCGGCGCTGCCCTTGGCACATTGGGCGGGATCTTTGGCATTGGCGGTGGCTTGATTGCGATTCCGTTGCTCGGCGTGTGGTTTGGGCTTGATCAACAGATCGCCCAAGGCACGGCGCTGGTGATGGTCGTACCGAACGTGATGCTGGCGCTGTGGCGTTATCACCAGCGCATTCGCATCGAATTGCGCCACGCACTGCCGCTGGCGGTGATGGGTTTCTGCTTTGCCTGGCTCGGCTCGATCTGGGCGGTGGGCATCGATGCGCAGACCATGCGCATCGGCTTTGTTGCCTTTCTGGTGGCGCTGTCGGCTTACAACCTGTTGAAGATGTTCGGCCCGCGCCCAGCGCCGACTGCCGAGATGCGCTATTCGTGGCCGTGGCTGGGCGTGCTCGGCGCCGCCTCGGGAACCATGGGCGGTTTGTTCGGCGTCGGCGGCGCAGTGGTGGCCACACCGGTACTGACCAGCCTGTTCGGTACCAGCCAAGTGGTCGCTCAGGGATTGTCGCTGGCGCTGGCCCTACCGAGCACCGGGGTCACACTGGTGACTTACGCCGTACACCACGAAGTAGACTGGATGATCGGCCTGCCTCTGGCGGTCGGTGGTCTGCTCAGCATTAGTTGGGGCGTGAAAGTGGCCCACGCCATGCCGGAAAAAATTCTGCGTGGGCTGTTCTGCGGGTTCCTGGTGCTGTGTGCGGTGATGCTCGCGTTTAAAGTTTGAAGCCCTCGACGATGTGCTCGGCCAGGCACTCGGTGATCGGCGACGGATTATTCAGATTGCGGATCAGCATGATGCTCGCCTCGGGCAACAGCGGCAGATCTTCAGCGGCGCCGAGGATGCGCATGTCCGGGGTGATCAGGCTCTCCAGTTGCGCGGTGATCGCCAGCCCCGCGCTGACCACGGCCATCAGCGCCGACAGGCTGCTGCTGTTGTAGGCGATGCGGTAATCGCGGCCCATCGCGTCCAGCGCATTGCACGCCCACAAGCGGCAGAAACAATCACTGTTGAACATCGCCAAGGGCAGCGGCGTCTGTTCGTGAGCGCTGAAATTCTGCGCCTCGGCCCAGACAAAGCGCTCCTTGCGCAGCAACTGGCCGATCTCGTTGCCCGGTTCACGGGTGACGATCGACAAATCCAGATCGGTGCGTTGCAGCAACTGTTTGCTTGATTCGCAATGCACCTCGATCTGGATCAGCGGATAGAACTGCGCGAACCGCGACAGGATCCCCGGCAGAAAACGCATCACATAATCATCCGGCGTACCAATGCGCACGGTGCCGACCATGTGCGGTTCGCGCAGGGTGTTGAACACCTCACTGTGCAGTTTGAGTATGCGTCGCGCGTAACCGAGCAGCACCTGGCCCTCAGCCGTCAGCCGCACCTGACGGCCATCGCGCTCGAACAGTTGGCGCTGCAACACGTCTTCTTCCAGGCGTTTCATCTGCATGCTCACCGCCGACTGGGTACGGTTGACCATCTCGCCAGCACGGGTGAAACCGCCCTGATCGGCAATCGCGACGAAGGTGCGCAGGACATCGGTATCGATACTGGGGTAGGCGGACAATTGATGAATCTCCGTGATGCATGCCATCAGAAACATTCGTTGGATTGATCTTAGCGCCGGCGCGAGACTTGAGCCATCCACAAAAGGAGGCAAGACGATGAAAGGTCAAAGAGAGTATGTGAACGAAGAACAGCTGGCCGGCCATGGCCATATCGTGTCCGATCTGCTGCACAAATTCAGCCGTTGGTATGAGCTGCACCGCGAGCGGGAAATGCTCGCCGGTCTGAGCGATGAGGCGTTGAAAGACATCGGCATCAGCCGCGCCGATGTCGAACACGAAACCGTGCGGCCGTTCTGGGACGACCCGATGCATAAATGATGAGGCCATCGCTACACAAACCCCTTTCAGGTGAGGTAGGTTGCGAGCAGACATGGAGGAATAAATGCCCGCGACAGTGTCCTTTTCCCTCAAACAGGCGCGACGTCTGGCGCTGGCTGCCCAAGGGTTCAACGGGCGCCAGCCGCCGAACGTCAACGCCAATCATCTGAACCGGCTGATCGAACGGCTGGGTCTGCTGCAAATCGATTCCGTCAATGCCGTGGTGCGCTCGCACTACCTGCCGCTGTTTTCCCGTCTCGGTCCCTATCCTTCCGACTTGCTCGACCAGGCTGCCTGGAGTTCGGGGCGTCGGCGCACGCTGTTCGAATACTGGGGCCATGAGGCGTCGTTGCTGCCTCTGTCGATGTTTCCGTTGCTGCGCTGGCGCATGCAGCGCGCCAGACGCGGCGAGGACATCTACCAGCAATTGGCAAAGTTCGGTCGCGAACAACAGGACACGATTCGCCGCGTGCTGACTTCGGTAGAGGAGCGGGGCGCACTGGGCGCGGGCAGTCTGTCGACCCGCGAAGACAAGGCCGGGCCATGGTGGGATTGGAGTGCCGAGAAACTTGCGTTGGAATGGTTGTTCGCTGCCGGTGAGGTGACGGTGGCGGGGCGACGCGGTTTCGAGCGCTTGTACGATTTGCCCGAGCGGGTGATTCCGGCAGCGATTCTGCAGCAGCCCGAGCCGGACGCGGCCGAGGCGCAACGCGGTTTGCTGGTGCATGCGGCGCAAGCGTTGGGCGTCGGCACGGAAAAAGACCTGCGTGATTACTTTCGCCTGAGCCCTGCGGATGCGCGGCCGCGTCTGGCGGAACTGGTCGAGGCAGGGCATTTGCAGATGTGCGAAGTCGGCGATTGGCGGCAGATTGCCTATTGCCTGCCGGAGCCCAAAATCCCGCGCAAGGTCATTGCCAGTGCGCTGCTGTCGCCGTTCGATTCGCTGATCTGGGAGCGCAGCCGCACCGAGCGCCTGTTCGATTTCCGCTATCGCCTGGAAATCTACACACCGCAGCCCAAGCGGGTTTACGGCTATTACGTGCTACCGTTTTTGCACAACGAACGCATCGCCGCGCGGGTTGATTTGCGTGCCGAACGGGCAGCGCAGCAGTTGGCGGTGCATGCGGTGCACGAGGAAGAGCCAGGGCTGGACGAGGAGGGGATGCTGGCGCTGGCGCTGAATCTGCGGCGGATGGCGGGTTGGTTGGGGCTTGAGCGGGTGCAGTTGAATTGTCAGCGCGAGAGTGCGGGCCGGTTGCGGAGGGTATTGGCGCAGATTGAGGGTGCCTGAGCCGGCCCTTTCGCGAGCAGGCTCGCTCCCACAGGGAAATGCATTGCAAATGTGGGAGCGAGCCTGCTCGCGAAGGGAGGCGACGCGGTCTAGCGCCGGACTTGCTTCAGAGTCTCGGCAATCAAAAACGCCAATTCCAGCGACTGATCAGCATTCATCCGCGGATCGCAGTGGGTGTGATAACGGTCGGACAAGCCATCCTCGGTAATCGGCCGTGCGCCGCCGATGCACTCGGTGACGTTCTGTCCGGTCATCTCGATGTGAATGCCGCCGGCATAGCTGCCTTCCGCTTCGTGCACCTGGAAGAACTGCTTCACCTCGCCAAGGATCTGCGCAAAATCGCGAGTCTTGTAGCCGCTGCTGGCCTTGATGGTGTTGCCGTGCATCGGGTCGGAGCTCCACAGCACTTGCTTGCCTTCGCGCTGTACCGCGCGGATCAGTGCCGGCAGGTGATCGCCAACCTTGTTCGCGCCCATCCGTGCGATCAGGTTCAAACGGCCCGGATCGTTTTCCGGGTTGAGCACGTCGATCAGGCGGATCAGATCATCAGGGTTCATGCTCGGGCCGACCTTGACGCCGATCGGGTTGTTCACCCCGCGCAGGAATTCGACATGCGCGCCGTCGAGCTGGCGGGTGCGGTCGCCGATCCACAGCATGTGCGCCGAGCAATCGTAGTAATCGTTGGTCAGGCTGTCGCGGCGCACGAAGGCCTCTTCGTAGTTCAGCAGCAACGCTTCGTGGGCGGTGAAGAAACTGGTTTCGCGCAGTTGCGGCGAGCTGTCCATGCCGCAGGCGCGCATGAACGCGAGGGTTTCATCGATGCGGTCGGCGAGGTGGCTGTACTTCTCGGCCAGCGCCGAGTTGGCGATGAAATCCAGGTTCCACTTGTGCACTTGATGCAGGTCGGCAAAACCGCCCTGGGCGAAAGCGCGCAACAGATTCAGGGTCGCCGTGGACTGATGGTAGGACTGCAGCAAACGCTCCGGATCCGGCACGCGGCTCTTTTCGTCGAAGCCGATGCCGTTGACGATGTCGCCACGGTAGGCCGGCAGGGTCACGCCGCCGATGGTTTCATCGTTGGCCGAACGCGGCTTGGCAAACTGACCGGCCATGCGCCCGACCTTGACCACTGGGCAACCGGCAGCGAACGTCATGACGATTGCCATTTGCAGCAACACTTTGAAGGTGTCGCGGATCTTCGCGGCGGAGAATTCGGCGAAGCTTTCCGCGCAATCGCCGCCCTGCAACAGAAACGCGCGACCCTGGGTGACTTCTGCGAACTGGCGGCGCAGTTCGCGCGCTTCGCCGGCGAACACCAGCGGCGGATAGCTGGCCAGAGTCTGCTCGACCTGGCGCAGGTGCGCGGCGTCGGGGTATTGCGGTTGTTGCTGGATCGGCAGGGCGCGCCAGCTGTCAGGGCTCCACGGTTGGCTCATCACGGTCTCGAAGTTCGTACGCAGGGAAGCGCCATGTTAGCAGCAATTAGTGCGTGACCTGCTCCCGCCCCATCGCCGACAATCGCCGCTTTGCCACGGCCCCACAGCGGTGCCATCGCGTCACCGCGCCCGGTGACCATCAGGAGACGAAATGACTGAGGAGCGCGTCGAGCATCTGCTCGCCGAAGTACAGGATGAGTTCGGCGTGATTCGCGTGCTGGAAGTGGCCGATTACCGCTTCCTCGAGTTCGGCGATGCGATCGAGCAGAGCTGCGTGTTCACTGCCGACCCGAGCTGGCTGGAGTACGACTACACCCGCGCCATGCTGATCGGCGCGCTGTGCCACGAGCAGCCGGAGAGCGCGCTGTTTCTCGGTTTGGGTGCGGGCACGCTGACCCAGGCTTGCCTGAAGTTTCTGCCGCTGGAAGACGTCGAAGCCATCGAACTGCGCCCGGACGTGCCGCGCCTGGCCATCGAATATCTCGGCCTGGATGACGATCCGCGTTTGTACATCCGCGTCGGCGATGCGCTTGAGTTGCTGCCGACTGCCGAGCCGGCGGATCTGATTTTCGTCGACCTCTATACCGATGTCGGCCCCGGTGTCGGCCATCTGGCGTGGAGTTTTCTCGGTGATTGTCAGAAGCGCTTGAATCCGGGCGGCTGGCTGGTGATCAACCAGTGGGCCACCGACGACGGCAAACCGCTGGGCGCGGCGTTGTTGCGCGGGCTCTATCACCGGCACTACTGGGAGTTGCCAGTGAAGGAGGGCAACGTGATTCTGATTGTCCCGGCCGATCTCGATCAGACGCTGGACATGCAGGCGCTGACCCAACGGGCCGAAGCGCTGGCGCCGCAGCTGGGTTATTCGTTGCAGTCGTTGATCAACGCGATTCGCCCGGCGACGTAAGTCGGCAGCACCGCCCCCTTCGCGAGCAGGCTCGCTCCCACATTTGAAATGCATTCTCCCTGTGGGAGCGAGCCTGCTCGCGAAGAGGCCCTGACAGGCAGCAGATTCTTCAGATGCCTTTGAAGATCCCCGGACGCCGCTCCACCAACGACCGCACCCCCTCCCTGGCATCTTCCGTGGCCAGCAACTTCTTCACCAGCGCCGGTAACGCCTGCGCTGCAGCCGTCTCACCGTCATAGCGCGCCTGTCGCGCCGACAGCAAAGTTGCCTGCACACCCAACGGCGCCTGCCGCTCAATCCGTTCGGCTAGCTCAATCGCCCTTGGCAGCAAATCCTCACTGGCCATCACTTCCTGCACCAAGCCCAGATGCAACGCATCGTGGGCATCGAACTCATCGCCGGTGAGCAACCAGCGCATCGCATTGCCCCAGCCGGCGATCTGCTGAAAACGCAAAGTCGCACCACCGAAAGGAAAGATCCCACGCTGGACTTCCATCTGCGCGAAGCGAGTGTTGCTCGCGCACAGGTTGATGTCCGCCGCCAGCATCAGCTCGATGCCGATGGTCAGGCAGTAACCCTGCGCGGCGACGATGACCGGTTTGCTCACTCTCGGGCCGACGAAAACACCCCAGGGATCGCAACCGCCGCTCGGAACCTGCCAGCCTTCGGCCAGTGCGGCGCTGGCATTGACCAGATCGAGCCCGGCGGTGAAGTGCTCGCCGTGGCCGAATACCACGGCGACCCGCGCTTCGCCGTCGGCTTCGAACTCGCCGTAGGCCAGGCTCAGGTCGTTGAGCAGGTCGATATCGAAAGCGTTGCGCTTGGCCGCCCGATCGAGGCCGATCAGGTGCACGTGACCACGACGTTCTCGGCTGACGCGGCCGGCGCAGGGCTGATTCATGACGAAATCCTCGAGCAGGAAGGGCAGGGTGCGCGGCGCTTTGCCGCAGGTCGGTGAACCGTTTAAGCGTCATCGCCCGCAGGGCCGGGCCTTTGCAAAATAGACCGTTGCGCGATTATCCGCAAAACCCCGTTACACGGCGGTGACACACCGATAAGGGCCACAAAAAAAGCTCCCTTTTCGGGCGAAATCCGGTATAGTGCGCGCCGGCCTTTAACCGGGCCGCGTTTAGGTAGCGCATTTCCCGAAGTCAGCTTCGGCTGCACGTCCGCATTGCGGGCTCTTCCTTGACGATTCATCTTCATTCATTCGTTTTCGCAAATCCCCGCCGACAAAGCTGCCAGGGCGACTCTTGAGTCTCAACACGGCATGCGCAGCTTTGGAGCATGGGTCTTTGCGGATGCACTTAGAGGCAGACCCATGACCCAGGAAACCGGCGGATTCGCCGCTTTTAATCTCAACCCGAATATTCTTGCAGCCGTCGCAGCGACCGGCTACGAAGAGCCTTCGGCGATTCAGCAGCAATCGATCCCGATCATCATGGCCGGCCAGGACATGATTGGCCAGGCGCAAACCGGTACCGGTAAAACCGCCGCGTTCGCACTGCCTATTCTGCACCGCATCGATCCTGCCAAGCGCGAACCGCAAGCCCTGATCCTTGCGCCAACCCGAGAGTTGGCGCTGCAAGTAGCAACCGCTTTTGAAACCTACGCCAAGCAAATGCCAGGCGTTACGGTCGTGGCCGTTTACGGCGGCGCGCCGATGGGCCCGCAACTCAAGGCAATCCGTAATGGCGCACAGATCGTTGTCGCCACTCCGGGTCGTCTGTGCGACCACCTGCGTCGCGACGAGAAAGTCCTGTCGACCGTGAACCATCTGGTTCTCGACGAAGCTGACGAAATGTTGAAGCTGGGCTTCATGGATGACCTGGAAGTCATCTTCAAGGCTCTGCCAGCGACCCGTCAGACCGTTTTGTTCTCGGCGACCCTGCCGCAGTCGATCCGCGCCATTGCCGAACGCCACCTGCGCGATCCGCAACACGTCAAGATCCAGACCAAGACCCAGACCGTTACCGCGATCGAACAGGCCCACCTGCTGGTTCACGCTGACCAGAAAACCTCGGCCGTGCTCAGCCTGCTGGAAGTCGAAGACTTCGACGCATTGATCATGTTCGTACGCACCAAGCAGGCCACTCTGGACCTGGCCAGCGCCCTCGACGCCAAAGGCTACAAAGCCGCCGCGTTGAACGGTGACATCGCCCAGAACCAGCGTGAGCGTGTGATCGACTCGCTGAAAGATGGCCGTCTGGACATCGTTGTGGCGACAGACGTTGCTGCCCGTGGTCTCGACGTTCCGCGTATCACTCACGTATTCAACGTTGACATGCCGTACGATCCAGAGTCCTACGTGCACCGTATCGGTCGTACCGGCCGTGCCGGTCGCGAAGGTCGTGCGCTGCTGCTGGTGACTCCGCGTGAGCGCCGCATGCTGCAAGTGATCGAGCGTGTAACCGGGCAGAAGGTTGCCGAAGTACGTCTGCCGGACGCTCAGGCAGTTCTCGATGCGCGCATCAAGAAACTGACCAACAGCCTGTCGCCGCTGGTGGGTGATGCCGAATCGACCCACGGCGAGCTGCTTGATCGCCTGACCGCTGACATCGGTTGCACCCCACGTGCACTGGCCGCTGCGCTGCTGCGCAAGGCTACCAACGGTCAAGCACTGAACCTGGCGGCGATCGAGAAGGAACGTCCACTGGTGCCGAACAACGCACCGCGTGGCGACCGTCCTGAGCGTTCCGGTGATCGTCCTGATCGCGGTGACCGCGAGCGTCGCGCGCCAATGCCATTGGGCGAAGGCCGTGCTCGTTGCCGTACCGCGCTGGGTGCGCGTGACGGTATTGCTGCGAAAAACCTGCTGGGCGCCATCCTCAACGAAGGCGGTCTGGCCCGTGAAGCGATCGGTCGCATCCAGGTGCGTGACAGCTTCAGCCTCGTCGAGCTGCCGGAAGAGGGTCTGGAAAAGCTCCTGACCAAACTGAAGGACACTCGCGTGGCCGGTAAGCAGCTCAAGCTGCGTCGCTACCGCGAAGATTGATCCGCCCTTGGGTTGATTGATCGCACATAAAAAATCCCCGACTGGTTCGGGGATTTTTTTTGCCTGTTTATCGGGCGACACAACACTCTGTGGGAGCTGGCTTGCCAGCGATAACGTCAGCCGAAGCGATAAATATCCATACCCAGCGCACCCATCGTAAAGCCCTGATGCGCCACGTTGAAACCCCCGCCGGCAGCGCGAGCAAAATACAACGGCAACAAATGCTCATCACTCGGGTGGCTACGCACCGCATTCGGCGCCTGCTGGCGATAATCATGCAGCGCCGTCTCATCGTCAGCGGCCAGCTTGTCGATCATCCAGTCACGAAACTCACGTGCCCACGGTTCAATGCTTTCCGGCCCGGCATGCCAGTCCAGCTCGCGCAGGTTGTGGGTAATGCTGCCGGAACCGATCAGCAGAGCGCCTTGTTCACGCAGGCTCGCCAGCGCACGGCCAACCCGCGTCTGCAACGCCGGCCCGCCACGACTCGGCAACGAGACTTGCACCACCGGAATGTCGGCCTGCGGATACATCAACGACAGCGGCACCCAAACACCATGATCGAACGGTCGTTGCGGATCGAGCCGCGCTGGCAAGTCATTGGCGTTCAGCAGCTCAGCCACTTCGGCGGCCAACTGCGGATTGCCCGGTGCCGGATATTGCACGTCAAACAGCGCTCGGGGAAAACCGCCGAAGTCGTGCCAGGTGTCCGGGTGCGGATGGCTGCTGACCAGCAGTTCCTGACTTTCCCAATGTGCCGAGACGATGACGATGGCTTTGGGGCGCGGCAGTTCGGTGGCCAGTCGCGCCAGTGCCGGGCCGCTGGCACCGGGTTCCAGCGCCAGCATTGGCGAGCCGTGGGAGATAAACAGGCTGGGCAACATGGACGGGCTCCTGAACGATTAAGATGAGCCATCTTCAGCCATATCATCGATCTGAATCTAATATAAGTTTCTGCGGTTTTTCATCGGTTTTTCGGGAGTGATCCATGCAGCCTGAGTTTTGGTACAAGAAATGGGATTCGAACCAGATCGGCTTTCATCAGCCCGCAGCCAATCCGTACTTGCAGCGCTACTGGTCTGACCTGGCGATTGCACCGTCGGCGCGTGTGCTGGTGCCGCTGTGCGGGAAAAGTCTGGATTTGCTTTGGCTTGCCGGGCAGAGGCATCAGGTGCTCGGGGTGGAGCTGTCGGAACGGGCCGTCGAGGATTTTTTCGTTGAGCACAAGATTGAACCGCAGATCAGCGAGCAGGGCGCATTCAAGGTGTATCGCAGTGATGCCGTCGAACTGTGGTGCGGAGATTTTTTTGCGCTGACGGCGGAAGATGTCGCCGATTGCACGGCATTGTATGACCGCGCCGCGCTGATTGCCTTGCCGCAAGCGATGCGTCAGCGCTATGTGGCGCACCTGCAGCAGTTGCTGGCGCAGGGTATGAAAGGGCTGGTGATCACCCTGGATTACGATCAGACGCAGATTCCGGGGCCGCCGTTTGCGGTGAACGATGATGAAGTGCAGCGGTTGCTGGGCGAGGGTTGGCAGGTGGAGAAACTGGAAGAGCAAGATATTCTGGCTGAGAGCCCGAAGTTTCTGCAGGGCGGGGTTGAGTGGTTGGTGGAGCGGGTTTATCGGGTTTCTGCCTGATGGTTTTCTGTTAGCAGCTCCGGCGTCTTCGCGAGCAGGCTCGCTCCCACAGGGGAATGCGTTTCAAAGGTGGGAGCGAGCCTGCTCGCGAATGGGACTTTGCTGACAACGCATGATCTGAAGATAAAAAAAGGCCCGCATCACTGCGGGCCTTCTTTGTTATTGCGATCAAATCAACCGCGACGACGCAGTGCGTCAATACGCTCTTCCAGCGGCGGGTGGCTCATGAACATGCGGGCGAAGCCCTGTTTGATGCCACCGTTGATGCCGAAGGCATTCAGGGTGTCGGGCATGTGCACCGGCAAGCCCTGTTCGGCGCGCAAACGCTGCAGCGCCCCGATCATCGCGCTGGTACCGGCCAGGCGGGCTCCGGCTTCGTCGGCGCGGAATTCGCGCTTGCGCGAGAACCACATGACGATCGCGCTGGCGAGGATGCCCAATACCAGTTCGGCGAAGATGGTCGCCACATAGTAGGCGATGCCCTGGCCTTCTTCGTTCTTGAAGATCACCTTGTCGACGAAGTTACCGATGATCCGCGCGAAGAACATCACGAAGGTGTTCACCACGCCCTGGATCAGCGCCAGCGTGACCATGTCACCGTTGGCGACGTGACCGATTTCGTGGGCCAGTACGGCTTTCACTTCATCGGGCGAGAAACGCTCGAGCAGGCCTTGGCTGACCGCGACCAACGCGTCGTTCTTGTTCCAGCCGGTAGCAAACGCATTCGCTTCGTAGGCCGGGAAAATCCCGACCTCAGGCATCTTGATCCCGGCTTCGCGGGACAGTTGCTCGACCGTTTGCAGCAGCCATTGCTCATGACGGGTGCGTGGCTGGCTGATGATTTGCGTGCCTGTGCTCATCTTCGCCATCCACTTGGAGATGAACAGCGAGAACAGCGAGCCGGCGAAACCAAAGACCGCACAGAAAACCAGCAGCTGACTGAGGTCGAGGTCGACCCCGTTGGCCGCCATGAACCCGTTGAAGCCGAACAGGCTCAGGGTGATGCTGGCTATCAGCACGACCGCCAGGTTAGTGGCCAAAAACAGCAGGATGCGCATCATGGTTGTAGAACTCTCCTCAAGCTAAAGATGTAGCGTACTGCGGGGTATATAAGGTGCGGCACCGGGCTATTCAACCGAGTGACTATTTCAAACTGTGTCCTACAGCAGTTTCCTGAGGGAAAAGAAAATTCCCACCCTCTATTCCGATACAGCCGACACACCCTTTCGCCCCGCGC
Source organism: Pseudomonas sp. UF-293 (assembly GCF_058245595.1). Classification (NCBI taxonomy): domain Bacteria; kingdom Pseudomonadati; phylum Pseudomonadota; class Gammaproteobacteria; order Pseudomonadales; family Pseudomonadaceae; genus Pseudomonas; species Pseudomonas sp. UF-293. The sequence continues at coordinate 35,790 of NZ_JBSICA010000010.1, read as the reverse complement.
GCATTAGGTCGGACAGGCCTTAACGGCTCGCATCGCAAGTGTAGAAGGGCTGCAAAGGTGCGGAACAAAGATGTGTTGCTGAATCAGACAGTGCGCAACGGGCAATCCGTTGCGCACTAGTGGCTTATTACTGGCGGTAGGACTTGAGGAAGTTACCGATACGGCCGATGGCCATTTCCAGATCATCGACACGCGGCAGGGTGACCACACGGAAGTGGTCCGGCCACGGCCAGTTGAATGCCGTACCTTGCACTACCAGCAGCTTCTCGGAGAGCAGCAGATCAAGCACGAATTTCTCGTCGTTATGGATCGGGCACACCTTCGGGTCGATCTTCGGGAACGCGTACAGCGCGCCCATCGGCTTCACGCAGCTGACCCCGGGAATATCGTTGAGCAACTCCCAGGTGCGGTTGCGCTGTTCCAGCAGGCGACCCTGAGGCAGGACCAGATCGTTGATGCTCTGATAGCCACCCAGCGCGGTCTGGATCGCGTGCTGGCTCGGCACGTTGGCGCACAGGCGCATGTTGGCCAGCATGTCGATGCCTTCGATGTAGCTCTGCGCGTTGTGTTTCGGCCCGGAGATGGCGATCCAGCCGGAGCGGAAACCGGCCACGCGGTAGGATTTCGACAAGCCGTTGAAGGTCAGGCAAAGCAGGTCCGGCGCCAGCGAAGCGGTGCTGATGTGCACGGCTTCGTCATACAGGATCTTGTCGTAGATCTCATCGGAGAACACCACCAGGTTGTGCGCACGGGCGATTTCCAGCATGCCCAGCAACACTTCCTTCGAGTACACCGCACCGGTCGGGTTGTTCGGGTTGATGATCACCATGGCCTTGGTGTTCGGGGTGATCTTGGCCTTGATGTCGGCCAGATCCGGGAACCAGTCGGCGCCTTCGTCGCACAGGTAGTGCACGGCGTTACCGCCGGCGAGGCTGACGGCAGCAGTCCACAGCGGATAATCCGGGGCTGGCACCAGCACTTCGTCGCCGTTGTTGAGCAACGCCTGCAGCGACATCACGATCAGCTCGGAAACACCGTTGCCCAGGTAGATGTCTTCGATGCCGACGCCTTCAACCTGCTTCTGCTGGTAGTACTGCATCACCGCCTTGCGCGCGCTGAACAGGCCTTTGGAATCGCTGTAGCCTTGCGCGGTGGGGAGGTTGCGGATCACGTCCTGAAGAATTTCGTCCGGCGCTTCGAAACCAAACGGCGCCGGGTTGCCGATGTTCAGCTTGAGGATGCGCTGGCCTTCCTCTTCCAGTCGTTTGGCGTGCTTGAGCACCGGGCCGCGAATGTCATAGCAGACGTTGGCGAGCTTGTTCGATTTGCTGAACTGCATGGCGATGTGATCCCGAAAATGAACGATCCAGGCGGCAAATGGACAACCGTACTGGGATTGCTGCGTCTTCGCACAGGCGGAGGTCTGGCGCTTTTGCGCTCAGAATCCGTTTGAATGCGCCCGGTCTGGCTGCCAGACTGGCGCGTGACGAGGCGCAATCATACGTGCCGCCCGATCCGTGGAAAAGGTACAGATCGGGCTTTTTCAGCTGCTGAGGTGTGATGATGGAAAAGTTGCAGAAAACCCTGGAAGAGTGGAAGGCCATGCTCGACCCCGAGCAGTACAACGTCTGCCGTCTGAGTGCCACCGAGCGCCCGTTCTCGGGCAAATACAACGACACCAAAACCGACGGTGTCTACCACTGCGTCTGCTGCAACGAGCCGCTGTTCGATTCCAACACCAAATTCGACTCTGGCTGCGGCTGGCCGAGCTTCTATGCGCCGATCGGCGAAAGCGCGATGACCGAAATTCGCGACACCAGCCACGGCATGATCCGCACTGAAGTGAAGTGCGCGCGCTGCGATGCGCATCTGGGGCACGTGTTCCCGGATGGCCCGCCGCCGACCGGGCTGCGTTATTGCATCAACTCGGTGTGCCTGGATCTCGAGCCCCGCGAGTAACGAACAAGGCGACAGGTTTTGTCGCCTTTGTTTTGGTTAATTGAATTGCACACAATTCAATTGCTCGTTATGTTTGCGACTTCCTGATGATTGCGGAGCCGACCCATGAGCGACAACCTGCTGAATATCCCTTGCACCACCATCAAGGGTGAGCAAAAAACTTTGGCTGACTACGCCGGCAAAGCCGTGTTGGTGGTCAACACGGCGAGCAAGTGTGGCTTCACTCCGCAATACAAAGGCCTCGAAGAACTCTGGCAGACCTACAAGGACCAAGGGCTGGTGGTGCTGGGCTTTCCTTGCAACCAGTTCGGCAAGCAGGAGCCGGGCAACGAGGGCGCCATCAGTGAGTTCTGCGAACTGAATTTCGGTGTCAGCTTCCCGCTGTTCAAGAAGATCGATGTCAATGGCGCCGATGCTCATCCGTTGTTCGTGCAATTGAAGAAGCGCGCTCCCGGCGTGCTCGGTTCGCAAGGCATCAAGTGGAACTTCACCAAGTTCCTGATCGGCAAGGACGGCCAGTTGGTCAAGCGTTTCGCGCCGACGACCAAGCCGCAGGACCTGAGCGGCGAGATCGAAGCACTGCTCAAATGAGCCAGCGGGGTGACTCGCTGAAGCTCGACAGCCAGTTGTGCTTCAAGCTGTACGCGGCCTCACGGGCGGTGACTCGCGCCTATAAGCCGATGCTCGATCAGTTGGGCCTGACCTACCCGCAGTATCTGGCGATGCTGGTGCTGTGGGAGTGGCAGGACGCTGCGCCGGAGCAACCGACGGTGAAAGCCCTGGGCGAGCGTCTGGCGCTGGACTCGGGCACGTTGACGCCGTTGCTCAAGCGTCTGGAGCAGATTGATCTGGTCCAGCGCCGACGTTCGGCACGTGATGAACGCGAAGTGCATTTGAGCCTGACGCCTGCCGGAGCCGCATTGCGCGAGGAGGTCGGGCCGCTCAAGGCGCGCCTGCTGTGCGACAGCGGTGTGGATCTCGACCGGCTCAATGATTTACGCGCCGGCCTCGATCACTTGCTCGGGCAGATCAAAGCGCTGTCGTAGTCGGTATCCACTGATCGAGCAACGCCGCGAGTTCTTCGCGGCGAAACGGTTTGGCCAGATAGTCGCTCATGCCGGCCGCGCGGCAACGTTCGCGTTCCTCGGACATGGCATTGGCGGTCAGCGCGACAATCGGCAGATTCGGCCAGCGCCCGCTCTGGCGAATCTGCCGACTGGCTTCATAGCCATCCATCACCGGCATGTTGCAGTCCATGAGCACCAGATCGAAATCGGCAAACTCCAATTGATCCAGAGCCTCGGCACCATGGCCCGCCACCACCACGTCGCAGCCAAGCTTGCCGAGCATGCCTTTGGCGACCAACTGGTTGACGGGGTTGTCCTCGACCAGCAGCACCTTGCCACGACGCGCGGAAGGCGAGGCGTCCGCTTGCGATTCACTGAGGGTGTCGACATCCGGTTGCAGAATCCGCCGCAGATGCTGGTGCAGCGCATTGCGCGCCAGCGGCCGGGCTTGTTGTTGCAGTGGGGCGAGGGCGGCGGCTTCTTCGCTGGGCAGAAAACTGCCGTAAGCCGTCACCAGCAAGATCGGCGCAGTGATGCTCGGGCGCAAACCGAACAGGCATTCCGGGCAATCGGTGATAACCACGTCGGGATTGAGGCCCAGCCGCGAATCGTCGATGGTGCGTTGCATGTACTCCAGACCCCACACGGGCAAAAAGCTTTTCAGCAGCTCCGCCAGACCGCTGCTGGCAGCGGTGATCGCCAGAACCTTGCCGCGTAACGGCTCCGGTACCAGCGCGCGAGTGTGAGAGGGCAGTGGCAGCTCGGCACAGAACTGGCTGCCAAAACCGCTTTCCGAGCTGATGGTCAGGCGACCTTGCATCGCCTCGCAGAGGTTGTACGTCAGCGCCAGACCCAACCCGGTGCCGCCGTATTGCCGGGTGATACCAGCACCGGCCTGAGTGAACGGCTGGAAGATTTTCACCTGGGCTTCCTGGGCGATGCCGATGCCGGTGTCGCAGACTTCGATACGCACGCCGCCCTTGTGTGTCGACAAACGCACATCGACCCGACCGAAGCGGGTGAATTTCAGCGCATTGGACAACAGGTTGCTGACGATCTGCCGCACCCGGGTCGGGTCGCCCAGCACCAGCGCCGGGAAGTGCGGCTCGATCAGACAGGTCAGCTCGACGCTCGGCGCGGCGTTCTGCGAGAGCAGGTTGGCGGTGTCTTCGATCAGCGAACCGAGGTCGAAGGGGATGTTTTCCAGCTCCAGTTGCCCGGCGTCGAATTTCGACAGGTCGAGAATATCGTTGAGCAGTTCCACCAGCACCTTGCCCGAGTCGTGAGCGATCGACAGTTGTTGCTGCTGCTCAGCGTTGAGCGGGCCGTCCAGCGACAGGGCGATCATCCCCAGCAAGCCATTGAGTGGCGTGCGGATTTCATGGCTCATGTTGGCCAGAAATGCCGAACGCGCTTCGGCCATGTCCAGCGCGGTGCGGCGGGCGACTTCGAGTTCTTCGTTGGATTGGCTGAGGCGGGCATTGATTGCTTTCAGCTCGGCGGTGCGCGCCGAGACGATGTCTTCGAGTTGCGCGAGGTATTCGGTGAGACGGTTTTCCGCTGTGCGCCGTTGCTGGATTTCGGTGGCGATGTTTTCGAATTGCTGGTTGGCAACTTTGACCAGTACGCCGATTTCATCGTTGCCGTGGCCGGCCGGGCACTCGAGCGTGGTCGGCTCGGCACTACGTGGATCGCGGCCGCTGAGCTCGCGGATGACTCGCACCAGCGGCTTGGTCAGCATCACGTAGAACAGCGCCAGGAGGATCCCGGTCAGCAGCAGGCTACGGGCGAAACCGTTGAGCAGGGTGACTTCGGCGCGGCGCAGGAAGCGACTGCCAAAGGCATAGGTGTCGACTTCCAGTTTGAGCACGCCGAGGGATTCGTTGGGCAAGTGGTCGAGGTACAGTCGATCTTCGAAATGACGCTTGGCGCCGAACAGGAAATCGCTGATCAGCCGATAATTGCTTTGCAGTTCCGGACGTTTGACATTGGCCAGCACGGTATCGTTGTTGTCGATCAGTTGCGCGGCGATGATCGCAGGCGAGCGGAGCAGACCCAGGGTGAGTTCCTGCGCGAGTTCGGCGTCGATGTTATAGGCGATGCGCGAGGCCGGATTGTGGCTGATTTCCAGCAGCGCGAGGATTTCCCGGTTGATGGACGCGTCTTCGCTGGCATAATCGATGCCGATCTGCAGCAGACTGAGCAGGGTGCCCAGAATGAACCCGACCAGCACGGTAAGCCTGGCTTGCTTGTATGACAGCCGGTGGGTGAATTTGATATCCATGGGGTGTTGAACCACTTCCGTTTCCCTTCGCTGCTCAAGCATAGTCGATCATGTATGGATACCGAGGTTCCCGAATCGCCTTGTAACAAGGCTTGCTCGGGCAATTCTATCTGCGCAGGTTCGCTGGATCGTCATCATCACTGTGAAAGTGCCCGAGGAGAAGACGTGGATTCCCGATTGAATGCTTTTCTTGAACGCGCCGAGTCGGTTCTGGCGCGAATCGAACCACTGTTGCCGGCACCGCGCCCTGTCATTGACTGGAACACTTGCCTGGCCGCGCGCTGGCAGCGTGACGGGCGCAGCGGTTATCTGCTGCCGCTGGAAGTCAGCCTCGACATGCGCCTGTCGGACCTGATCGGCGTCGACCGTCAGCTGGAGCAGTTGGGGCGCAACACACAACAATTTCTCGATGGCATGCCGGCCAACCACGCCTTGCTCTGGGGCTCGCGCGGTACCGGCAAGTCCTCGCTGGTGCGTGCGTTGCTTGCCGAACACGCTGGCGCGGGCCTGCGTCTGATCGAGATCGAACGCGATCACTTGGCTGACCTGCCACGCGTGGTCGAGCAAGTCGCCAAATTGCCGCAACGTTTCGTGTTGTTCTGCGATGACCTGTCGTTCGAGTCCGGCGAAGGCGACTATCGCGTGCTGAAAAGCGTGCTCGACGGTTCACTCGAGCAGGCCCCCGACAACGTCTTGCTGTACGCCACTTCCAACCGCCGCCACCTGGTGCCGGAAAAGGAAAGCGACAACGAAAACTGGAAGCGCGTCGACGGCGAACTGCACCCGAGCGAAGCGGTGGAAGACAAGATCGCCCTGTCTGACCGTTTCGGTCTGTGGCTGTCGTTCTACCCGTTTACCCAGGAACATTTTCTCAACGTCGTCGAGCACTGGATCGGCCAGTTGGCCGCCAAGGCCGGCCTGAGCTGGCAGCGCGACGAAGCACTGGACATTCTCGCCGTGCGCTGGGCCACCGGCCGCGGTAATCGCAACGGACGTTGCGCGTATCAATTCGCTCGCTACTGGGTGGGACTGAAATTGCTGGAGCACAAGGCATGATTGATTTGCAACACAGTGGCCAGGGCCTCGAAGGCTACGGTATGTTGGCCGCGCAACTGGAATCGCTACTGGCGGACGAGCGCGATTTCATCGCCAATGCCGCGCAGTTTTCCGCGTTCCTGTTCAACCAGCTCGATGATCTGAACTGGGCCGGTTTCTACCTCAATCGCAACGAAGAACTGGTGCTCGGGCCGTTTCAGGGCCAGATCGCTTGCGTGCGCATCCCGTTCGGGCGCGGTGTTTGCGGCGCGGCGGCTGCCAGCCTGCAAACCCAGCGCGTCGAGGATGTACACGCGTTCCCTGGCCACATTGCCTGCGACAGCGCTTCCAACAGCGAACTGGTGGTGCCGTTGGTCAAGGACGGTCGCCTGATCGGCGTGCTCGACCTCGACAGCCCGAAGCTGGCGCGTTTCGGCGCCGAAGATCAGGCCGGCATCGAGCAGTTGGCAGCGATTTTCCTGCGCCTGACCGACTGCTGATCAACCGCTGAGGCCAGCCTTGTGCATCAGGCTGGCCGTGTCCACGCTGTCGATTTGCGCGGGATCGAGAAACCGCGTTGCGTACTGCATGTACACCCCCTCGTTGATGAACAGGCCAAACAGTGGCGCATCGATGTGCGCTTCACGGCACATGGTCGCCATGATCCCCAGCGCCTCGCTTAACGACTTGGCTTTCTTGTAAGGGCGATCGGCGGCAGTCAGCGCTTCGAAAATATCGGCAATCGCCATCATCCTCGCCGGCAGGCTCATCTCCTCGCGTTTCAGCCGTTTCGGATACCCGGTGCCGTCCATTTTTTCGTGATGGCCGCCGGCGATCTCGGCAATGCTGTCGAGGTGGCCGGGGAAGGGCAGGTGGCTGAGCATCATGATCGTCTGCACCATGTGATGGTTGATGATGTAGCGCTCTTCACGGGTCAGCGTGCCACGGGCGATCTTCAGGTTGTACAACTCGCCGCGGTTGTATTTGTACGCGGGCACATCGAGTTTGAAGCCCCAGGGGTTGTCTTCCGGAATCAGCTCGTTCTGGTTGCGTTCGATCAGGTGCTCGGGTTTGTCGGCCAGCAGCCTTTCGCTGACGGGTAACGCAGGCGCCGGCGTTTTTGCCTGACGGCCGTTTTCTTCCCAGGACACACCGAGGCGATCGTCGAGTGTGCGCATCCAGGTGCGCTTGGAAAGCCGGTCAAGGCGTTGCAGATCGGCCTCGGCCATGGCCTCGCCACCGAGATTGCAGCGGGCGACAAAGGCAAAATCTTCATCCAGCGTCAGCAACTCATGGTCGCGCGAGCGGGCCAGCGCCGCTTCGTCTGCGCCGCTCGCCAGCGTCTGCCAGTAATTGATCCATACGTCACGCTTGAGCACTTCGAAGCGGGTGCGGATTTCGTGGATGCGGTCGTTGATGGTCTCGAGTTTGGTGGCTTTGTCGACCACGTATTCCGGCGTCGTGACCTTGCCGCAATCGTGCAGCCATGCGGCGATGTGCAGCGCCTCCCAGTCATCTTCACTGGGCTGATAGGCGCTGAACGCCGGTTCCTGGCTGGCGGCGGCAGCATGGGCGAGCATCAATGTCAGTTCCGGCACTCGCTGGCAATGGCCGCCGGTATACGGGCTTTTGGCGTCGATTGCGCTGGCGAGCAGTTGGATGAACGCGTCGAGCAGTTGTTTCTGCCGAGCTTGCAGGCGCTGACTTTCAATGCTGACCGCCGCCGCGCCCGAGACAGCTTGCAAAAAGGCGATGCGGTCAGGCCGCAGCTTTTCCAGGTCGCTCGGCGCGCCGCTGTCATTGACCAGCAGAATCAGCAGGCCGATGGTTTCGTCGTGCTGGTTGTGCAGGCGGATACCGATCAGATGAATGCGCGGTGATTCCATGGCCAACAGGATTTTCTGCAAGTCGCCCGCCTGATCGAAGCCCAGGTGGCTGACCACATTGTTGGCGCTGACCAGTTGTTCGAACCAGGCCGGCCCAGTGTTCCTGTGCAGGTCACGCCCCTGAATATCGAACGCCTCCAGTGCCTGGGGCACGCCGTTGATGATCAGACCATAAGGTTCCATGCGCGCACCGTCAGCTTCGCGCAGGTAGATCAGACCGGCCTGCGCCTGGGCGATCTGCACGGTTTCGAACAGCACGCGCTCGAGCAGCGGGGCAAATCGCGTTTCAGCGCACAGACTGTCGGTGATCCGGAAGAAGCTCCCCAGGGTTTCCTTCATCCGCGCCATCGACAAACTCAATTGATCGACTTCCAGTACGAGGGAGCGTCGCGCCAGCGGAAAATTGAAGTCGAAGCTGCGGATCGCATCGGCTTCCTTGACCAGTGCGTGCAGCGGCTTGACCAGAATCCGCGAAATCACCCAGCCCAATGGCAGGCAGAGCAAGAGGATGGTCAGGGTAATCAGTGCTGCTTGCCAGCGCATGCGGAATGCATCCACCAGTAATTCGTCTTCCGGCACCAGCAGCGCCAATTGCAGACCTTTCGGCCCGCCTTCCTGAATGCTCGTGCGCGCAACAATCCATTGTCGACTGTTGACCTGCAGGCGCTTGTCGTTGTTCTCAGTGCTCAGCAGCGCGCTCAGCTCCGGGCTGAGATCGGCCGCTCTGGCGAGCCGCGCGGTGCGGTCATCGACGATCAGGCGACTGCTGTCGGGATAAGCCACCGCATTGCCATCGGCATCGTACAAGGCGATTTCGGTCGACGCGGTGACCCGATGTTTGTTCAGCGTCGTCGACAACGCGGCCAGCGTCAGGTCGGCACCGATCACGGCATGCTCACCGGCGCGTCGGGCCAGGGTGGTGCCGACGTTATGGGTGGAGAAGAATACGTAAGGCTCGGTGGTGATCTGCCCGGCCTGTTGCAGGGCCTCGCTGAACCAGTTTCGGCTGCGCGGATCGTACGCTTCATCTGGATGCTCGCGCCGGCTGATCAACGACAGAGCCTGATCAAAGAACAGTGATTGCGAGCGTACGGCGCCTTGCGGGTCGTGCTCGATGCTCCAGACCTGGTATGCCGCCGCGTCCGGCGCCTGCAACTGTGCTTTGATCGCCGCAGAGCGCAGTGCCCGCACCATGAAGAAGTCGCCACTGGCATAACCCAGATACAGCGACGCCAGTGCCGGGTTGTCGCTGAGTGACTGGCTGAAGGGCTTGAGCAAAGACAGGCGTTGCTCGAGATTGCCAGTATGGGTGGCCGGGGTGTCTGCCAGCAGGCTCAGCAGGTTGCGGATCGGCTGATAAGTCGCCTGCAAGTCGTTGCGTACGTCCTGTTCGATGCGATCAAACAGTTTCTCGCTGCTCGACAGAATGATCTGCGTGGTCTGGTGGTAATTGAACAGGCCCAGCACCACGCCCGTGAGCAACAAGAGAAAGGTGAACATGACGCTGATGTGCACGTGCAGCGGCAACCGGCGTTGCTCGGGGCGCAGTGGGCTGTGCATTGCAGGCTCTCCATGAATGTTTAACTCACTGCTCAGCGCCAAAGCATAGTTAAGACTCGCTCAATGTGCCTTGGTCGGCCAGGGTCAATTGATTCTGCAGGGCCTGTTCCAGTTCGAGCATTGCCTGACTGGTTGCCGCCCAGCGGCGGGCTATCTCCTGCGATGCGAAGGCTTGCTGGCAAGCTTCCTCGAGGGCGTCGCAACATTCGATCAACCGTGCGGCCTGGGCGATGCGTGCCGCGCCCTTGATCTTGTGCGCAACCACGGCCAATGCTTCGCGATCATCTTCGGGCGACAGAGTGAGCAGTTCCTCGCGGTCGAGACGGCTGCTTTTAAGCAGTTCCGCGAGCATGCGACGCGTCTGCGCCGGGTTGCCGCCGGTCAGCACGCTCAGACTTTGCAGGTCGAATACCGGCGCGGGGGAGTTCGGTGTGATTTCATCGATCCACTGCCCGAGCAGGGTCAGGCTCAAGGGTTTGAACAGGCAATCGTTCATGCCGGCAAGTTTGCAGCGCTGGATTTCTTCAGGCTGGGCATTGGCGGTGAAGCCCAGCACGGTGCACGGCGGCCGGCGGTTGTGCAGTTCCAGTTGGCGTATCGCGCGGGTCATCTCATAGCCGTTCATCAAAGGCATGTTGCAGTCGACGATCACCAGATCGAAATGCCCTGACTTCCATAGTTCGAGGCCGCTGCAGCCGTCCTCGGCGAGGCTGAAGCGATGACCGAGAAATTCCAGTTGCTGGCACATCAGCAGGCGATTGGCGGGATGATCGTCGACGACCAGTACGTGTAATGGTGTTGTCGCGGTCTTGATCAACGGTTCGCCTTTCTGCGCTTTGATCTTCGCCGGCAGGCTGTCCAGTGGCAGCGACACGCAGACTTGAGTGCCGATGCCGGGCTGGCTGCTCAACTGCAGCTGCCCGCCCATCATTTCGCACAGGTTACGACTGATGACCAGTCCAAGCCCCGCGCCGTTTTTGGCTTGCCGGCTGCCGTTTTCCGCCTGTGCGAAAGGTTCGAACAAACGCTGTTGGTCCTCGGCACTGATACCGGTACCGCTGTCCTGCACGGTCAACTGCATCAAGGTGCGTCCGGGGGCGTCCGGCGTGAGCATTTCCAGGGTAATCCGCACATGCCCGTGTTCGGTGAATTTGATGGCATTGCTGACCAGATTGGACAGCACTTGTTTGAAGCGCAGTGGGTCCAGGTGCACATCTATGGCCGGATCCCGAGGGTTGAAGACAGTTTGCAAGGCGAGATTCTTCTGTCGGGCAAGACCGTCGAAGATGCGCGCAACGGAATTCACCGTGTCGACCAGATTGATCCATTCCGGACACAGGCCAAGGCGCCCCGATTCGATGCGCGCTATGTCGAGAATGTCGCCGATCAACCCCAAGAGGTCCTTGGCCGAATGGTAGGCGGTGTCGATCGACGCGCGATCAGGATGGTGCGGATCGATACGTCTGAGGGTCAGTTCAAGCATCCCGATCACGGCATTCATCGGCGTACGTATTTCATGGCTCATGGTCGCCAGAAATGTACTCTTGGCCCGATTCGCCTCGTCCGCCCGCTCCTTGGCCGCGCGCAGCTCATCGAACAATTGGCGGCGTTCGCTGATGTCGATCCAGCCGCCGATGATGCCTTGGACCGCGCCGCTGGAGTCGCGATAGGGAAGAATCCAGTGATAGATGGTCAGGCGCCGGTTGCCGATATGCAGCGGCCGGTCAAGTATCAACGGATTGCCTTCGGCGATGACTCTCTGGTAATCGGCATGGAATGCCTGGGCTTCGAAGGCATTGCTCAGCGTGCCCTGCATGACACCTTTGCCAATGATGTCCTCGCGCCGGGCATTGAACGCTTCGAGATAACTGTCGTTGCAACTTTGCAGAAGACCCTGCCGGTCACGGACATAGATCGGATGCGGTGTGCCATTGACCAGCGAGCGCATGAATTCCAGTTGGTCGCTCAATGCACGTTCGGCGGCCTGGCGCTGTTTGATCTGATGACGCATGTAGGCATTCCAGGTCAACAGCAATAGCAGTACCAGGGCAGCGGCGGCGACCACTTGATAGAACAGGCGCTGGTAGTTTTGCCAGATGTTTTGCGAGGCAGTGGAATACCCGCGCCAGCGACCGTTGATAACGCCGAGTTCTTCGGGGGCGATGCTCAATAGTGCCTTGTTGATGATCGAGGCCAGTTCAGTATTGTCCCGGGCGGTCGCCAGCGAGAAAGCGGCCTGGTCGGTGCCGATCGTGGTGGTGATCTGCAACGGCCGATCAAAGATGCGCGAAGAGATGAAGTAGTTGGCAATCACCAGCGAATTCACCGCACCCTCGACATGGTTTTCGGCAAGCATCGACACGGCACTGAACGTGTCGGGCGTTTCGATCAGTTCGATGCCCGGAAAATTCTCGTGCAGATAAGCAACCAGAGGATTGCCTTGAGCGATCGCCAGTCGCTTGCCTTTGAGTTGGGCCAGATTGGTCGGACTGTCGGCGCTTTTGCGGGTCAGCAGTACGTAGGAATTTTCCAGATACGGGCGACTGAAACTCAGGTTTTTTTCACGTTCGGCGCTGGGCAGCAGGGCGGCAATCAGATCGGCCTTGTGGTTGTCGATCTGCCTGATCATTTCTGCATCGTTGCGGCTGCGCTGAATTTCGAAACGCAGGCCCGTACGCAAGCGGATCAGCTCGAGCAGGTCGGCACTGATGCCACGGAAATTGCCGGCGCTGTCGAAGAAGGTCAGTGGTGCGTAAGCTTCATTGACCACCACGCTGACGACGGGATGCTGCTTGAGCCAGTTCTCCTCACGATCGGTCAGCTGGAGTTTACTGTCGGTGAGCAGCAGGTCGCTGCCGGCGCTCCAGCGTTTGGCGATGTCATCGCGCTGGCTGCGCGGGATCGCTGCAAGCACTGTGTCGATAATGCCCAATAACTGTGGATTGCCGCGCCGCACTGCGAAGCTGAAGCCATGGGCTTCCTGCTTGCCGAAGTTGGCCATGCGTACATTGTTGAGATAGCCCTTGTTGATCATGTAATGGGTGGAGAGGGTGTCGCCGAGAAACACATCGGCCTGATCGAAGGCCACCGCGTTGATTGCGTTCTGATAGGACGGATAGCAGGTGATCAGCGCCTTGGGATAGATCGCTCTGATCTCGGGCAGCGGCAGGTAGTGATAGACCATGCTCAGGCGCAGGCCTGCCAGACCTTCGGTCAAAGAGCGGGTTTCGTCCTCGCGCGTCACCAGCACCGGCTGATCGACTGCATAGGGAATGGAGAGCGCCAGGTTGGCGTTACCGGCTTCGTATCCATTGGCTGTGCCGAGCAAGTCGACCTGGCCATTGATCAATGCGCTGATTGCGGCGTCGCGTGAGGCAAAGCGTTGCACCCGAACCGGCAAACCGGTGGCCTTGCCGATAATCCCGGCGTAGTCGGCGGTCAGTCCCTCGTACTCCGTACCGCTGACGGTCATGTCGAACGGCGGATAGTCAGGTGCGGAAGTTCCCAGAATCAATTCTTTGCGTGTCTGCAGCCACTGCCGTTGGACCGGCTGCAAGGCAACCGGAATGGCTGCGGTCGCCCGGCTGAGCAAGGCGTAGTCCGCTGATTCGCCCGGCATGGCAGACGCGTTGGCGCTCAGGCACAGACCTGCGCTCAAGGCGATTAGATAGTCCTTCAAACGGCTGGGCATGCGGGGTCTCACACGAGTGCGTTGCGTTTGGCCATTTCGATAAGTTCTACAAGGGACCTGGCCTTGAGTTTTTGCATCAGGCGCTTTTTGTAGGTGCTTACGGTCTTGTTGCTCAGAAACATGCCCTTGGCGATTTCCTTGTTGGTACGTCCCTGGGCAAATAACTGCAACACCATTAATTCGCGATCGTTGACGGCTTTGAATAACTCCAGCTCGGTGTACCTGATATCGTCACTGCGAACCGGATTGAGCGCCTGGCTGGGGAAATAGTTGTAACCGGAAAGTACCGCTTTAATTGCGCTGACCAGTTCGCTCAAATCTTCCTGTTTACAGACATAGCCCGATGCTCCCGATTGCATGCAACGGATGCCGAACAGCGTAGGACACTGTGCGGTCAGAATAAGGATCTTGAAATTCGATCCCATACTATTGAAACGCGCCAGTACTTCCAGGCCGTCCAGCTTGGGGATGCTGATATCGAGAATGACCAGGTCGGGCATGCATTCACGGACCATTTGCATGGCATCAACTCCGTTATCCGTCTCACCGACGACCTTGTAGCCTTCATGTTCCAGCAACATTCGCACGGCGAGACGGATGACCGGGTGATCGTCCACAATAAAAACGGAGTTCATAAATAGAGTCCCATGCAAGCATGAATAAAGCGCGCACCTTAGCTCAGTTGAATGAACACTCGCATGGACTGCCGGGGGCTCCACTACGCTATCGGATTAATCCTACGCATAATGAAGAATCGGACTACGTTGAAATTAGGTTTGACGTAAGGAAGTGCGCGGTCGTTGCTGGCTATTAGCGGAATCTGGTTCCTTGGCTAATATCGATCTCCATTATTTGCATGTGTTTAAAGTTGTGTTTAACCCACGCTGTCTGTTTTATCTGATTACTTGACGATAGCCCGACTGCATCCAGCGAGAGAAAGCACAATCCATTTGAGGTTGGTTCAGTCGGGCCGCAGAACGTCACCGTATTTGGCCGGCCCGATCAGCAGCAGGCCAGATACGGCGCGATCAGTGACTTGAACGCCCGGTCATTTCCAGTGCCATATCACTGGCGTAACTGTCGGTCATGCCGGCGATGAAATCGATCATGCGCAGAAACGAGCTGTGCAGCGAGCCCTGCGGATCCGGCGCATTGTTGCCGAGCAGATCGAGGATGCGCCGACTCTTGAACGACGGCGTGCGGCCGTTGTGTTGTTCCAGTGCGGCGCCGCAGAACGAATTGAGCAGAATCTCCAGCGTGGTATAGGCGCCGATCTCATGCAGCGTCTTGCGTTTGTCCTGGAAGATCTTCTTGCGCGCGATGTCCTTGGCATTCAAGACGCAACGCTTCGCCGGCCCGTGCATGTGTTCGACCAGGTCGCCGTGCAGCGTGCCCGCGAGCAGGGCGTCCTGCTGTTCGACAAATGCCCGCGCTGCCGCGTTGGTCAGGTGCTCGATGGCTTTGCCGCGCAGGATCGCCAGTTTGCGCCGCCGAGAGTCCTGCGGGCCGAGCTGGCGATAGGTCTCCGGCAAGTCATCACCGACCAGACCGAGCAGCAGCGATTCGACTTCGGCGTATTCGAGCAGCTCCATTTCCAGGCCGTCTTCGAGATCGATCAACGCGTAGCAGATGTCATCGGCGGCCTCCATCAGATACACCAGTGGATGGCGTGCCCAGCGCTGATCTTCGAGCTGCGGCAGGCCGAGCTTGTGGGCGATCTGTTCGAGCAACGGCAGTTCGCTCTGGTAGCAACCGAATTTATGTTTCTTGTAGCCAAGAGAGTCAGCGTGGCGCGCGGTCCACGGGTACTTCAGATAGGTGCCCAGGGTTGCGTAGGTCAGGCGCGTGCCGCCATCGAACTGGTGATATTCCAGCTGCGTCAGCACCCGAAAGCCCTGAGCATTGCCTTCGAAATTGAGGAAGTCACCGCGCTCGGCATCGCTCATGCCGTCCAGCCAGCCGCGCCCCGCGGCCTGTTGAAACCAGTGGCGAATGGCGTCTTCGCCGGAATGGCCGAATGGCGG
This sequence comes from Pseudomonas sp. UF-293, assembly GCF_058245595.1. Taxonomy (NCBI): domain Bacteria; kingdom Pseudomonadati; phylum Pseudomonadota; class Gammaproteobacteria; order Pseudomonadales; family Pseudomonadaceae; genus Pseudomonas; species Pseudomonas sp. UF-293. The sequence goes on along the minus strand of NZ_JBSICA010000010.1, from coordinate 20,284 downwards.
GTTGCCGATGTCATGCGCCAGGCAGGCCGATTGCACGACCATGCCGAGGTCGGCCGGGTCGCACCAGTCTGGCAGCGCGCTGCGCAAGGTTTCACCGACACGCATGCCCAGCGAGCGGCCGACGCAGCTGACTTCCAGCGAGTGGGTCAGGCGGGTGTGAATGTGATCGTTGCTGGTGACCGGATGCACTTGAGTCTTGCGCCCGAGGCGGCGGAAGGCGCCGGAGAAAATGATGCGGTCATGGTCTTTGTGAAAGGGGCTGCGGCCGAGTTCTTGCGGGCTGTGCAGCGGCTTGCCGAGGCGTTCGCGGTTGAGCAGGGTAGGCCAATCCAAGGCTGATTCTCTCCGTCTGGTGACTGATCGCCCTAGCTTCCCGGTTCGGCCCGGCGCCTGCAAGCAGAACTACAGGCCTGCCGCATCGATATCGATCAACAACAGCCGTTCACCGTTATCGAAGAACTGTCCGGCAGTCAGGCAATACTGGTTGCTGGTGGCATCGCGATAGGTGTTGGACAGGGTCAGGCGGCGTTCTTCCCAGCCTTCGGCCAGCAGATGATAGAAGTACGGTCGCCACGACCAGTTGTGCCCCAGATAGCGATCATCGGCGAACCAGCCGTCATGGCGCCATTCCAGGTTGGGCGTCAGCTGCGTGCCGTGCCGATCGCACTGATAAAAGCGCAGCAGCCAGGGAAACGCGTGCAATTGTGGCAACGCACTGAGCGGTGCGCGGGCCTGCGCCCATTGCTGCAGGATCGCCATCAACTCGCTGAGCTGCTGACGCATTTGCATCAGCCGCCCGCGCTCGCTGAGTTTCTGTTTCACGTAGCGTTGCCGCAATTGCGCGAAATGCGCGACGAAGGCATCCGTAGCGAAGAACTCTTCCTGCGCCCGGGCGAAAAGAAATCCCTGTACATAGCGTGAGCCGCATTCCAGCGCGAAATTCAGCTGCGCCTCGGTTTCGACGCCTTCAGCGATGATCCAGCAGCCGGTTTTTTCGGCCATCTGCGCAAGTGCTTTGACCACGTCACTGCTCGGGCCGCCGAGGGCCGCTGCCTGAAACAGACGCATGTCGAGCTTGAGAATGTCCGGTTGCAGGGCCAGCACCCGATCCAGCTGCGAATAGCCGGCGCCGAAATCATCGATGGCGATTCTTGCTCCAGCCTCGCGGTAGCGCCCGACCACGTGGGCCAGGCGTTCACTGTTACCACCCAGTTCGGTGATCTCGAAAACGATGCGCTGCGGATCAACCTCGTGTCGCGCCAATTGCTTGAGACTTGGCAGCGCTTGGTCGCTGCGCAGGCGGCTGATCCAGCGTGGCGACATGTTCAGGCTGAGAAACCAGTCCGCTGGGGCTTCATGCAGACGACTGAGGGCGTGGTCACGGATCTGTCGATCGAGACGGCGCAAGGCGGTGGCCGGGGTCCGTGGGTCGGCGAACAATGGCCCGACCGAGGTCAGTTGGCCATCGCTCTGGCGCAAGCGACCGAGTGCTTCGACACCAGCAATGCGGCCGGTGGCGGTATCGATGAAAGGCTGAAAACAGGCGAGCGGTTGCCCGTCGATCACGGCAAGTCCTTAATCTTGTTTTTGGTTTGGCCGCGTTTGCCGGATAGGCACGCGGGATTGAATCTCCCGATAAGGAGATTCATCCCGGCGCTATTGCAAGAATGTAGCCAGATGGGCGCTTCAGCGTTTGCCCGAGCTGTGCATGACCAGTCTGATCAGCGGTCCAAGCGTCGTGCCCAGCCGCAGCAGTCGCGTCAAACCGCCACCACTGCTGCGTTTCGAGCCTTTGCCAGTGAGGAAACCCAGCAGCGTTACCGCCGCCACGCCCCACAACGGCGCGTGCTTGATGCCGAAACCGTCCTGCACGTTCTGCTTCATGCCGCGCATGCGCTGCAACGGTTGCAGCACTTGCGCGGTTTCGTGACGGATTTCCTGACGGTGCATTTCCATGCGCAGGCGGATCAGAGCCTTGCGCATTTCCCGACGCGAGCTGTTGTGTGGAAGTTCAGGCAGGCTCATGGCAACAGGCGCTCCCGGTCGTTGGCCAGCTCTTCGAGCGTGCCGTGGAAAGGCGAGGACTCATCGAAAATCGCCGCTTTGAGGCGCAGGCCACAGAAGATCGACGCCAGCGTATAAAACACGCACAGGCCGATGATCGCTGCCAGGCGGTAAGTGTCCCAGAAGATGATCATCACCAGCGTCGACAGGCCTACGAGCAACAGCAAGGCAAACACCAGCGCCAGGCCGGCGAACAGCAACAGGCTGACGGTGCGTGATTTCTGCTCCTGCAATTCGATGCCGAACAACTCGACATGGCTGTGCAGCAGGCCCAGAACGGCAGCGCCGAGGCGACGCGTGGAGGAGGCAGTGCCCGCAGTCGGGCCGGATTCACCGATCGACATGATCAGCGCCGAGTGGCCAGCAGGCCGATCAGAAAGCCGACGCCGGCAGCGATGCCCACCGACTGCCATGGGTTGGCCGACATATAATCTTCAGTGGCGGTGACCGCCGCCTGACCGCGTTCGCGCAGCGTGTCTTCAGTCACTTTCAGGGTTTCCCGGGCGCGCAGCAGGCTGTCATGAATCTGTGCTCGCAGCTCATCGGCCTGATCACCAGCGAGGGTCTTGGTGTGCTCGAGCAAGCGCTCGGTATCGGCGACCAGAGTCTGGAAGTCGTTCATCAGGATTTCTTGAGCAGTCTTTGCCTTGATGCTGGCCATTGGTGGATCTCCGTAGGTGGCTTTGAAGCGTTCGAGTATGAGCCTTGCGCGAAGGTTCAGTGCAAATGCCTGGTACAACTTTTGCTGTGTCGTGGTGCGTCGCCCGGGATGTGTGCGCTGTTGCCGGGCGTCCCAGCAGAAAAACTCTAATTCATTTGCCCGTGGTTCGTGACCGGACATCGATATATGCGCCAAATCAGTTCATCAACCCTGCCGTTGCATGACTGGTGAGTCTTGATTTGGTGCATGAAATGCCCGCATGAACCGCTTTGGTGCCTTTTAGCTTGGGTCTGCCTCCTCATGGAAAATCTGCAAAGCGCTGTGGATACACTGGTTCACAGCTCCAATACATTGTTCATCCTGATCGGTGCGGTGATGGTACTGGCGATGCACGCCGGTTTCGCCTTTCTGGAAGTCGGCACGGTCCGGCAGAAGAACCAGGTTAATGCACTGGCGAAAATCCTCAGCGACTTCGCCGTCTCGACCCTGGCCTATTTCTTTATAGGCTATTGGATCTCCTATGGCGTCACCTTCATGCAACCGGCGGCGGTGCTCACGGCTGACCATGGCTATGGACTGGTGAAGTTTTTCTTTCTGCTGACTTTCGCTGCCGCGATCCCGGCGATCATTTCCGGCGGCATTGCCGAACGCGCGCGTTTTGTCCCGCAGTTGTGCGCGACGGCGCTGATCGTGGCGTTTATCTATCCGTTTTTCGAAGGGCTGATCTGGAACGGCAACTTCGGCTTGCAAGGCTGGCTGACGGCGCAGTTTGGCGCGGCATTCCATGATTTCGCCGGCTCGGTGGTGGTGCATGCCATGGGCGGTTGGCTGGCGTTGGCCGCAGTGCTGTTGCTCGGCCCGCGCAACGGGCGCTATCGCGATGGACGTCTGGTCGCGTTTGCGCCGTCGAGCATTCCGTTTCTGGCACTGGGCTCGTGGATCCTGATTGTCGGCTGGTTCGGCTTCAACGTGATGAGCGCGCAGACGCTGCAAGGTGTCAGTGGCCTGGTCGCGGTCAACTCGCTGATGGCCATGGTTGGCGGTACCGTCGCGGCGTTGATCGTCGGGCGCAATGACCCGGGCTTTCTGCACAACGGCCCGCTGGCCGGTCTGGTGGCGATCTGCGCGGGATCCGATCTGATGCATCCGGTCGGTGCGCTGGTGACAGGGGCAATTGCCGGGGCCTTGTTCGTTTGGTGCTTTACCGCTGCGCAAGTCAAATGGCGCATCGACGATGTGCTGGGTGTCTGGCCGTTGCATGGCTTGTGTGGCGTATGGGGCGGGATTGCCTGCGGCATCTTCGGCCAGACCGCGCTGGGTGGCCTGGGCGGCGTCAGCCTGATCAGCCAGTTGATCGGCACTGCGCTCGGCGTTGTGGTGGCGCTGGTTGGCGGCTTTGTCGTCTACGGCGCGATCAAGGCATTGCATGGGCTGCGCCTGAGTCAGGAACAAGAGTATTACGGCGCCGACCTGTCGCTGCACAAGATCGGCGCGGTGAGTCAGGACTAGATTTCCTCATCATTGGCTCCGGGATAGAAACCGTGGAGCAGGCGATAGCGATCGATGCGCACTTGATCGACCTTCTCCTGCACTTTGTGCGCGGGCAAGCCGAGCATGATCAGCGCGTGTGAAGCGAGCATCAGGCTCGACTCCAGAAGCTCCGGCACCACCTCGGTGGCGCCGGCGGCTCGCAACTCGGCCGATTGGCTGTCATCACGGGTGCGCACCAGAATCGGCACTTGTTGATTGAGCCGGCGGGCTTCACGAAGAATGCGCAACGCCACATCGCTTTGATCCACGGCAATCACCAAAAGCCTGGCGCGCAACAGGCCCACGGCAGTCAGCAGCTCGCCGCGCGCCGAGTCGCCGTAATGCACGTCGCTTTCCCCGGACGCGGCTTCCTGCACCCGCACCGGGTCGTTGTCCAGCGCGACATAGGCTTGGCCAGCGTTGCCCATGAAACGACCGATGGACTGGCCGACGCGACCGTAGCCGCAGATCACCACATGCTGATCGAGGTCGGCGTTGAGCGCGCTGATCTGCTCGATCTGCGCCTCCTGATTAGGCTTGCGATGCAGCACGGCGGCAATGCGCGGCGCCGCACGCAAAAGCAGTGGCGTGAGCAGCATCGAACAGAACGTCGCCGCGAGCAGCAGGGCGCCCGGTTCGGCCGGCAACAGGCTGTTCTGCTGCATCTGCGCCATCAGCGCAAAGCAGAATTCGCCGCCCTGCGCCAACGCCAGACCGCTGCGCCATGCGGTTTCGCTGTCACTGCCGCGCCATTTCACCAGCAGCGCCACGACGATGCCTTTGATCAGCATCAGGCCGAGGGTCAGGGCGACGATCAAAAGGCTGTGGCTGACGAACAATTGCAGGTCGATCAGCATGCCGATGCTGACGAAGAACACCCCAAGCAGGATGTCGCGGAACGGCCGGATGTCGGCCTCGATCTGGTGCCTGTAGTGGCTTTCCCCGAGCAGCATACCGGCGAGAAAAGCGCCGAGGGCAGGCGAAAGGCCCAACAGGTGTGTGAGCCAGGCAGTCAGCAGCACGATCACCAGCGCCAACAGGACGAACAGCTCGGGCGAGCGCGAGGCCGCCACTTCGTGAAACAGTCGTGGCAGCAACCAGCGGCTGGCAAGCAGCAGGCCGAAGAACAGCAGCACGGTTTTCCCCAGCGTCAACGGCAAGGCCCAGTACCAGGCCTGCTCGCTGGTGCCGGCGAACACGGGGACCAGCGTCAGCAGCAACACCGCGACCACGTCCTGAAACAGCAGTACGCCGACCGCATTCTGGCCGTGGCTGCTGAACACCTCACCGAGACTGCCCAGCTCCTTGGTTACAATCGCCGTGGATGACAACGATAACCCGGCACCGAGCAACAGTGCCGGCATCAGCGGCATGCCCAGCGCGATCAACAGTGTGCCGAGCAACGCTGTGCTGAGCAGCACTTGCTGACTGCCGAGGCGAAACACCACCTGACGCAGCGCAATCATCTTTGACAGGGAAAATTCCAGGCCCAGCGAGAACAGCAGAAACACCACGCCCAGTTCGGCGACATCCGGCAGATGTTCGCTCTCGTTGACCCAGTCGAAAGCGTTCGGCCCGACCAGCAATCCCACGCACAGGTAACCCAGCACCGGTGGTAGTCGCAGGCGCCGGAACAGGGCAATCACCACCAGGGATGAGGCGAGGATGATCAACAGATTTGCAAACACGGGACACTCCGCTGTCAGGGCGTTGGCCTCTGAAGCGTAGAGGCAAAAAGTCAGCGAGGATGGCGCAATTGCAATCTGCGCCGAATGATTTGCGTCAGGATTTTGCGCCGGGAGTGCTGGGCCCTTTGGGCGGCGCTGGGTCGACGAGGGTTTGGTGGCGTCCTAGAATGGGCTCACTTGTTTTCCGGTAATGCCGCCATGCCTCCAGAATGTCAGCTGTTCGGCACCCTCGGGTGCCATCTGTGTGAAGTCGCTGAAGCCGAACTGATGCCCTTCGTCGAGCATGGTTTGCTGGTGGAACTGGTGGACATTGCCGAAGACGAATCGTGGTTTGAAAAATACAGCCTGCGCATTCCGGTACTGCGGCGCATCGACACTGGCGCGGAGCTGGACTGGCCTTTCAGTGCCGACCAGGTGGTGGCGTTTTTAGGTTGATGGGGTTGTGCCTGGATGCCTCCGCTGGTCGCGGCAACCCATCCTTGCGTTGGCGCTCGCTGGTTTCTTCGGTTACTGTATGTCCATACAGCAATCGAGTCAGAGGGATTAACCGTGGTCAATGTCGAACAGTTGAAGAGCAGCGTTAACCGGATGTCGGTCGACGTGGTGCGCGAGGCCGTCCTCGAATTGCGCCTGGACGGGCTGGTCACGGAAGGCAAGACGCCGTTCAACAAGCTGCATTTCAATACCTGCTTTGCCGAGATCGAAGCGTTGTTTCAGCGCGCCGGTTATCACAAGCAGCTGGATGTCGTGGGTTATCAGGGTTTGCTGTACGCCTTGTACGATCCGGGTCGTTGGGAGGCGGTCGATGTGTTGCGCTGGCTGAAGGAGTTCACCGAAGCGGCGGCCCTCAAATCGATTCCGGCCTGATCAAACTGCGCTAGGTGGCTTTGCCTCACTGTTGGATAATGCCGGCCTGCATTGAGGACTTCTGTTTCGTATGACCAGCCCCGTATTTTCCGCTGCGCACAATCAGGCCAGCACGTTGTACTTGCCGCCCGGTTCCTGGCTGACGGTATTCGATTGCCTTTGCGAGCACTTCAGTGCCATCGGGCGGGAGCAATGGCTCGACCGGATTGTTCGCGGCCGGGTGCTGGATGCGCAGGGCCAGCCGATTGCGCTGGACTTGCCGTACAAGGAAGGTTTGCGCATTCATTACTTTCGCGAAGTGCCGGACGAGAAGCCGATTCCGGTGGTCGAATCGATTCTTTATGCCGATGAGCATTTGGTGGTGGCCGACAAGCCACATTTCCTGCCGGTGACGCCGGCAGGGGAGTATGTCGAACAAACCCTGCTGCGGCGGCTCATCCGTCGGCTGGACAATCCGCATCTGGTGCCGCTGCACCGCATCGATCGGCACACCGCAGGGCTGGTGATCTTCTCGGCCAATCCGCAGACCCGCTCGGCCTATCAGTCATTGTTTCCAACCCGGCAGATCGACAAGCGCTACGAAGCGATTGCCCCGGCGCTGCCCGAGCTTAATTTCCCTTTGGTGCACAAGAGCCGCCTGGTTGATGGCGAGCCGTTCTTCCGCATGCAAGAAGGGCCCGGCGCCAGCAACACCGAAACGGCGGTGGAGGTGCGTGAGAAAAATGGTGATCTGTGGCGCTATGGCCTGTATCCCATGACGGGCAAGAAACATCAGTTGCGTGTGCACATGACGTCGCTGGGAGCGAGTATTTGCAACGATCCGTTTTATCCGACCGTATTGAAAGATGTCCTGGACGACTACACCAATCCGTTGAAGCTGCTCGCCCAAGGGCTGCGCTTCGTTGATCCGGTGACGGGCGAGGCACGAGAGTTCGAGAGTCAAATCACTTTGCAGTGGTGAAGCTGAACCCGCTTTTCGAGCGCCCATGAAAAAGCCCGCATGACAATGCGGGCTTTTCTGTATCCGGTATCGACGCGGAGCCTTACAGCTCTTTAACGGTACGAACCTGATCCTTGTTGATGCGGGTCTCTTTGCCGTCCAGCTGCTGGAACTCGTAGAAGCCCGAATCATCATCGTATTTCGGGGTGTCGACGGCCTGGATTTCGCGACCGTCATTCAAGGTGATCACTGTCGGCGAGGAGCAACCGGCGAGGGTTGCCAGGCCCAGTGCGAGCATGAAAGTGGCGAGGGTCCGTTGAGTCATGAGTGTGTCTCCGAATGGGAAATCTTCTGGTTACTGAGCTTGAGACGTAAACAAGGCTTGAGAGTTCCTTGGATAATGTCAGTCTGACACAGTGTTGTGCAGATGTAACAAATCGGGGGTGTTGAGGTTGGCCAGTCGCGGGTCGTTTTCAGGGCATTGCAATGCGATGGCGTCGAGACTGCGCATCACCCGACCAGGGCTGCGCTCGCCTGCATTCCAGGCTGCTTCGAATGCGCGCAACAGCGCCACGGGGATCACGCACAGCAGTGGTTCCCAATGCTCGCCGTGGCGCAGCATTAAAGGTTTTTCACGTTGCTGGTCGGCAGTAATCAACATGTCTTCCAGCAACGCCTTGTCGATTCGCGGCACATCACACGGCAACACCAGCAAGTGCGCATGGCGCGCCGCTTTCAGTCCTGCACGAATACCGGCCAGCGGCCCCGGAAAGTCGCCCTCGTCATCCATGACCAGTTGATCGGCAAACGTGGCATAACGCTCGCGATTGCGGTTGCACGAGATGATGAGATCGTCGGTCAGCGGCCGTACCTTGCGCTGCAGATGCGCTATCAACGGCTCGCCGTGCCACTCGATGAGCCCTTTGTCCTGACCGCCCATGCGTTGGCCGCGTCCACCGGCCAAAAGCAGGACGGAGCAGGGTGGCAACGGGCTGTTCAAGGGCATGACGACTCTCCAGAGGGGCGGCAGAAAAATGAGCCGCTGTGATATAACACCGGGCTGTTTCCCCTACAACTGGAAGAGCCTATGAAAGCCAAGGCTGATGTACCTTTCGTGCCGCTCAATATTGCGGTGCTGACTGTCAGCGACACCCGGACCCTGGAAACCGATACCTCCGGTCAGGTCTTCGTCGATCGCTTGATCGCGGCCGGCCATGCGCTCGCCGAGCGGGTTCTGCTTAAAGATGATCTGTATAAAATTCGCGCGCAAGTCGCCAACTGGATTGCCGACGATGTGGTTCAGGTCGTGCTGATCACCGGCGGCACCGGCTTCACCGGGCGTGACAGCACACCGGAAGCGGTGGCGTGCCTGCTCGACAAACAGGTCGACGGATTCGGCGAATTGTTCCGCCAGATCTCCGTGGCCGATATCGGCACTTCAACCGTGCAGTCCCGTGCCCTGGCAGGTCTGGCCAACGGCACGCTGGTGTGCTGCCTGCCGGGTTCGACCAATGCGGTACGCACCGGCTGGGATGGCATCCTCGCAGAGCAACTCGACGCCCGTCATCGACCGTGCAACTTCGTCACCCATCTGAAGCAGGCGGCACCTTGTGAATCCCGTGGGTAAGCCGGGCAAGACCGGCAGCTTGCTGCCCGTCGAAACGGCGCTGGAGCGCTTGCTGGCAATGGCTGATGCGTCGCGGATTGTCGAGCGCGAGCACTTGCCGCTGGCTCAAGTCGAAGGGCGGGTGCTGGCTGAAGATCTGATTTCGACACTGGATCTGCCGCCATGGCCCAACAGTGCCATGGACGGCTATGCCTTGAACCTGGCTGACTGGAAAGGTGAGCCGATGCCGGTCAGCCAGAAAGTGTTTGCCGGGCAGTCGCCGCAACCGTTGGAGCCCGGCACTTGCGCACGCATCTTCACCGGGGCGCCGCTGCCGCCGGGCGCCGACTGTGTCGAGATGCAGGAAAACGCCGACGTTCAGGCCGATCAAAGCGTGCGTTTTCTCGAGCCTTTGAAAGCTGGACAGAACATTCGTCCGCAAGGCCAGGAAACCACCGTCGGCGAACTGGTTCTGCAGGCAGGCACCCGATTGGGGCCGATCGAGCAGGGCCTGGCTGCATCATTGGGCTGCGCCGGGCTCAACGTCGTGCGCAAGCCACGCGTGGCTGTTTTGTCCACCGGAGACGAGCTGGTTGAACCCGGTCAGGCATTGGGGCCGGGCCAGATCTACAACAGCAACCGAGTGCTTTTGTGCAGTTGGCTGCTGCGTCTGGGTTGTGAAGTCATCGATGGCGGAATCCTTCCGGATGATCTTCCCGCCACGCGGGCCCGGCTGGGCGAGCTACAGAATGTCGATCTGATTCTGTCCACCGGCGGTGTCTCGGTCGGTGAAGCGGATTTCCTTGGCATTGCCTTGCGTGAAGAAGGCGAGTTGGCCTTGTGGAAACTCGCCATCAAGCCGGGGAAACCGTTGACGTTCGGCCATTTCCGCAACGTGCCGGTGATCGGCCTGCCCGGAAATCCCGCGTCGACGCTGGTGACGTTCGCCTTGCTCGCGCGCCCATATCTGTTGCGACGCCTGGGTGTGCAAGACGTCGAACCGCTCAAGTTCGCGGTGCCTGCAGGTTTTGTCTGGCCGATGGCCGGCAACCGACGTGAATATCTGCGCGGGCGTCTGGAGCAAGGGCGAGCAATCATTTATCGCAACCAGAGCTCGGGTGTGCTGCGTAGCGCGGCGTGGGCCGACGGATTGGTGGAAGTCCGAGAGGGCCGTACGCTGAGCGAGGGTGATGAAGTGAACTTCATTGCGCTCAGTGAGCTCCTGGGCTGACTGGACTTGCCTGTGCACGCGTCGGCTGGTGTGCGCGGCGCGTGCAACGATTGATCCGGTCAGTTGCTGATCAGTGACACCAACTGGTCGAATCGGCTGTTGGCCACCCATCCCAGCAGTCCCAGGATGACAGCAGTTGCACCCGCCGAATACGCGAGACGATGTTTTATCGTCCGCACATCATTGAGTACTTCGTCCATGTCGCGGCGGATGTATTTGAAGTGGGTTTCCAGCTCGCTGACGCGGGGTTCCATATCAAACTCTCCACTGGTCTTGGCGCTGTTACAGAATTCTGGTTTTTTGCTGGCACGGCTTTCGGCGAGAGCGGCGACCGGACTCACCGGTGCCTTGGTTTCATTGCTGCGCATGGAAGTACCCGCTGATCGTATCAACTGCATGCCTGCTGGTTTGTCCATTGCTCGATTCATGAAAATAAATCGGGGGGTATCCGTTCATTACCGGCACATCCTTGTGTTATTGGGTTGAAGGTCGATGCTGCCGGCATACGGTGACCCAAGGGGCGGGCGGGGTCAATTAAGCCGATTCCTCTTGTTTCGTAAGAAAAAATACCGCCGTGTAGGACGCCAGTTGTTGGAAGAGGAATTAATTGCCAGCTCCATGGCTTTTTTAAGGCGCACAGTGGTCAAGATGTTTCAATCGATTTCAATTCTTGGAGTGACGTTATGAGTGAACGCCGGGCACTGCTGATCCTGCATGGCAAACAGGCACTCAACGAGGATGTCCGCACCGCCGTCGAAGCCAGGCGCGAGCAAGGCTGGGAGCTGGCCGTCCGAGTGACCTGGGAGGCCGGTGACGCTCAGCGTCTGGTCGAAGAGGCGCTGGCAGCGGGTTACACGAAGATCATTGCCGGCGGCGGCGACGGCACCTTGCGCGATATTGCCGAAGCGCTGGCTCAGCATCCGCAAAAAGCCAGTCTTGTCCTGCTACCGTTGGGCACTGCCAACGATTTCTCCCGCGCCGCCGGTATTTCGCTGGAGCCTGCGCAGGCGCTGGATTTGCTCGACGTCGAGCCTTCGGATATCGATCTGGGCGAAGTGGGCCGACAGATTTTCCTGAACATGGCCACGGGCGGATTCGGCAGCCAGGTCACTGCCAATACGTCGGAAGACCTGAAAAAGGTCTTGGGTGGCGCTGCGTACCTGTTCACCGGCCTGACCCGGTTCAGTGAGCTGCACGCCGCTTACGGCGAGTTGCAGGGGCCGGATTTCCATTGGCAGGGTGAGCTGCTGGCGCTGGGCATCGGCAACGGTCGACAGGCGGGCGGTGGTCATGTGCTGTGTCCGGATGCGCAAGTCAACGACGGTCTGCTCGACGTCAGCATTCTGCCGGCACCGCAGGAGCTGGTCGGCACGCTGAAGAATCTGCTGAGCGAGGGCTTCGGCCTCGATAACATGTTTGTGCGGGCTCGCTTGCCGTGGGTCGAGATCAAGGTTGCCGAAGGGTTGAGCATCAATCTCGATGGCGAGCCGCTGGAAGGCGACAGTCTGCGTTTTGTCGCCAAACCTGCCGCGTTGCAGGTGCACCTGCCGAAGGACTCGCCGTTATTGGGCCAGCAAGCGGCGATCAGTCATCCAGGCTGATGATCTGCTCACGTACGGCGAACAGTACCAGACCGGCCACGTCGTAGATTTGCAGGCGCTTCATGATCTGCGCGCGATGGGTTTCCACGGTCTTGACGCTCAGGCCCAGACCGTTGGCGATTTCCCGTGTGGACTTGCCTCGTACGATCAGCCTGAGGATCTCTAACTGGCGCGCCGTCAAATTGTGCGAGTCGGCGATGTCCGGCTGGCTTTTCTGGTTACGGGTCAGCGCCTGGTTGATCACGGTATGAGCAATGGCCGGGCTAAGGTAGCGTTCGTTGTTGCGCAGGGCCTCCAGCGCGTGCTCGAGCTCGGTGGCCGTGGTGTCCTTGAGCAGGTAGCCGTGGGCGCCGGACTCCAGTGCCTGCATGATCAGTGCCGGATCGGTGTGCATCGACAGGATCAGAACCTTGCTCTGCGGGCGCACGCGCTTGAGGCGTTGCAGCGCTTCCAGACCACCGGTTTCTCTCATGGAGATGTCCAGCAATACGATGTCCGGGCTCAGTTGCTCGACCATTTCAAGCAATTGCGAACCATCACTGGCTTCGCCGATTACCGCGTAACCGGGAATATCCAGTACCAGAGCGCGCACGCCGGCTCTGATCAGCGAGTGGTCATCCACCAGAAGTAAGTTACAAGTCAACGCATAACCTTATTCGTACTGGCCCGTTCGAGCGACCGAGGCGCCCATGGGAAAAGTGCTTCGATTCTTGTGCCTTTGCCCGGCTCGCTTATAACACTCAATGTGCCGCCCAACTGTTCGATGCGCTCGGCCATTCCGGCCATGCCGCGTTGGCCTTCTCTGGCCGGATCGGCTGCCGGGGTGAAACCGAGACCGTCATCGCTGATCAACAAAGTCAGACCTTGCGGCAGACGCTGTACCTGAATCAACAGGTTTTTCGCCTGTGCGTGCCGCAGGATGTTGGTTACGGCTTCCTGAGCGATGCGAAACGCCGCGACGGCCATTTCCTCGGGAATGCCATTGAGCCGTTGCTGACAGTCGAGGCTCCAGTTCACCGGCGTGTTGGCGAGGGTCTTGAGCAAGTGTGCACGCAGGCTGGCTTCAAGGCCCAGGCTGGTCAATTGGCGCGGATTGAGAATGGCCGAGACGTCACGCACTTTGTTCAGGGTTTCATCCAGCGTGTCGCAAAGTATTGTGCACTGCTCCTGGAGTTCTGCCGGCAGGCGACGTTTGAGCCAGTCGCTTTGCAGCTTGGCGGCGGTCAACAATTGTCCGATATCGTCGTGCAATTCACGGCTGAGGCGATGGCGCTCATTTTCCTGCACTTGCAACAGACGGTCAGCCAGCTCTTGCGGCTGAAACTTGATCGACTTGCGCGACAAGCGATATTGCACCCAGACGCAAGCGGTGGCGGCGACGTCGAGAGCCAACAACCCCAGCGGAATGCGCGCGGAGAAAATATAAGCCAACAGGCTGCCCAGGGTCGCCAGAACACACATGACTAGTGTGAAGCGTCGGGCATTTTCCCGCGAGGGTGGCCATGTGGTGAGTGACTTGAGACTGGCGTACATAACGGATGGAGCCAATGGATGTTCGCTGCGGGCAGACCGGCCGGTGGCTGGCGGATCTCTGTGTGGAAATACTGTCAATTATGTTATTGATTCAAACCGCATTCATTAAGCAATCATTGACTGGCAATAATATTGTCAAGCAAACGCTGGAATCACTGTGCCATTAACCGGCGGGCCATTAACCGGCGGCATAATACCACTTAACATACCGTTGGTCGCGATCGCTATATATGTCCATTCAGTCAGGAAATACTGGATCGTGGACGCAAGTTCCATATTGGAAAAAGTTGGAGTTGCTGTATTTGGGTCACTTCGATGTGCCGGGAAGTGTCGCTGGGTACACACAGGGAAAACCCTGATGGGGGCACTTGCAAATTAACCGTTGGTCGGGCTGATTATTTCACCCGGATTGTCGCTGGTGGGTAAGAACTATTCATTTACGACAATATCGTCGCCTGTGTCATCAAGCCTGGCGCACCGTGAGAGAGGCTGAGAGCAAACGTTTGCTGCTCATTTTCGGCTCAAATGTGTCCTGGCCCATTTGTGCCGCGAAGGCTTCGAGCAGATCAGTCTGTTCACTTTCATCAAGGCTCAACTGCCCGGTCTTGTGATCGACCAGCTCAAGCTGCCAGGCCATCAGGGTCAAGCAGTCGCGAAGCGCATCGAGGGCCTGTTCGTGCAGATCGACGTGGTCCTGCTTCAAATTGAGCAGACTGTAGATATGCAGGGAAAACTCGGAGATTGCTTCCAGTGCCAACGCTTCGGCGCGGCCTGCCAACTTCAGCAGAGTGCCGAGCATACAGTCGATGGCGTCCTTGTCATTGCTGATCAGTTGCAGATGGCTCAGGCATTCTTCGGACTTGGCGAGAAGCGTTTCGGCCTCGACCAGAAATTCGGGGAAGCGTTGCGCCCAGTCTTTACGGTCGATTGGCATGTTCATCTCCACCACGTCGTGTTGGTTGACGGATGGCCGGGTGTGGCGACGATCGTGAATCGTCGGCAGATCGCGCCCGGCGGTGCAGGTGCACAGACCGAGAGGTTCCAGAGGGTGGGTTGCCACTGAATTGCGATCGCACACAATAGCCTGACTCCGTTCATGCAATGAGAATGGCGTCACAGTAATGGCTATTGGAAATGGCGAATATCAGGTTGGGCCTGATTGATCCTAGGGGAATCCCTTAGGCGCGGGAACCTAACGTGCAAACCGAGGTCGCGCCGCAATGAATCTAGCAGATGAAATCACGATTGCCAGTAAAGCATGATGTCAGTGTGACATCAATGGCCGTTTATGGCATTTTTAGCGGCGCGCTTTACAGCAATCAAGATTAGCTGAATGCAGCCGATAAACCCCCATAGTGAATTCATCAGAACAAGCCCAGGAGTCATTGATGGCCGGCATTCTCGACACGGTAGACCAACGCACGCAACTGGTGGGTGAGAATCGCCTGGAAATCCTCATGTTTCGCCTGGCCGGACGCCAGCTGTTCGCGATCAACGTGTTCAAGGTTCAGGAAGTGCTGCAACTGCCAAAGCTGACCCTGATGCCGCAGCGTCATCCCTTTGTTTGCGGCGTGGTCAATCTGCGCGGCCAGACATTGCCGGTGATCGACCTGTCCCAGGCAATCGGCATGCGCCCACTGGTGCCGGGGCCGAACAGCACGATCATCGTCACCGAATACAACCGTTCGGTGCAGGCCTTCCTCGTTGGCGGTGTCGACCGCATCGTCAACATGAACTGGGAAGCCATTCTGCCGCCGCCGACCAGTGCCGGCCGTCAGCATTATCTGACCGCGATCAGCAAGGTCGACGATCAACTGGTCGAGATCATCGACGTCGAGAAAGTCCTCGCTGAAATTGTCCCGTACAACGCCAAGGTCTCGCGCGAGAAGCTCGACGACCCGGTACTGGAGCGCGCCCGTGGCCGCGAAGTGTTGCTGGTGGACGACTCCAACGTAGCGCTTTCGCAATTGCGCGATACCCTCGGCCAGCTCGGGGTGAAAATGCACATTGCCAGTGATGGTCTGAAAGCCTTGAACATGCTCAAGGCCTGGGCCGATACCGGCGTGCACATGACTGACAAACTGCTGATGATCTTCACCGACGCGGAAATGCCGGAAATGGACGGCTATCGCCTGACCACGGAGATCCGCAACGATCCGCGCCTGCGCGGCCTTTACGTCGTGCTGCACACCTCGTTGTCCGGCAGTTTCAACGACTCGATGGTGAAGAAGGTCGGCTGCGACAACTTCCTCTCCAAATTCCAGCCGGACAAACTGGTCGACGTGGTGCGCCAGCGTCTGATGCTCGACGCCGTGCCGGCCTGAAGCACGCACATCTTGCTTCCTGTGGGAGCGAGCCTGCTCGCGAAAGCGCAGGATCGGACACATTGATGGTGAATGTGTCGGCCTGTTCGCGAGCTGGCTCGCTCTCACAGAAGTGTTTTTACATTAATGACGGCTTTGATTCGGTATTGAAGCTCGTATAGGGTGGCGTTTTTCCCTCCAAGGAAGCTGGCCATGCTGCGTCTGAGCGCGCTTTATCGTTACCCGTTGAAATCCGGCAAGGGCGAAATCCTGCAAAGCATCGAGCTGGACAAGCTCGGGCTGGCGGGCGACCGACGCTGGATGCTGGTGGACGAGGCCAGCGGGCGCTTTCTGACCCAGCGTGCCGAAGCGAAGATGAGTCAGTTGTCGGCATTATGGAATGCCGGCGGCGGTCTGACCCTCAGCGCTCCCGCACAGGGCTCTATCGAAGTCGCGCTACCGGCTGCCGACGCCGAGCTGCGTGGTGTGACGATCTGGCGCGACACCCTGCGTGTGCCGGACGCCGGTGATCTAGCCGCGCGTTTTGTCAGCGACTTCCTCGGCAAGCCGACACGCCTGGTGCAAATGCCGCTCGAGCGGGCGCGCACCACGCAGTCGGGTTTCGGCAAGGATGACGATCAAGTGGCGTTCGCCGACGGTTATCCATTACTGCTGATCGGCGAAGCCTCGCGGCTGGCGCTCTCGGAAACGGTAGGGCGAGAGCTGGAGATGCTGCGCTTCCGTCCGAATCTGGTCATCGAAGGCAGCGCGCCTTACGCCGAGGACAACTGGAAACGTATTCGCATCGGGGAAATCGAATTCCGTGTGGTCAAGCCGTGTGCGCGTTGCATCATGACCACTGTTGACCCGCAAACCGGTGAGCGCAGTGCTGATCGTGAACCGTTCGCGACGTTGCAGAAACTTCGCAGCACCGCTGACGGCGCGATGTTCGGGCAGAATCTGGTCAACGACGGCAACGGCCGCCTGGAAGTCGGCATGCCGGTGGAAATCCTCGAATAGGTTGTCGCTCAAACGAAAAATGCCCGGGTCTTTTGGACACGGGCATTTTTTTGCGCTGTGAAAACTGCGGGATCAGCCGCGGTATTCGCACAGGTAAGCAGTATCGACGGCGACTTTCAGCTGGAATTTGCTGTTGGCCGGAACGTTGAACTGGCTGCCGGCGGCGAAGGTTTCCCAGTCGTTGCTGTCTGGCAGTTTTACGCTCAGCGCGCCGGAAACCACGTGCATGATCTCGCGCTGGCTGGTACCGAATTCGTATTCGCCCGGGGCCATGACGCCAATGGTCGCCGGACCTTCGGCGGTGCCAAAGGCGATCGACTTGACGGTGCCGTCGAAGTACTCGTTGACTTTAAACATGGGCGGATTCCTCGAAAAGGGCTTAAAAGGGGGCGGCCAGTATGCACAAGGCTTTTCGCGCCGTCACGCGCCTAAAGTGGCAGGACCAGCGGTAATAATCGTGCGGTGTTGCGGGCATCTTCCAGCGCGCGATGTTGTTGGCCGTTGAACTGCATGCCCGCCAGTTGCAACGCGCCGTTGAGGCCCAGCGGTCGCTCCAGGCGCCGGGCTTTGGCGAAGCGCTGTTTGAGGTTCATGTGCTGCACTTTGCTCAGGCCACTGTTGATGTTCAGGCGCTGCCATTCCTGCAGCAACTGCTGGCGGTCATAGCCGCCCCAACTGGCCCAGCCTTCAAGGCGAGCCTGATGCTGCGCCAGCCAGCGCTCAAAGGCTGGCCAGACCTCGCTCAGCGGTTGTGCCGAATCGATGTTGGCTTGAGTGATGTGCGTCAGCTCCCGACAGAATGACGTCAGCAATGGACGGCGGGTCGGTTTGACGAAGCGCTGGAAGTGATCCTGCTCGCGCCCGGCACGGTCGACCAGGGTCGCACCGATCTCGATAATTTCCATTTCCGTGACCGGCCAGCCACCCTCGTCTGTGGTGGCTTCCAGATCTATGACCAGCCAATGGGGCATCGCAGGGTTCCTGATTTCCGCGTTCTGATTTATCAGAGCGTAGTCAAACCCCGCGCTTGTGTCCGGGCGACTACTCGACCTGCAACAGAACCTGACGATTTTTTACCTGATCGCCAACCTTCACTTGCACCCTTTTGAGCACGCCATCAATGCCGGCCTTCAACGGATGCTCCATTTTCATCGCCTCGAGCACCACCAGCAATTGACCCTTGCTGACCGTACTGCCTTCGCTGACCAGCACGTCGACAATGGCGCCGTCCATCGGAGCTTTCAGGGTGCCGGAGGCGACGCTGGTCTGACTGCCGATCGGCGCATGAGTTCGATCCTCCAGGCGCAGGCTGCCCGGTTGGGTGAACAGCCACAGTTGCCGATCGTGCAGACGGTAGGCGTGGCGCTGGCGCAGGCCGTCGACCTCCATGGTCACCGATTGGGCGGTGTGCTCGATGATTTCCAACTCCAGCGTGCGATCGCCGACCTGCACGACATATTTACCGGTTTTGCGCGCCAGCACCGACAGCGTCCAGTCCTGTTCGTCGCTGCCCAGCCGATAGTGCAGCGGCACGCTGGCGTTGTTGCGCCAACCATTCAGAGGGGCGCGATGGGGCAGGGCGCTCGCCTGATAGAACAACACCACGGCAATCGCCAGTTGCGCCGTGGTCGGCACATAAGTGTTGAGGCTGGCATGGCTGGAGAAATGTTGCTGGATGAACGCTGTGCTGAAGTCGCCGCTGATGAACTGCGGATGTTGCAGCAGGCCTTCGAGCAAGCGCTGATTGCTCTGCACGCCAAGCAGCACGGTGTCCTGCACCGCACGCAACAGCTTGCGCCGCGCCTCTTCACGAGTAGCACCGTGGGCGATCAGTTTGCCCAGCATCGGATCGTAGAACGGGCTGACCAACTGACCTTCAAACAGGCCGTGATCAATCCGCGCGCCGTGCGCCAGCGCTGGCTGCCATGCGGCAACCCGGCCGGTTTGCGGGAGAAAATCCGCTGCGGGATCCTCAGCGTAGAGGCGCACTTCCATGGCATGACCGTCAAGGCGGATTTGCTCCTGGGTCAGTGGCAGCGGCTGGCCTTCGGCGACCAGCAACTGCCAGGCGACGAGGTCTTGCCCAGTGATCATTTCCGTCACCGGATGTTCGACCTGCAGACGGGTGTTCATCTCCAGAAAATAGAACTGCCCGCGCGCGTCGAGCAGAAACTCCACGGTGCCGGCGCCGACATAATCCACCGCGCGCCCAGCCTTGAGCGCCGCCTCACCCATGGCCTGACGCAGCTCGGCGGTCATCACCGGGCACGGTGCTTCTTCGATGACTTTCTGATGGCGGCGCTGGATCGAGCAATCGCGTTCGCCGAGATAGACCAGATTGCCGTGCTGGTCGCCGAACAGCTGCACTTCGACGTGGCGCGGTTCGATCAGCGCCTGTTCGAGGATCAGCTCGTCACTGCCGAAACCGTTCATTGCTTCGGACCGCGCGGTGCGCAGTTGCGCCGCCAGTTCGCTGGCCTCGTGCACCAGGCGCATGCCGCGTCCACCGCCACCGGCGCTGGCCTTGATCATCAGCGGATAACCGATGCGCTCGGCTTCGGCCAATAGGGTCGCGTCGTCCTGCGCTGCGCCTTGATAGCCGGCAATGCATGGAACCCCGGCGTCAAGCATGGCGATCTTCGATAGACGTTTGCTGCCCATCAGCTCGATGGCTTCGACACTGGGGCCGATGAAGATCAGCCCGGCTGCGGCGCAAGCGCGGGCGAAATCGGCGTTTTCCGAGAGGAAGCCGTAGCCGGGGTGAATGGCGTCGGCACCGCTGCGGCGGGCGGCGTCGAGAATCGCCGGAATGTTGAGGTAGGACTGTTGCACTGGTGCCGGGCCGATGTGCACGGCTTGGTCGGCCATTTGCACGTGCAGCGCACCGGCGTCGGCGTCGCTGAAAACGGCGACGGTGCGATAACCCAGCGCCTGGGCCGTGCGCTGGATGCGGCAGGCGATTTCACCGCGGTTGGCGATCAGGATTTTCTGAATGGCTGGCATGGTGGGGTTCCTGAGGTTTTTGCGGTGGGTTGGATGGCCTCTTCGCGAGCAAGCCCGCTCCCACACTTGGAATCATTTCGACCCGGGATTTGTGGATGGCGGGCATGGTGGGTTCCTGAGGTTTTTGCGGTGGGTTGGATGGCCTCTTCGCGAGCAGGCTCGCTCCCACACTTGGAATCATTTCGACCCGGGATTTGTGGATGGCGGGCATGGTGGGTTCCTGAGGTTTTTGCGGTG
>NZ_JBSICA010000109.1:0-209 GCF_058245595.1 Pseudomonas sp. UF-293 | reverse complement strand
TTGCCGGTCAGCGCATCGTTCGCAGCAACAGCGGTTGCAGTGCCAGTAGTCTGACCGACGCCGATGGTGATGGTCTGGCCGTTGGCCAGAGTTACCACAACTGGCGAGCCGGTGACCGGAGCACCAACGGTGGCGGTGTAGGTGACCGTCCCGCCTTCGGCTACAGAAGTATCAGCGGTCAGTTTGACCGTCGAAGTGTCGATGGTGTC
>NZ_JBSICA010000108.1:0-215 GCF_058245595.1 Pseudomonas sp. UF-293 | reverse complement strand
CCCACAGGGATCTGCGCTTTGGTCAGATTTTGCGATGCGACAAAAGACTTTGTGGGAGCGAGCCTGCTCGCGAAGGCATCCCGTCAGGTCATGAAGTGATAACTGACCCACCGCTTTCGCGAGCAAGCCCGCTCCCACAGGGATCTGCGCTTTGGTCAGATTTTGCGATGCGACAAAAGACTTTGTGGGAGCGAGCCTGCTCGCGAAGGCGACCC
>NZ_JBSICA010000107.1:0-215 GCF_058245595.1 Pseudomonas sp. UF-293 | reverse complement strand
GCGACCAACAACGTCGTTGAAGGCGGACAGATCACCTACACCGCGACCTTGACCAACCCGGCGCAAACCCCGGTAACCGTCACCCTGTCGAACGGCTCAACCATCACCATTGCGGCTGGCGACACCATTGGCACCGTGAACGTGCCGACTGCGGCCAATGACGTTTACAACAACGGCAGCACTGTCAGCACCACCATCACCAGTGCAACCGGTGG
>NZ_JBSICA010000106.1:0-218 GCF_058245595.1 Pseudomonas sp. UF-293 | reverse complement strand
CTGACCCTGACCGCGACCAACAACGTCGTTGAAGGCGGACAGATCACTTACACCGCGACGCTGACTAATCCAGCCCAGACGCCGGTAACCGTCACCCTGTCCAACGGCTCGACCATCACCATTGCGGCTGGCGAAACCGTCGGCACCGTGAACGTGCCGACTGCGGCCAATGACGTTTACAACAATGGCAGCACCGTCAGCACCACGATCACTGGCGC
>NZ_JBSICA010000105.1:0-221 GCF_058245595.1 Pseudomonas sp. UF-293 | reverse complement strand
CACTCGTAGCTCAGCTGGATAGAGTACTCGGCTACGAACCGAGCGGTCACAGGTTCGAATCCTGTCGAGTGCACCATTTAAGAGTTATTTGCTGTAATGTGAGTAACTCGGTTTCAGCCAGTTGTGGTCTGGTCTAAAAACACAAAATGCACTCGTAGCTCAGCTGGATAGAGTACTCGGCTACGAACCGAGCGGTCACAGGTTCGAATCCTGTCGAGTGC
>NZ_JBSICA010000104.1:0-228 GCF_058245595.1 Pseudomonas sp. UF-293 | reverse complement strand
CTGAATGTGCCATCACCTTCGCGGGCAAGCCCGCTCCCACAGGTTTTTCAGGCTGATTGCAATGTTGTATCCACCACAAAACCCTGTGGGAGCGAGCCTGCTCGCGATAGCGGTGTGTCAGACACCATTGATGCTGAATGTGCCACCACCATCGCGGGCAAGCCCGCTCCCACAGGTTTTTCAGGCTGATTGCAATGTTGTATCCACCACCAAACCCTGTGGGAGCGA
>NZ_JBSICA010000103.1:0-230 GCF_058245595.1 Pseudomonas sp. UF-293 | reverse complement strand
ATTGATACCTCCGGCGTGACGCTGGATACCCGCTACCCAACCGGCTTTCAGCTGAAATCGAAATGCGATGATGGAACCGATCCCATTGTGGAGTACTTCCGCAAGGGTTCCGCAGCCAGCCATCTTTCGCCGGAGGATTTTAACGCCGCGCTGTTCAGCGATGCGCGCCATCTGCACATGAGCGGCGTGGCGGCGGCGATCTCCACCACCTCTTACGCCCTGCTGGAGCA
>NZ_JBSICA010000102.1:0-237 GCF_058245595.1 Pseudomonas sp. UF-293 | reverse complement strand
AATCGAACCCGCATCATCAGCTTGGAAGGCTGAGGTAATAGCCATTATACGATGCCCGCAATGAACTCGGCTACCTGAGTTATCAGCTGTTAAACTGTTCCTCAAAATTTTCTCTTAAGAAAACTTCTTGGAGATGGTGGTGGGAGAAGGATTCGAACCTTCGAAGTCTGTGACGGCAGATTTACAGTCTGCTCCCTTTGGCCGCTTGGGTATCCCACCTATCCAAATTGTTAATGG
>NZ_JBSICA010000101.1:0-241 GCF_058245595.1 Pseudomonas sp. UF-293 | reverse complement strand
ACCATAGCCCCCGTGCCAACTGAGAGACGACGCCGGACCCGCGATTGAAAACGCAAGGGCCGACGCCGTGCATATTTACGACAAGGCATTCCAGGGGAATCCAACAATGAAAAAACTTGCCGTCCGGCTCGCCTGCATGGCGACGCTTGCATTCACCGCGATCAGCGGCCACGCGCAGACCGAACCCGCGCAGGTGGAAATGAGGGCCGCGGCCGCCGCCGCCAACGACGCGGTCGTGAAG
>NZ_JBSICA010000100.1:0-242 GCF_058245595.1 Pseudomonas sp. UF-293 | reverse complement strand
TGGTGATCGAGGATCAGGTGGTACACCCGCCATCCCTGTGGGAGCGGGCTTGCTCGCGAAGGCGTCCTGTCAGTCATCAATGTGCAAGCTGACCCACCGCGTTCGGGAGCAAGCCCCCTCCCACATTGGTTCTGTGGTGATCAAGGATCAGGTGGTGCACCCGCTATCCCTGTGGGAGCGGGCTTGCTCGCGAAGGCGTCCTGTCAGTCATGAATGTGCAAGCTGACCCACCGCCTTCGGGA